>JBBQHT010000025.1:0-26919 GCA_038324235.1 Acidimicrobiales bacterium
CCCCATCGTGGGCGACTGGAACGGCGACGGCCGCGACGGCATCGGCGTCATCCAGGGCGGCGACAAGTGGCGCCTGCGCAACACCGCCGAAGGCGGCATGGGCGACATCAACTTCACCTACGGCAACCCGGGCGACGTCCCGATCGCGGGTGACTGGGACGGCAACCACGCGACCGGCATCGGTGTCGTCCAGACCGGCATGAACTGGCGCCTGCGCAACACACCGACGGGCGGCTTCGGCGAGATCAACATCACCTACGGCGACCCGAGCGACGCGCCGGTGGTCAACTGATGGCCGCCCGCGCGGCGGGCGGCGCCCGGCCGGTCGGCCGGGCCCGGCCATGACGGCACTCGTCGTCCTGCTCACCGTTGCTGTCGGGTTCCTGGCCCTGCTGGTGGCCGGCCTGCTCCGCAGCCACGCAGACATCCTCAAGTCGCTTCACGATCTCGGTGGCGGCATCGACCCTGAGCACCAGCACGCGACGCCGAGTCGCCGCCTCGAGTCACCGAGCCGCCGCCTCGAGACCGTGCCCGGGGTGCCCGAGCCCCGGGAAGATGCCGGGTTCCGCGCGTTCGATGTCGTGGGTGTCGACCCATTCGGTGCGGCGGCCTCAGCGGCCATCGCGGGCACGCAGCGCCTGTCGCTGGTCGCGTTCCTCTCCAGCTCGTGCCTGACGTGTCGCACCTTCTGGGAGGCGCTGGCCGACCCCCGCATCGACGTGCCCGGCGACGCCCGGTTGCTCATCGTGGCCAAGGGCCCCGAAGCCGAGAGCGAATCCGCGCTGCGCAAGCTCGCCCCGAAGAACGTCACGACGATCCTGTCGAGTGACGCCTGGCTCGACTACGAGATCCCGGTCGCCCCCTACTTCGTGCTGGTCGACGGCGTGACCAACGGGATCATCGGCGAGGGCGCCGCCACGAGCTGGGACCAGGTCCGCAACCTCATGGGCCAGGCCCTGGCCGATGCCGGCATCGCCGCCGAGCGGGGCCGACGGCTCACCGAAGGGCCACAAGCCCGCGCCGCCCACCTCAACGGCGCCGAGCGCGAGCGCCGGGTGGACGCCGAGCTGCGCGCCGCAGGCATCGAGCCGGGCGACCCGTCGCTCTACGATCAGAGCGCAGCAGGGCCCACCGCCACCCAGCCATGAACGCCGTCGCGTTCTGGGCCGGCATGGCCACCGCCGTGATCGGGGCCATCCGGTCCACCTGGTCGCCCTGAGGCGAGTCGATGCTGGCCAGCATCACCCCGCTCGGGGAGCGGGGACGGAACCGAACCTTCGCCGTGACCGCCGCGGCCTACGCGCTCGGCGCGCTGGCCGGGGGCGCGACCCTCGGCGCGCTCTGCGGCGCGCTCGGGTGGCTGCTCTCGCCGTCGGCCACCGTGGCCGCGATCGGGGTCGCGGTGGGCGGGATCGTCGCGTTCCTGTTCGACGTCGGGCCCATCCCGCTGCGCCTGCCGACCATCCGCCGGCAGGTCAACGAGGACTGGTTGACGCTGTACCGCGGCTGGGTCTACGGCGCCGGCTTCGGCTTCCAACTCGGCCTCGGCATCACGACCATCATCACGACGGCGGCGGTCTACGCCACGATCCTCTTCGCCGTGTTGACCGGCTCGGTGCTCGGGGGCGTGCTCATCGGATCGACCTTCGGCCTGGTGCGGGGTCTGGCTATCTACGCAGGCGCTAGGGTGCAGCGTCCTGATCAACTCGTGGCGTTGCACCGGCGCTTCGCCTCCCTGGCCGGCGTGGCCGACTGGGCCACCGTGGCCACCCTCGGGCTCGTCGGGGCCGCCGCCGGGTTCTCGATCATCATGGGAGGGTCATGACTGCGCTCAACTCGTTCGGCATCACCGCCGACCTGCCCACGGGCTGGGAGGGTCGGATCTTCCAGCGGGAGCCCGAGCCGACGCCGGCGGGCCTGTCCGGCGCGGCCGTGGTCGGCGAGCGAACCAACGCCGTCGCCCACATCGCCAACTTCGCCCTGCCCGCCGATGTCGACGACTACGGCGGCAAGGCCGTCGAGGCGATGTCGAACCTCGACCTGCTCGTCGTCTTCGCCGAGTTCGGCCCGGGCAGCGCCGGCACCGCCATGTTCGCCACCCAGGGCATCCCGAAGCTGACGACAGACGACTTCTCGTATTGGACGCTCCAGCGCGGCATCGAAGGCCAGGGCGCCGCGCAGAAGTTCTTCACCACGTCAGGCCGGCCGTTCTGCCTGTACGTCGTGCTCGGTTCGCACACCCGCCGGATCCGCACCGTGCCGGTGATCAACGACGTGCTGGCCAGCATCACGATCGCCTGATCCGCCCCGAACCCCGCGTTCTCGGCCTCACCACGGCCCCTACTCGCGCGTTCTCGGCCTCACCACGGCCCCTACTCGCGTGTTCTCGGCCTCACCACCGCCCTTGCTCGCGCGTTCTCGGCTCCACCACCGCCCCTACTCGCGCGTTCTCGGCTCCGCTACGGCCCTTCGCCCCCGGGGTCAGAGGTTGTCCAACTCGGCGAGGACCTCGGCGGTGTCGGCGCCGAGCGGCCGGCCGGCCCAGCGCAACGACCCTGGCGTGGCCGAGAGACGGGCGATGACGTTCTGCATGGGGGTGCCGTCGACCTCGACGATCGCCTCGCGCGCGGCGTAGTGGGGATCGGTGGCGATGTCGGCCATCGAGTAGATCGGCGCGGCGGCGGCTTCGGCCGCGTCGAACGCCGCGAGCACCTCGGCCATCGGTCGAGCCGCGACCCACGCGCCCATGAGGGCATCGAGCTCGTCGCGGTGCGCGACCCGACCGGCGAACGAGGCGAACCGGTCGTCGTCGGCCACCCCGATCAGGGCCAGCACGCGACGGGCGACCGATTCGGCCGACGTGCTCACCGCGACCCAACGATCGTCGGCCGTGCGGTAGGTGTTGCGGGGCACGGAGTACGGGATGCCCGCCCCCAATCGCGGCTGCTCGATCCCGGTCACGGCATAGAGCGATACCAGCGGGCCCATGAGCTGCAGCATCGACTCGAGCAGGTTCACGTCGACCACCTGCCCGACACCCGAGTGCACCGCCACCATCGTGGCGAACGCCGCGACCAGCGCGGTGACCTCGTCGGTCAGCGCGATCGGGGGCAGCAGCGGCGCGCCGTCGGGCTCGCCGTTGATCGCGGCGAAGCCCGAGAGCGCTTCGGCGATCGTGGCGAAACCCGGCTTCTGCGCGTACGGTCCCGTCTGCCCGAAGCCGCTCACCCGGGTGATCACGAGCTTCGGGTTGCGCGCGATGAGCTCGGTGGGGATCAGGCCGAGCCCCTCGAGCTTGCCGGGGCGGAAGTTCTCGATGAGGACATCGGCCGTGTCGATCAACCGGCGGACGCGCTCGAGATCGATCGGGTCCTTGAGGTCGAGCACGATCGACCGCTTGTTGCGCCCGCCGAGCTTCCAGAAGAACGTGACGTCGTCGACCGGATCACGCCAGCCCATCGACCGCAGGGTGTCGCCCTCGCCGGGCCGTTCGACCTTGATGACGTCCGCCCCGAAGTCGGCGAGGTGACGCGCGCAGCCCGGACCGGCGAGCACGGTCGCCAGATCGATGACCCGCAGGTCGGCGAGGGGCCCGGCGGATCCGCCGGCCGCTCCGGCACCGGGTGGGCCGGGGGCGGTGCCGGTCACCGGGTGCTGATGGCGAAGCAGCGGTCGGTCAGCTCACCGAAGGAGTAGTCGAAGTACATCCCGGCGTACATGCCTCGCGTCTTCTCGGTCCAGTCCAGGCACTCGGCGCTCGAGATGCGCCGCATGATCTGCAGGATCCCGCCGTCGTACACGCGGTACTCGGCCCACGCCCCCGGGAACTCCTTGACCGATGCGACCTCGGCCCACGGCACGTCGCGCGTGAGGCCGAAGCGGCGCACGCGGTTGCGATGCGTGTGTCCGGCGAAGTAGCCGCGGATGTTGGTGTGCGCCGCGACGACCTCGACCAGGCGCTCCGAGTCGTCCGGGTTGATCCCGAAGTAGTTGTCGGGGCGCTGGTTGGATTCGGGGCTCCACACGTGGTGATGACCGAAGAGCAGGATCGGGCGGTCGTCGCCCGTGGCGGCCATGCCGGCGGCCAGGTCGCGCAACCAGACGAGCGTGGCGCCCGTGACGTGACCGGCGTAGTGCTCCTGGATGGCCGTGTCGATGACCGCGAGCACGACGCCCGGCAGCTCGACGGTGAACGGGGCATCGGAGGCGAACGTGCCGCCGTAGTACGAGTCGTGGTTGCCCCGCACGACGTGGAGCAGCTCGCCGAAGGCCGGCTCGTAGAACGAGCAGAAGTCGTCGTACTCGTCGAGGGTGCCCTTCGAGGTGAGGTCGCCCTTGACCACGACCGCGGCCGGGTTCATCTGCTCGATCTCCGCGATCGCTCCGGCGTTCATGATCTCGGGGTACGGCCGGCCGCCCTCCTCGGCGGTGAAGGTCGGGCCCAGCTCCATGCCCTCGATGATCCCGCACTCGATCTCGCCGAAGTGCACGTCGTTGACGGTGGCGAAGCGGCACAGCAGCTCGCCGGCGGGCCGGGCCAGCGTGCGGAACGCGAAGCCGTCGTACTCGTAGACCGTGTCGGGCTCGAGCCCGTCATAGGTGCGCACGACGAGCCCGTCGTGCACGACGGCTTCGTCATCGGCGACGGTCGTCAGTTCCACGGGCTCGGCTCCTCGATGTGGAGGGGGCAGGTCGGCACTCGCGACGGCGAGCCGTCGCAGAGCAGTCTGGCCGAGATCAGGGCCGGTCGCGGCGGGACGGCAGCGGCTTGGACCACCAGCGCCCGGAGAACCGCCAGCGGGGCGGCTCGGCGACGACCCCGTCGTCCGCGGCGGGGCGGGGCCAGGCCACCTCGATGGCCGCCGCGATGGCGGCGACCTCTTCGGTCGTGGGATCAGGAGAGATCGAGCCCAGAGCGGTGGCGGCCGGCTCGCTCACAGCGGGATGTTGCCGTGCTTGCGCTGCGGCAGCTCCTCACGCTTGGACCGCAACATCTCGAGACCGGCGATGAGCTTGATGCGAGTGTCGGCCGGGTCGATCACGTCGTCCACGAAGCCCCGCTCGGCGGCGACGTACGGATTGGCGAACTTCTCGGTGTACTCGTCGATCAGCTCGGCGCGCATGGCCACCGGATCGGCTGCGGACTGCAGCTCACGCTTGTAGACGATGTCGACGGCACCCTGCGGACCCATCACGGCGAGCTCGGCGGAGGGCCAGGCGAACGCGAGATCGGCGCCGATGGACTTGGAGTTCATGACGACGTAAGCGCCGCCGTAGGCCTTGCGCGTGATGATCTGGATGCGCGGAACGGTCGACTCGCAGTACGCGTAGAGCAGCTTGGCGCCGTGGCGGATGATGCCGCCGTACTCCTGATCGACACCGGGCAGGAAGCCGGGCACATCGACGAAGGTCACCAGCGGGATGTTGAACGCGTCGCACGTGCGCACGAAGCGAGCGGCCTTCTCGGACGACTCGATGTCGAGCACACCGGCGAGCATCATCGGCTGATTGCCCACGATGCCGACGGGGTGGCCGTCGAGGCGGCCGAAGCCGCACACGATCGAACCGGCCCAGCGGGGGAAGTACTCGAAGAACTCGCCGTCGTCGACGCAGGCGGCGATGACCTTCTTCATGTCGTACGGGTGGTTCGGCGAGGCGGGCATGATGTCGACGAGCTCCGGGCACTTGCGCTCGGGATCGTCGGTCGGGGCGTAGTACGGCGGCGCCTCGAGGTTGTTGGACGGCAGGAACCCGAAGAGGAACCGCACGTCGTCGAGGCAGGTCTTCTCGTCGGGGGCCACGAAGGTCGCGACACCGGACTTCGATGCGTGGGACTTGGCCCCACCGAGCTCTTCGAGGGTGACCTCTTCACCGGTCACGGTCTTCACGACGTCGGGACCGGTGATGAACATGTGCGAGGTCTCGTCGGTCATGAAGATGAAGTCCGTCATGGCCGGGCTGTAGACCGCGCCACCCGCGCATGGGCCGAGGATGACCGAGATCTGCGGGGTCACCCCGGAGGCGAGCACGTTGCGGTGGAAGATGCCGCCGTAGGAGGCGAGCGAGACGACGCCTTCCTGGATGCGGGCGCCGGCGCCGTCGTTGAGACCGATGAGCGGGGCGCCGACCGAGAGGGCGAGGTCCATGACCTTGTGGATCTTCTCGGCGAACACCTCGCCGAGCGCGCCGCCGAAGACGGTGAAGTCCTGGGAGAAGACGAAGACCTTGCGGCCGTCGATGGTGCCCCACCCGGTGATCACGCCGTCGGTGTAGGGACGCTCCTCGATGCCGCTGCCATGGGCCCGATGACGGGCCAGCATGTCGAGCTCGTGGAAGGAGCCCGGATCGAGCAGGTAGTCGATGCGCTCCCGGGCGGTCTGCTTGCCCTTCTCGTGCTGGCGCTGGACCGACCGCTCCGAGCCAGGCTGGAGGGCTTCTTCCTTGCGCTTGTTCAGCTCGTCGATGCGCTCTCGCATGGGGTGATCCATAAGCGGCACAGGTTAGTGGCGCACCCCCGGTCCATCCCAAAGCGGCCCTGCGGGCCCCGAGCCCACCGATTCCGGCGGACCTCGGTCCGGCGAGCCCGGTAGCTTCCGACGATGACCCCGACCCGTGACCTGCGCCGCATCTGCGTGTTCTGCGCCTCGAGCTTCGGCGCCCGCCCCGAGTTCCTCGATGCGACCCACGCGCTCGCTGACACCCTCGTGGACCGGGGCATCACCCTCGTCTACGGCGGCGCCGCGGTGGGGCTGATGGGGGCGCTCGCGGACGCCGCGCTCGCCCGTGGGGGCGAGGTGATCGGGATCCTCCCGCAGGTGCTGGTCGACCGCGAGATCGCGCACCAGGGCCTCAGCGAGCTGCACATCGTGGATTCGATGGCCGAGCGCAAGCTGCTGATGGCGACGCTCAGCGATGGCTTCGTGTCCCTGCCCGGCGGGCTCGGCACGCTCGAGGAGCTGTTCGAGATGGTCGTGCACAGCCAGCTCCACCTACACGACAAGCCGTCGGGCCTGCTCAACGTCGCCGGCTTCTACGACCACCTCGTCGCGTTCTTGCACCACGCGGTCACCGAAGAGGTGCTCAAGCCCGCCAACCTCGACCTGTTGCTCGTCGACACCGACGCGGGTGGGCTGCTCGACCGCATGGCCGCGTTCACGCCGTCGTCCACCCACAAGTGGATCGACCCACCGCAGTGAGCCGCAACCCGGTCCGGCGGACGGCGACCCGGGCCGGTTGCGTCAGGACCGGGTGAGCGCCTGTTGCTTGTCGCGGACCCGTTTGACGTCGATCATGCGCGCCGTGCCCTCGCCGCCTGCCGTCGCCCACGACGCGAAGGTGGCGAACAGCTCCTCGGCCTGGGCGTAGGCCGTGCGCGCCGCGGCGGGATCAACGAGCGAGACCGCGTCGCCCCAGTCTTCGTAGAACGCACCGCGGGAGACGAGCTCTTCGCCGAAGTCGCTGCCGTCGGGGAAGACGAGGGTGAGGATGGACTCGGCCTCGGCGTAGCGCCCGGCCGCGCAGAGGCCCAGGTATCGGGCACGATCGGCGTCGGATCCCACGGTCTCCACGTCCCGCAGCGTACCGGCGCGGCCCCGGGGGCGAGGGACCTACGCTGCGGAGAGTGGACCTACCGGTGATGCCCCCGATCAAACCGATGCTCGCCAAGCCGTACGTGGCGACCGGTGGTGACGTGCTCCCGCCCGGCGACGGCATGGTGTTCGAGCCGAAGTGGGATGGCTTTCGCGGCATCATCTTCCGCGACGGCGACGAGGTGATCATCGGGTCACGCAACGAGCGGCCGCTCACGCGGTACTTCCCTGAGCTCCTCGACCCGATCCGGGCCGCCCTCCCCGATCGCTGTGTGGTCGACGGCGAGATCGTGATCGCCACCCACGACGGGCTCGACTTCGACGCCCTGCAGCAACGCCTGCACCCCGCCGAGTCGCGGGTCAACAAGCTGGCCGGCGAGACGCCCGCATCGATCGTCGCCTTCGACCTGTTGGCGCTCGGTGACCGGTCGCTGCTCGCCGAGCCCTACCGCGAACGCCGGGCGCTGCTCGAGCAGGCACTGGCCGGTGCGCAGCCGCCGATCCACCTCACCCCGACCACGACCGACCGCGACGTGGCGCGCGACTGGTTCGTCCGCTTCGAGGGCGCAGGACTCGACGGCGTCATCGCCAAGGCCCCCGACGGCACCTACCAGCCCGACAAGCGCGTGCAGCTGAAGGTGAAGCACAAGCGCACCGCTGATTGCGTGGTGGCGGGCTATCGGATGCACAAGAGCGGTGACGGCGTCGGCTCGATGCTGTTGGGTCTGTTCGACGACGACGGCTCGCTGCACCACATCGGGGTCGCGTCGTCGTTCAGCGCGGCGGCCCGCAAGACGTTGTTCGCCGAGCTCCAGCCCTACCGCGAGGGTGCGCTCGATGACCACCCCTGGCAGCAGTGGGCCGAGGCCGAGGCGCACGAAGGCCAGCGCCTCCCCGGCGGCATGTCCCGGTGGAACGTCGACAAGGACCTGAGCTTCACGCCGGTGCGCCCCGAACTCGTCGCCGAGGTGGCGTACGAGAACCTTCTCAATGGCCGCCTCCGCCACGGCGCCCGCTTCCAGCACTGGCGCCCCGACCGCGAGCCCGCGAGCTGCACCTATGCCCAGCTCGACCAAGCCGCGCCCTACGAGCTCCATCAGATCTTCGGCATCTGACGAACAGGGCAGATCCGTGGCCAGCCCGAATGTCCGCTGACCGCACCGCGCCCAACGCCGCCCCCCATCGTTCGGTATGACGTTCGGACTCGCACGCCATCGACGACCAAGCGATCCGACCGGGCCAGAGCTAGTGCCGCATCAGCAAACGTCTGCGTGGGTGCGGCGGCCGGGTTCGCCGCTCACGGCGATCCGGGCACCGTCATCGTCGAACGGTTCTGGGCCGAGACGGCATGCTCCTCTGCCGCGAGGCCGCCGTCGGGATCACCCGACAGTCGTTCGAGCACGAGCAAGCGGGCTATCAACACAATTCCGCGAGCGATCGCCGCGATCGCCGCTGGCTTCCCGGTGCTGATCGCGGGATCGTCCGGGGCCGCCCGGTCCTGTCAGTCCACTGATCAGCCGGGCTGGTCCGGGCAGGACGACGGCGCGGGCTTGGCCCCGAGACGCTCGGCCAGCCAGGCATTGATCTGCGCGCCCGCCATCGTGCTGACGTTGTCATGGCCGGCGCCGTCGATCTTGACGATCTCGGTCACCTGCCCGATCGAGCACAGCTGGTCGTAGAGGTAGAGCACGCGGGCCGGCACCACGAAGTTGTCGGCGGTGCCGTAGACGAGCAGCAACGGAGCGGCCACCTTCACGTGGCCCGGATCGTTGGCGATCATCGCCGCACGAGCCGGATCGGTCTCGATCGGGTTCTTCTTGTAGAAGGTCTCGGCGGGGATCGGTGCCATCGCCTTGACGACGTCGGTGAGACAGCCCGTGTCGATGCTGGACTCCTGGGCCTTCACCGCGTCGCTCACGTAGTCGTCGGGGTGGATGTCGGGATGGTCGGTGGCGATGCCGTACAGCGCCATGACCCCGACCATCCGCGGGACGAGCTGATCGTCGGGTCCGAACGTCTTGTCCAGCACCGACGCCGGCGCGATGGTCACCGTGCCCCGCAGGTCCAGCTCGGGGGCGTACGCCTGGCCGAGCTCGTTCGTGAAGAGGGCCGCGTGCCCGCCCTGGGACACGCCGGCTGCAACCCAGGTCGTCCCGGCGTGCGCCGCGGTGTACCGCCGGGCGGCGCGGACCGAGTCGATGACGCTGTGACCCTCGCTCAGGCCGGAGAGGTAGGCGTGGCGCTCGCCGATGGGGCCGAGGCCGATGAAGTCGGAGGCCACGCGCACGCTGTCCAGGCCGAACCACGGCGCCGTGCCCCCGCGACGGCTCGGGGCGCACGTGGTGGACATGCCCGTCGTGCCGTGGGCCCACGCCATCACGGGCCAACCGTCGGCCGGCGCGGCGGCATCCGGATAGGTGATCACGCCCGTCACGGCCCGATCACGGTCCTGCGCGTCGCGTGAGTGGTACATGATGCGGACCGTGGTGGCGTTGTTCTCGTGCTTGACCGCCTGGGTCCGGATGAGCTCACCCGGCTCACCGTGGGGCAGCGGATCGGGCACTCGGTAGAAGTCGTCCACCGCGCCCGTGAAGGTCTCCGGCTCGCGAGCGGTGCCGGTGGTCGTGGCGGCACCGGGTCCACTCGGCGGTGCCACCGACGTTCCGCCCGCCGTCCCGGAGGTCGCGTCGTTGACGCCTGGCGTGGCGGCGGTCGACGCACACGAGACGCTGGCCAGCGCGATCCCGGCCCAGACGGCCAGCGCCCATCTCCGTCTCCCATGACCCCCCGGCATGCCGCGACCGTACCGGACCCCGGCCGCGAGGACCCGGAACACCGGAAGGAACGCCGAGCGACGCCACGTACCGCCAACCAGCGGCGCTCGCGGAGCCGAGAAGTGTGGGGAGCGGCTACTACCGAGCCGAGAAGCGTGAGGGAGGGGCGCCACGGGAGCCGAGAAGCTTGAGGGAGGGGCGCCACGGGAGCCGAGAAGCGTGAGGGAAGGGCGCCACGGGAGCCGAGAAGTGTGGGGAGGGGCCACCACCGAGCCGAGAAACGTGAGGGACGGGCGCCATGGGAGCCGAGAAGCATGAGGGACGGGCCACCACCGAGCCGAGAAACGTGAGGGAGGGGCGCCAGGGGAGCCCTCGAACGGTTGAGCAGGGGCTCGAGCGGAATCCGGAAGGCCCAGGGGCCGATGGACGCTGGGTGGCGGCGCCTGCCGGCGGGGATGAATCAGGTTTTGGTGGCGGTGAGGGTGTAGGTCATCGGCAGGCGGTCGGGGTGGTCGCGCAAGACCCACTCGCCCGGGTGGTCGGTCGACTCGACACACGCCGAGCCGAGCGGGTTCCAGGGGACGCTGCGGTGCTCCTCGAACGAGGTGACCGTGAGACCGGCATCGGTCACCGCCGCCAAGATCTCGCCGAGTCCGTGGTTGAAGCCGTGCGACTCCGGCGCCTCGAGCGGCCCCGTCTGGTCCACGTAGGTCGCCTCGTCGACGAACGCCGTGCCGCCCGGCACCGAGAAGTACGGGTACTCGATCACCAGCAGCTCGTCGTCGCGGGGGTCGGCGAGCGACCACAGCATCGGGTGACCTTCGCGGATGAACAGGCGACCGCCGGGGCGGAGCAGGGCGGCCACGACCTCGGCCCAGCGACCCACGTCGGGCAGCCAGCACAGCGCCCCGATGCCGGTGAAGACCAGATCGAACGAGGCCGGTTCGATCACCTCGAGCGCCCGGTACAGCTCGGAGCACACGAACGAGATGTCGGCCCCGGCGGCGGTGGCGAGCCCGGACGCGGCGTCGAGCGCCGGCTGGGAGAAATCGAGACCGGTGACCGACCGGGGTCCGAGGCGAGCCAGCGACACCGTGTCGGTGCCGATGTGGCATTGGAGGTGCACGACGTCGAGGCCCGTGATGTCGCCGAGTCGGGGCAGGTCGAAGCGCACGACGTCGGACAGGTGCGCAGGATCCTCACGGAACGGGTTGAGGTCATAGCCGAGCACGTGGTGCGGCACCCGGCTGTTCCAGTTGGCCAGGTTGATCGCGAGGTAGTCGCTGTTGGGTCCCACCCCGACACTGTGCCACCGGCGCCGCGTTCCCCGGAGACCGTTCAGTGCAGGTGCTGTTCTGGTCCGGCGGCACGCGGCGTGAACGTCGCTATCGACGCAGGGGTCCGCGACGTGAGCGGTCTCCGTCGGGCCCGTCCGGATGGTTGGTCGCCAGCGACGTCGTTCGGCCGGTGGGGATCAGGGTGCGAAGCGGGTGGCGTGCGGGTCGCCTCCGGCCGTCTCGCCGCCGTGCACCGTGGCGGTGCCGACGGCGATGCCGGCTTCGTTGACCGAGACGGCCGCGGCGTCGTGACCTCCGATCTGTCCGAGGCTCTCGAGGCCGCCGGCCACCGTCCACCGGAAGGCCACGCTGTCGTGGCCGCTCTGGCCCGACCCCACCACGGTGCCGTCGTCGCTGATGCCGTAGCCGTGGGTCGTGCGGCCGGCGAAGGGCCCGAGCTCGGTCGGGGTGTGGGCCGACCCGCGCCAAACCACCGCGGTCACGCCATGGGCGCCGAACGTCGTGCCGACGATGTCGCCACTGCGGTTCACATCGTTGGCCGCCGAGAAGCTCCCGGGCAACTGCGCGACCTGACGGGTGCTCGCGTCCCAGACGACCGCCTGGGTCGCGATGGGGAACTCGACCTCGGCGACGACGACGCCGGCGATGACCCCGCTGTCGTTGATGCGCGTGGGCCGGACGAAGGGGTAGGACCGCAGCGATGGCAGGAACTTCATGGTCTTGGTCGTGGGGTCCCGGACGAACGCGTGGGTCTTGAGGTCACCGAACCCGCCGTCGCCGGCGAAGGTCGACATGCCGACCACCCACCCGTCGTTGTTGATGTCGGTCGCCTCGGCGTAGTCGCCACCCATGGTGCCGAGGTCGGTCATGCCGCCCGCCTCGGTCCACCGGAACGCGCGCTTGGGGGAGGTCGCGGTCGCGCGCACCCAGCCGACGACCTCACCGTGGTCGTTGATCGACGTGGCCTCCGACGCGTAGCTGGACCCGTCGATAGGAGTGAGCGGGCCGTCCACGAGTTGGATGAACGCGTGGGTCGGCTGGCTGTCCCGGGGACCGGCGGTGGTGGCCGAAGCGCCGACGATGTCACCGCGCGCGTTGATCCGCGTCGCGAACGAGTAGGTGCCACCCGGGAGCGTGCCCAGGTCCGTCGCGCACGCCGCCGCCGCCAACACCACGACCCCCACGAGTGCCGCGGCCCCGCGGGATCGCCAACCACCCAGCGCCTTCACCATGATGATCCCCTGTCGTCGGTGCGCAGCCGTCGCTGGAGGGCGACGGTACACGCGATCGGCGGGGCGGGCTCGTGCTCGGCACCGGCGTGCCTACATCCGTCGAAACCCTTGATGTCGAGGCCGATCAGGCCTCGGCGAGGAGGCGGTTGAAGGTGGCGCTGGGGCGCATGGCCGCGGTGACGAGCGCAGGGTCGGGGAAGTAGTAGCCACCGATGTCGACCGGTCGACCCTGGACGCCATTGAGCTCGGCGATGATGGTGGCCTCGTGCTCGGTGAGGGCGGCCGCAAACGGGGCGAACTGGGTGGCCAGCTCGGCGTCGTCGGTCTGGTCGGCGAGCTCGCGAGCCCAGTACAGCGCCAGGTAGAAGTGGCTCCCCCGGTTGTCGAGCTCGTTGACCTTGCGCGACGGCGAACGGTTCTCGTCGAGGAGCGTGCCCGTCGCCTTGTCGAGCGCCGTCGCCAGCACCTGCGCGCGTGGATCGCTGTCGGCGACCGCGAGATGCTCGAGGGAGGCGGCGAGGGCGAGGAACTCGCCGAGCGAATCCCAGCGCAGGTGGTCCTCGCGGAGGAACTGCTGCACGTGCTTGGGCGCCGAGCCGCCGGCCCCGGTCTCGAAGAGGCCGCCGCCGCTCATCAACGGCACGACCGAGAGCATCTTGGCGCTGGTGCCGAGCTCCATGATCGGGAACAGGTCGGTGAGGTAGTCACGCAGCACGTTGCCGGTGACCGAGATGGTGTCCTCACCCTTGCGGATGCGCTCCAGCGAGAAGGCGGTGGCGTCCTCGGGCGTCATGATCTGGATCTGGAGGCCGTCGGTGTCGTGGTCAGTCAGGTAGGTGGTGACCTTGGCGATGAGCTGGGCATCGTGGGCGCGCGTCTCGTCGAGCCAGAACACCGCCGGCGCACCGGTGGCGCGGGCCCGCGTGACTGCCAGCTTCACCCAATCGCGGATCGGGGCGTCCTTGGCCTGGCAGGCACGCCAGATGTCGCCGGCCTCGACGGGATGCTCCATGAGCACCGCGCCGGAGGAGTCGACCACCCGAACGGTGCCGGCGGTCGGGATCTCGAAGGTCTTGTCGTGCGAACCGTACTCCTCGGCCTTCTGCGCCATGAGCCCGACGTTGGGCACCGAGCCCATGGTGGCCGGGTCGAACGCGCCGTGAGCCTTGCAGTCCTCGATGACGACCTCGTACACCCCGGCGTAGCTGGAGTCGGGGATGACGGCGAGCGTGTCCTGTTGCTCGCCAGCCGCGTTCCACATCTGACCCGACGTGCGGATCATGGCCGGCATCGAGGCATCGACGATGACGTCGCTCGGCACGTGGAGGTTGGTGATGCCCTTGTCGGAGTCGACCATGGCGATGGGCGGTCCGGCCGCGAGGGCGGCGGCGAAGGCGGCCTGGATCGGGGCCCGGGTGGCCTCGGGCAGCTCGGCGACCCGGTCGAGCACGTCGCCCAGCCCGTTGTTGGCATCGGCGCCAGCCGCGGTGAGCTCGGCGGCGTAGGTCGTGAAGACATCGGCGAAGTAGGTCTTCACCGCATGACCGAACATGATGGGGTCCGAGACCTTCATCATGGTCGCCTTGAGGTGGATCGAGAAGAGCACACCCTGTTCGCGGGCCACCTCGATCTGCGCGGCGAGGAACTCGTTCAACGCCCGGGCGCTCATGACGGTGGCGTCGACGACCTCGCCGGCGAGCACGGGGATCGATTCCTTCACCACCGTGACCGAGCCGTCGGCGGCCACGAGCTCGACCTTCAAGGTGGTGGGCTCGGCGATGGTGACCGACTGCTCGTTGGACCGGAAGTCGTCGGCGGTCATGTGGGCGACGCTGGTCTTCGAGTCCGGCGACCACGCCCCCATGGAGTGCGGGTGGGTCTGCGCGTAGTGCTTGACCGAGGCCGGCGCCCGACGATCGGAGTTGCCCTCGCGCAGCACCGGGTTGACCGCCGAGCCCTTCACCTTGTCGTAGCGCGCCCGGACGTCGGCCTCTGCCGTGGTGGACGGCTCGTCCGGGTAGTCAGGGATGGCGTAGCCCTTGGCCTGCAGCTCCTCGATGGTGGCCTTGAGCTGAGGGATCGATGCCGACACGTTCGGCAGCTTGATGATGTTGGCGTCGGGGTGCGTCACCAGCTCACCGAGCTCGGCGAGGTCGTCAGGGACCTGCTGCGCATCGGTGAGGAAGTCGGGGAAGAGGGCCAGCACCCGTGCGGCGAGGGAGATGTCGCGCAGTTCGACCGTGACCCCAGCGGCCGCCGTGAAGGTCGAGATGATGGGGAGCAGCGAGGCGGTGGCCAGGGCCGGGGCCTCGTCGGTGTGCGTGTAGATGATGGTGCGGGGGGTCTCAGCCATGGATCTTCCGTTGCCGTTCGGGGATGGACACGTGGGGCGACTCTACGCGCCCCGGGTGAGTCGGTCGGTACGACCAAGGTCACGGGGACGGCAGCGGAGCCCGACGACGAGCGGGACCGGCGCGACCCGACCCACTCGCCGCTCTACGACACGGCTTCGTGCGTCGACCTGATGGCTGGTCCCGTTGGCCGTTTGATCGCGGGGCCATCGTCGGGCCGCGCGATCACCAATCCAGACGGGCCAGCGCCGCATTCGTGGCGCCCTGCGAGGGGAACGTGAAGCGGTTCGGGCTGATGCCGATGCTGATCGCGGCATCGGCCGTGACGCTCACGCGCAGGTTGCCGGTGGGATCGAACGCCACACCCACCCCTCGGTCAGTCCCGGGCCCATCGGCGGCCTGGGTCCAGCGGACGGACCCGTCCGCGTTGCGGGTGGAGATGGCGACGCCGTCGTTGACGAAGCCGCTGACGCCGCGCAACGTCGCCAGCACCGCGACCCGGCCGTCGGCCCCGACCGCCGCGCCGGTGGCGACGTCGTCGTTGGGCCCGCCGTAGGCCAGGAGCTGCACCGGCGTGAAGTCGGCGGCGAGCACGGCGAGGAAGCCGTCCGAGCCTCCGGCGCTGGTCACCGACTGCGCAGAGGGGCCCGAGCCCATCGTCAGCGTCGAGTGGAACAGGCCGGTCACGTACAACGCGCCCGATGGTCCGCCGGTCGTGATGCTGGTGCCGGCCTCCGCCCCGGCGCCGCCGAACGACGTGGCCCGCAGCAACGTCCCACCGCCGCCGAACTGCACGAGCCAACCGTCGCTCGCAGCCGACGCCGCGACGAGGGCCGTCGGCGTTGCGGCGACCGTCAACGTGCCGGTGAAGCCACCCGTGGCGGTGATCACGCCGGCGTTCGACACCGCCACATCCGCCAGGTTCTCTGTCGCGGTACTGCCGATGCGGCGCACCCACCACAGGCCGCCGGCCGGGGCGTAGCGCGCCACGAACCCGTCGGTGGGCCCGCTCGCGACGAGCCCCACCACTCCGAAGGTGGCCGAGCCGGTGAAGGTGCCGCCGACCACGATGTTGCCGCCGCCATCGACACCGACGGCGAGCGCGCGATCCGCGCCGGTGCCCCCGGCGGTGCGGACCCAGGTAGGCGCCCCGGCCGCGGTCAACTTGGCGACGAAGCTGTCGCTACTGCCGCGCAGGACCACGCTCACCGGGGTGCCCGCAACCTGGAACCCGGTGGCGTTGCCCACCGAGCCGGCGACGATGATGGCGCCGGTGCCGTCGACGGTCACCGCATCGATCGTGTCGTCGCCGGCACCGCCGAGCGTCACGAGCCACTGCCGTTGGCCGCCACTGTCGTACTTGGCCAACCAGCCGTCGGTGCCCGCCGCCGCCACCCCGTTCATCGAGCCGGCGAAGGTGCCGCCGACGATCGTGGCACCATCGGCCAGCACGACCGGTTTGGCGATCGTGTCGGCGAAGGGACCGGCGATGCTCGCGGCCCAGCGCAGGCCGCCCCGGGCGAGCTCGACGGCACCGGTATCGCAGCCCGGGCCCATGGGTCGTGGCTCGCCCCGCTGATCGATCTGCCCGGTTGTGCACCCGGAGGTCCCGCTGCTGACGGCGTTGACCAGAGGGCTGGTGTCTGCGGGCAACCGAGTGGCGGTCGGCCCGCCATTGGCGCCGAGGGCACCGAGCGCGGGGTCGCTCGCGAGGATCTCCGCAGGCGCCGTCGTGCCACAGGTCGCGTCGGCCACCCGGTTCCCGTTGCGATCAGTTACGGTCGACCCACCCAGTGCGCACAGCGAGCCGCCGTGAGGCAGGGCCAGCACCGACGTGGTGAGGCGGAGCTGCGCGGCGCCGGCCCACGCCAGGGCCGACCCCGTCGGGGCGGTGTTGTCGGTGATCGTCGAGAAGTCGATCGTCGACGACCCGCCAGCCGCGAACGTCACGCCGCCACCGGTCGCGGTGGCGGTGTTGCCATCGATCGTCGAGCGAGCAGCGATCAGTGCGTTCGTCGAGACGCCACCCCCGTTGACCGATGAGTTCGTGTTGACGGTCGCCGCCGTCAGCGTCACCGACGGCGACGTGATACCCCCACCTGCGCCGCCAGCGGTGTTCCCCGCCACGGTGGCTCGGTCCACCGTGGCGGTCTCCTCAGACGCGATCCCACCACCGTTGCCGTCCGCGTGGTTCGAGGCAATCATCGCCCCGGTGGTGACCAGCACCCCGCCTCCGTACGTGTTGCGCTTGAAGACTCCCCCGCCTGACCCCGTGGTCGAGTTGCTGTCGACCTTCGCACCGGTACGCACGACGACCCAGCTCCAGCCGAGGACCCCACCCCCTCCGCCGCTGCCCGCAGTGTTCGCCCGGACGGTGCCGTCGATGTACGTGAGCCCGTACGCGTAGATCCCGCCACCGGTCACGGTCGCCGTGTTGGTCTCGATAATCGACCCCGCGTCGACGCTCACGTTGTTGGCGCCGATCCCGCCCCCTGAGGGTGCGGTGTTGTGGTCGATGTGGCTGCCGATGAGGGCGAGGCTCTGATCGTAGGAGTCCGCGAAGATGCCACCGCCGATCCCGGTCGCGTGGTTCCCGGTGAGAGTCGTCTGGGCGAGCACCACAGGGCTGTGGGAAAGCACCGCACCGCCATCACCTACCGCGTCTCCACCAGTCAGCGTGACGTCGCTGAGCGTGAGCTGCCCGCCGCCGGGCAGCTCCAGCACACGGACCCCCGGACACGTCTGGCGGATCGTGGCGCCGTGCCCGGCGATGGTGAGCGCGCCACCGTTGCTGAGAAGCTCACCGCCGCCCGCGCACGTCAACGTGTAGGTCTGGCCGGCCTGAAGATCGATCGTGTCGCCGGCGGGATTGGCGTTGGCGAAGCCGATCGCCTGGCGCAACGACCCCTCCCCACCGTCAGCCGTGGAGGTCACGCTGATCGGACCACCCGCACTGGCTCGCATCAGGGACGCGTTGATCGTCAGCGTCTGACCGGGGTAGTCCCCGAACGCGCTCGCCGTCGCCTCGGTGGGTTGGTTGAGATACCACTCGGAGATGTAGGTGCCAGCCGGATCGTGGAACCAGAGCTTGACGGCGGCCCCCGGCAGGTGCGCCAGGCGGTAGGTCCCATCGGCGCCGGTGATCGCGGACTCGAGGAGGCCACCATCGGAGCCGTCGTGCGCCTCGACGGTGACGCCCGGAACAGGGGCGCTGCCATCATCGACCGTGCCGGCCACGATCGCGTACTCGGAGACGTTGACCGAAACCTTCGTCGACGCAAACTTCCGCTTCCCGTCCCCGACGCGCACGACGAACGCGTCGGTGCCGACGTAGCCGTCCGTGGCGGTGTAGGAGAACGTCGCACCGGTGACGGTGACCGATCCGTGCTGCGCCCCTCCGGCCACATCCCAGGTCAGGGGGTCGTTCTCGGCATCGGTGGCGGCCATCGTGATCGTCGCGGATCGCGAGCCATAGGCCTGCAGCGTGGGCATCGGGAAGGTGATCACCGGTGCGTGGTCGCTCACGGCGTTCTCCGTCACGGACAGGTCGCCGTAGTACCCCGAGCTGACCAGATCCGCACGGCCGTCACCGTTGACATCGGCCACGGCCGCCGAGAAGCGGTTCTCCCACTGGCGCACGCTGTGGCTCACCGGCTGCGGCGCCGGATCGAGCCCGCCGATGCCCTGCAGGTACAGCGCCACCCCGCCCTGCGAGGAGAACACGGCCGCGTCCACCAGACCGTCACCGTTGACGTCTCCGACCTGCACGACGCCCAGGTCGTTGCCGAAGCCCCCGAGTGTCACCGCGGACCCCCACGTGAAATCGACGTTGCGGTAGACAACCTGGTCCTGCGTCGACATGCCGTGCCCCACCACCACATCGAGGCGGTGGTCGTTGTTGAGATCGGCGAACGCCATCGAGTAGATCGGCGCCGCGGTGACGATCGTGGACGGTGTGTCGAGCCCGCCCGCCGCCGTCTGGCGGCGAACGGTGATGTTGTTGCCCCCGTTGTTGGTAGCGACGTCGGCACGACCGTCGAGGTTGACGTCCGGGAACGAGATCAGCCGGACCTTGCCCGCGTTGGCGCCGATGACCGCGGGCGGCGCGAACGAGCCGTCGGCTTGCTGCAAGAGCGCCGAGATGGCCGACGTGGGCGACCCCTCGACCACCACGACGAGGTCGGGGCGACCGTCGTGGTTGAAGTCCACCACGTCACCCACGAGGTTGCCGGGGGGCAAGGTGATCGTCGAGGGTGACGCCAGGGTGTGGTCGGCCTGCTGGCGGTAGATCTTGGCGAGCCCACCACCCATCGTCACGAGGTCTTGGCGCCCGTCGCCGTTCATGTCCGCCACCCGCAGGATCAGCGGCGACGAGGTGTCATCCACCAGCACCGGTGCCCCCAGGTCGCCGGCCGCCCCCTGGTAGTAGACGACCACCTGCGTGGTGGCGTAGTCGGTGGCGGCGACGATGTCCTTGCGCCCGTCTCCGTTGAGATCCCCGACGGAGACCGAATCGAACCACCCCCCGCTCCCGGTCGGCACGTCGAGGTTCGTGTCGAACGGCACCGGCGTCGTCGCCCCCGCAGCACCCGCCAGCACGACCGGGATCACCAACGACGCGAACAGCGCCACCACCGCACCGAGAGCCACCCGTCGCACCACACCGACCTCCAACCGTCGACCGACCACGCGGGTCGTCACGTCACTATACGGCGGTGTGGGCCCGTGCGAGCAGACCGCGTCGGGCTACGGCGACGTCTCGTCGAGCAACTCGAGGCCGACGGCGGCGACGTCACCGAGGGCGTCGCGGTAGTCGCCGCCGAACTCGTCGGTGCCGGCCGCGAGCACCATCGAGGTCGCCATCAACGCGGCCGCGACATCCGGCGTCACCGTGACGCCGACTTCTTCCAACCGCACGCGCAGCTCGCTGGCGCGCACGACGGTCTCGGCGCGCGCCCAGCACTCGGAATCGGCCGCATGCTGGCGGATCCACGAGATGAGTTGCTCGCGCCGTCGGTCCGGGTCAGCTGTCCCCAAAGCCCGCTCCTCGCTGTGCCTCGGCGAACGGTACCCGACGGCCCCCGCCCTCGCCCGCCGCGCTGATCGTCGACGCCGTCACGAGCCGGCAGGCGGCACCCAGCGGTAGCGCGTCCAGCCCGCCACGGGCCGGGCACCGAGGGACTCGTAGAAGGCGATCGATGGCTCGTTCCAATCCAGCACGGCCCACTCGACCCGGCCCTCGGACAGGCCGAGCAACGTCGTCAGCAGGTCCTTGCCGAACCCGTGACTCCGGTGCTCCGGGCGCACGAACAGGTCCTCGAGCCAGATGCCCGACCGACCGAGGAAGGTCGAGAACGTCGGGAACCACAGCGCGAAGCCCGCGACCTGGCCGTCGTCGGTGGCGGCAATGAGGACCTGCGCGCTCGGCGTCGGACCGAACAGCGCGTCGGCGAACACCGTCGGGTCCGCCCACTCGATCTCGTGCTCGAGCTGCTCGTAGACGGCGAGGTCATGGATCAGGGCGCCGATGTCGGCGAGATCGTCAGGGGTGGCGGGACGGATGGGCACGTGGTCAGCCCTCGGAGGGGTCGGAGGGGTCGGAGGGGTCGGAGGGGTCGGAAGGGCCGGCCGCGGCGGCTGGTTCCGATGTCATGTCGGCCAGGTCACGCGCCGTGCCCACGATCCCATCCGTGTCGGCCCGCGAGCGGCTCGGCTGCACGCGCTTGGGTTCTCCGGCCATCTTCGGGAAGCTCGGCGGCCAGGGCGCGTCACCCAGGCCGTCGGCCTCGTCTCGGGCGGACAGGTCGAGCAACGGTCGCAGCGAACACGCCTGGTCGTCGATCGTCGCCTCGAGATCGCCGACTTCTCGGTAGCGCGCCGGCACGGTGGCCAGGGTGAAGTCGGCCAGTTCGATCGCGTCGAGCTCGTCCCATCGGATCGGGCAGCTGACCCGCCCCTCAGGGTTGGCGCGCACCGAGTACACCGACGCCACCGTCCGGTCCCGCGCGTTCTGGTTGTAGTCGATGAACACCCGCCGGCCTCGCTCCTCCTTCCACCACTTGGAGGTCGCGATCGCGGGCACGCGCCGCTCCACCTCGCGGGCGAGGGCCAGCGCCGCGCGGCGCACCTCGAGGAAGCCGGACGACGCCACGATGCGGACGTTGACGTGGATGCCGCGCGACCCCGAGGTCTTCGGGAAGCCCACCATGCCCAGCTCGGTCAACACCTCGTTCACGCACGCGGCGACCTGCTTGACCTCGCTGAAGGACACGCCGGGCTGGGGATCGAGATCGACGCGGAGCTCGTCGGGGTGGTCGAGATCCCACCGCCGCACGGCCCACGGGTTGAAGTCCAGGCAGCCCAGGTTGACGGCCCAGATGAGGTGGGCGAGGTCGGTCGGGCACAGCTCCTCCGCGGTGCGACCGCTCGGGAACGAAACGGTCGCGGTTTGGAGCCACTCGGGGTGCTTGGGGGGCACCCGCTTCTGGAAGAACATCTTGCCCTCGGCGCCGTCGGGGAAGCGCTTCATCACCGTCGGCCGCAGGTGGACGCCGCGCAGGGCACCGGGGCCGACGGCGAGGTAGTACTCGACGAGATCCATCTTGGTCTCGCCGCGGGCGGAGAAGTACACCTTGTCCGGGTTCGAGATCTTCACCTCGTGCCCCGCCACTTCGAGCGTCGCGTACGGCGTGGCCATCGGGGGAGCTTAAGCTGGTGGGGTCAACCCCGCGGCGACGCCGGCTGGGCGGGGTTCGTCTCAGCCAAGGACGAATCATGTTCGCCGAGATCTTCAGCCCGCAGCTCCTCGTCGTGTTCGGCATCATCGCCCTCCTCTTCGGCGGCGCCAAGTTGCCCGAGCTCGCCCGCTCCCTCGGATCGGCCAAGGCCGAGTTCGAGAAAGGCACCCGGGGCGAGGTCAGCGACGAGGACTGAGCTGCGCCGGGCGGCCCGCGAATGCGGGCCGCCATCGCTCAGCTGAGTGCCGATATCCCGCACCCTGAGAAGGTTCGTCCGATCACCGGACCCGCCGCGCCCCCCTGCTGGACCACTCGCGAGGCGGCCACGAACGCTGTCGCCTCGACATCGTCGAACCCCCGGATCGCGTCGTGCACGCATTGCGCCTGGTCCGGCGTGGCCAGACCTGTCTCCGTGAGACCTTCCAGGAAGGTCGCCAGCTGATCCACCTCGTCAGTGCACACCTGCACGTCCTCTGGGGAAGCCGCCGCCGATTCGGTGCCCGCCCCCGGCGACGTGGTGTGGGCGCGACCGGCAGCTTTGCGGTCGATGCACAACCGCACCTCCTCGGTGAGTGCCGGATCGGTGGCCACACCCGGAACGGGCGGCCCGCTGCGGGTCACCGCGGCCACCGTGGAACCGGGTCCCGGAGAGCCGAACGGGGGATCACTGCCCGCCATCGTCGGCGCGGGAGCCACCGAGCCCGGCGTCGCGTCGGAGCCCGGAGCACCAACGCGGGCGCAGCCGCTCAGCAGCACGCCCGCCACCAAGCCGGTCGCCACCCGTCGAGCAGATCGTGCGAGTTTGTCCCTGGCGTCAGCGGATCCGCGTTCCCGCCCCATCAGACCCCCATCCGACACGTCGACGCCCGACAGTTCGACAAGGTCCTGAGACGACCATCGAGCACGAGCGCGAGGAGGCCGTAGGCCGGGTTCTTCACCTGGTTCTGGAGCTGGCGCGGATCGGCCTTGAGGTCGTAGAGCTCGCGCTCGCCGGTGCTCCACACCGTGTACACGTAGCGGTTGTCGCGGACCGCCTTGTAGGTGCTTCGCCCCCAGAGCGGACCATCCTCCAGCAGGATCGACCGCGCGGTTCCGTACGTGGCCGACGCGGCGAAGGGCTGCAGCGCCAGGCCGTCCAACGGTCGGCCCGGAGTGGTGATGGTCGCGGAGGCGATCGTCGCGGCGAGGTCCACGTTCGCGACCGGCTGCGTCGCGATGCGTCCAGCGGGGAACCCAGGGCCGCGCACGAGCAGCGGCACCCGATTGGACTCCTCGTAGGGCAGGCTCTTGCCGAAGGCCAGCCGGTGCTCGCCGTACTGGAAGCCGTTGTCAGAGGTGAAGATGACGATCGTGTTGTCCAGCTCGCCCACCTGACCCAGGGTGTCGACCAGACCCGCCACGGCATCATCGATCGAGCGCAACGATTCCGCATCGCGCTCGTACGCCGCGTCGAGGCTGCTGATCTGGGCGGGCGTGAGCAGCGGCAGGGCCTGGATGAAGGCCGGCTTGTCGGTCACGTCGGCCTCGTTGAAGGCCAACGACCGCGGCGCCTTCGCGTTCGGCAAGGTGCCGACATGGCGCGGCGCCGGGATGGCCGAGTAGCCGCGTGGCGGGACGTGGGGCCCGACCGGCGTGAAGTCGACGAAGAAGGGCTGCGGCGTGCCCGCGTGCGCCCGGATCACGTCGTTGGTGTGACGGGCCAGCACATCGGTGGAATAGTCGGCCGCCGCCGAACCGTGCGCCTCGGGCACCCCGTTCGCGGAGATCTCGTAGTTGAAGTAGTTGTACGTGGTGGGATCGTGCAACGCGTACCAGTCGTCCCAACCGGGGGGCACGGTGGATGCCGGGATCGTGACGCCGTACCCGTTGAGGTACTTGCCGACCAGCGACGTGTAGTAGCCGTTGGCGTGCAGCCACACCGGCAAGGTGTTGGTCGCGTCGAGCTTGCCGACCCCACCCGTCGGGGGCGCGCTCGAGAGCACACCGTGGTTGTGGGCGTACTGGCCCGTCAGGAAGGTGGCGCGGGACGGGCAGCACTCCGAGTAGCTCACGACGGCGTTCGAGAAGGTCGTGCCGCCCTTGCCGAGCAGCGCGTTCGTGCGCACGAGGAACCGCTGCTGCTCGAGCGTCTGATCGTCGGCGGTGATCACGACCACGTTCGGTTCCTTGACGTTGACCGTGATTGTCGCGTGTGCGGATCCCCCGTGTCCGTCGTCGACCGTGTAGCCGAACACGTCCGCCCCGCGGAAGCCGGCCGTGGGCGTGTACACGAGGTTGGGGGCGGTGCCGCTGACGGTGCCGCCGCTCGGGCCCGGCGCACTCATCGCGTACGTGAGCGGGTCGCCGTTGGGGTCCGTCCCGGTCAGCACGATCGGCTCGGGCCGACCCGGTGCCGTCGACGTGCGCAGGTCGCGAGCGACGGGGGGCAGGTTCGCTCCCGTCACCGTGATGGTCACCGTCCCCGTCGCCGTCCCCCCATAGGGGTCGTGCACGGTGAAGTTGATGCTGTCGGTCCCGACGAATGCCGCCACCGGCGTGTAGGTCAACGCCGGTGGCGTGCCCCGCCACGAACCGTGGATCGGCCCGGGCGCCGACACCGCGAACGTCAGCGGATCGCCATCCGCGTCGGTCGCGGCCAGGGTGAGCGCGACCGGGGTACCGACGCCGGTCGAGACCGCCGGGTCGGCGGCGACGGGCGGCGCGTTCAGGCGGGCGACGTAGCGCGCCACGAACGCATCGCGCGCCCCTTTGCTGGTGACCATGACCGGGTTCCGGTCGGCATCGATGACGGCCGACGCCGTGACCGACCCCGCGACGACGAGTTGGTCCGCGCTCCCCAGCGCGATCGCCACGCTCTCGTCAGCCGCGAGCCCCGCCACGGACGTGGCCCACTCGAGCCCCCCGGTCGGGCCGTACCGCGCGGCGAAACCGCTGGTGGCGCCGAGGCCGGTGAGTGAGACGGTCCCGCCGGTGCCCAACCGGGCGGTACCCGAGAAGGAGCCGGCCACGTACAGGCGGCCGGCCGTGTCACCCGTCGCGGCGAACGCGGCGTCGGCACCGACGCCGCCGATGCCCTGGGCCCAGCGGGGCGAACCCGTGGCGCCGTCGACGGCCGCCACGAACGCGTCGGACCCACCACGGGCGCCCAACGCCGTCACCCCCCATCCGATCGACCCGGAGAACGCACCGGCGAGGCCGACGGTGACTCCGGCCGGGTCCACGGTCACGGTGCTCGCCAACGCCGCACCCAGACCGGCGTTCGCCGCCAGCCACACAACGGTCCCCGCTGGGTCAAAGCGACCCACGAACGCGGCCGAGGCCGCGGTCGTGACCAGTTGAGAGGATCCCAGCTGCAGGGTTCCCTGGAAGTACCCGCTGACGAAGACATCGCCGACCGCGTCCACCGCGATTCCTCGACCCGAGGCCACGGGGGCGCCCATCCCCTGCTGCGCCCACTGGAAGCCGCCGTTCGCGTCAAGCGTCGCCACGAACACCTCGCTCGCGGTCGATGTGAGATCTCCGGATCCAATGGCCTGGGCAACGGTCACCGGGCCGGTGAACGAACCGCTGATGGCCACGCCGCCATCGGGCCGGACGGCGACGCCCACCACCGACGCCGAGCCGGCGCCGGCGACTGCCTGGACCCACACGGGCGCTCCGGCGGCGTCGTAGCGAGCCACGAACCCCTGCCCGCCCGCCGTCGACGGGAGCACCGTGGCGGGCGCGGCCGTCCCGGCATCGAAGGTGCCCGTGCCCTTGATCGTGCCGACGACCGTGGCGTCGCCAGCCGCGTCGACCGCCACGTGCGCCACCACACCACCCGCCGCCGAGCCGGATATGCGGCGCACCCATTGCGCCTGACCGGCGGCATCGAGGCGCGCCACGAAGCCGTCGTCGGGCCCCACCGCAGTCAGGCTCAGCGGGGCGGCACCGGAGCCGAACGCGCTGGTCCCGTGGATCTGGCCGACGACCCACACGTCTCCTGCCGGATCGGTCGCGACGGCGGAGGCCGTGGTCGTGGCCCCCGGCCCGCCTGCGACATCGACGCGGCCGAGCTGATACTGCACTGGCGCCGCCCCCGCGGCCACCGCCGCGGTCACGACGAACGTGGCGAGTAGCGCGACGACGATCGCGGCGCGACCGCACACACGACGGTGTGCCTGCATGGGCGAGGCTCCTCATCCGTGGGGCGTCGAACGACACCCGAGATCAGCAGGAGCATGCGGGTCGTTGACCCAGGGATTCCCCCGCTTCAGGTAAAGAGCCGACCAAATGACCGAAGCGGCGTCAGGTGCACTTCGCCTGGACGAACGTGACCAGAAGGGCCTGCGCCGCCGTCCACCGGCCAAGCGTCGGCGAACCCGATGCCCGCATCGACGCGATCCACGACCGGAAAGATGCGAGGTCGTGCACGGATCCCGCCTTCACCTCCTGGTCGAGACCGTCGACCAAAGGACGCATGTCAGCGATCGCCGGCGCGATCTCGGCGGGAGCCATCTTCTCGAGGTTCGCGAACCGCAGGACCAATCGACCAGCTCGGAGGGTGTCGAACTGGGTCATCGAGTCGAGGTCACGCTTCGTGAACGGTCGGGCCGAGCGGCAGAAGCTCGCCAGATCGCCCGCAGGTGTCGTGGTGGTGGTGCTCGGCGTCGACCCTGCCGGCGCCTGGCGATCCGCGGGCGAGGTGAAGCTCTGCACGGTACGAGCGGGCGCGGTGGTCGGTCCCGTGACTGCCGCCGTGGAGGTCGTGGTGCCGTCGCCGCTTCCGGTACCGACGGTGTCGCTGGCCGACGCGCACCCGACCGTGAGCAGAACGGTGCCCATGAGGATCAATGCCCACCGATGCCGCATGTCGGAACGTTACAGTCGCTGAACGCCTACGTCCCAGCGCGCTGGGGCGCGACGCGGCCTTGCGTTGGTCAATCGCCGTCGTCGGTG
>JBBQHT010000026.1:0-26564 GCA_038324235.1 Acidimicrobiales bacterium
CACCCCGGTCGCGGTCCACGCGATCGCGAGCGTCACCAGCGTCGCGGCACTCACGAGGGCGACGCAGCCGGCCGTCAGGGCGATCGTGAGCCCCACGAAACGCGCCTGGGTCGCCTCGGCTCGCAGGTACCGGCGGGCGAAGGATTGGACGGTGGCCGACACGCCGGTCACCAACATGACCAGCACGATGGTCAGCCGATCGACGCCGAAGCTCACCCATGCGTGGCTGTCTGCTCGCACGAGCGGACCACCGGCTGCGTCAGCGAAGGTCACGGCCGCGGCGACGACGGTGCCGGCGAACGCGGTCCAGGTCAGCCGAGCGGCGACGAGCGCCTATCGGTCACGGTCCGCTCCCGTTCCAAAGGTCAACCTCATCATGCGTTTTACAGTACACGTATTGGAGTTCGCATATCAACTGTGGCCTGGGCCGAGCTCTGTCCTCCAAAGCGTGTCCCTCGCGAGGCGGTCGATTCCGGCACGCTCAGGGACCCTGGGGTACCTTGCGGCGATGAGCACCTTCAGCACCGATGTTCGTGTCCTGGCGTGTTCCAACTGCGGCGCGCCATTGCCATCGGTGGGTTCTGCGGGCGGGATGGTGCAGTGCACGTTCTGTCGGCAGTCCAACGTCGTCGGCATGCGCGATGACGGATCGATCGCGTCGGGAGCCCCTGTCGATGAGGCGCAGCGCGTCGCATCGCTGTGGCAGCAGGTGGATGTCGGCTTCATGGTCCATCCCGAAGTGACACAGCTCGGCGAGCACGGCGCGCTGACCGAGCACAACGTCGAGGCGGCGCGCCAGCAGTGGGAGCGGACGCGCGCCATCGCCGGCGATCCGATGCAGGCGGCAACGGTGGGCGACGACCTCATGTGGCTGACGACGCTCCTGGCCGGCTTCTACGCCAGCCAGGGCGACCGAGTGCGGGTGCGAGCCTTCTGGGAGAGCACGCTCGAGGCCTCCCACGGGCCCCGGCAACGCCAGTTCTCCCGCGGGTCGTTGTGTCGCTTGTCGGTCAACGACGGCGACCTCGCCGCCGCGACGCAATGGTTGCGTCCGTGCGACCCGCAACCGGGCGACCTGTGCAGCGACAGCACGTACCGCCTCTCGTACGCGTTCATCACGACGGTGCAGGGGCAGTTCGACAACGTGCTGCTCGCCCTCGGCCAGACCGCGAACGAACTCCCGTGGTTCTTCTCGCTGCGGCTCCTCGCCACCGCGGTGCGGGCCAACGCGATCGAGCGTCAGGGTGACGTTGCGCGAGCAGCGGACCAGTTGCGGCAACTCGCGGCGGCGTCGCCCGATGCCGCCGCCGTGCTCCCCGCGATGCGCAAGGCCAACGTCGCGCTCGACCTGTGCCCCCAGACCATCCCGATGCTATTCGGCTAGTACCGTCATGGGGCCATGGTCGATCCTTACGAGCCAACGCGTCACCCGCGACCGACCCGAGTCGTGCATCGCCGGGCCGGGGCGACAACATGACGTTCGGTGACCACACCCGACCGACGTCTGGCGAACTCGAAGAGCTCGGCCCGTTCATCGAGCTCGCCCGTGAGATCAAGCGCAACGTCGATCGCTTCGCGGCAGACGACGTCGCCGACCTCGAGCAGCTGTCCGAAGCCATCGACGCCATCCCCCGGGCGGAGCGCCGCACCGTGACCGAGGCCGTGTTCGAGCGGCTCCCCGTGGATGTGCAGTGGGCGATTCTCGAACGGGTCTTCGGCTCGACCGAGATCCGCGAGCACCTCGAGCGGGAGCACGAGCGACGCCTGGCCGAGGTGACCCGTCACGGTGATCAGCAGCGCCTCGCCGACGCCGCCCGTGCCTTGCGCTGCGTCGATGTCGGGCAGCTTCCCGCGGGTGCCGAGCTCACCATCGGGCTGTTCCGCGAAGCCGACGTGCGGCCCGCCGTGCTTCGCGGTCACGTGTCGGACAGCTGCGCCCGGCGCGTCGTCCTCCGGGTTGAAGACCCGCCGTTCGTGCGCGTCATCGAGGATGTGTTCAACCCTCGAGGTGGCTACTTCGTCACCCGCGAGTACGACGAGGCGGCGTGGGAGGCGGACCGCTTCGTGGCGCACTCGACGATCGAGGTCGGCGCGGCCACCGATGTGGTCAGCACCCCCTTCGAGCCGGTCCTCTACGTCGGTGGCCGAGTCGACTTCAAGACCGAAGCTGGCGTATGCCGCGGCCTTTTGCACCTGGGCTTCGTTATGTTGGGGGACATCGACGTCTTCGCCGGCTGAGGCCTTTGCGAGTCGCCGCAGTCAACCGAGCTCGTAGAGCTCATTCTGAGAGGCGCTCCGCAGATGGATGTCACGCTCGTAGTGCTCGTCGTCGTCGGAGTTCTGGGCTTCCTCGTGCTGGTGGTGGGGCTACGCAGCTTCCACACGGTGGGGCCGGCCGAGGTCGGCCTGGTGACCAAGCGCATCGGCGCCCGATCGAAAGGCGACCAGCTCGTCGCGCTCCATGGCGAGGCCGGGTACCAGGCGGACCTCATGATGCCCGGCCTGCGGTTCAAGCTCTGGCCCATCTTCAAGGTGGAGCGCTACGACTGGGTGCAGGTGCCCCCCGGTCAGATCGGGTTGGTCATCGCGCAGGTCGGGGCGGCCCTGCCGACCGGGGCGAAGTCGGCGGTCTACCACCCCGAGGCCGGAAGCTTCGCGGACCTCCGCGTGTTCCTCGAGACGGGCGGCCAGCGCGGCGTCCAGCGACCCGTGCTACCTCCCGGCACGACCGCGCCGATCCATCCGGTGGGCTTCATCGTCGTGACCAGCGATGCGACCTTCGGCAAGGTCGTCTCCGATGCCACCGGGGCCGCGATCCAACAGGTGGATCCCAACGTCTTGAAGGTCGTGCACATCACCCCGCAGGGAGATCGCGATCTCGTCGGCGTGGTGACGACCCTGGAAGGCCCACCATCGGGCGACATCGCGAGCCGCATCGGCGGCTTCTCCGACGTCACATCGATGGAGTCGTCGGGGCTGGGTTCTGCGGTGCAGATCATCCAGGCGGTGCTGCGCTCGAAGAACGATCTGCACGACAACTACCAGGACTACCAGGCGTTCCTGGCCAATGGCGGGTGCATCGGCCTGCAGCATGACCCGATCCTCTATGGCTCGTATCTGTTGAACCCGTTCCTGGTCCAGGTCGAGCTCCGCGAGATGCTCGTCGTGCGCCAGGGCGAGGTGGCGGTGATCAAGTCGTACGTCGGTCTGCCGACGGAGGACACGTCCGGCGAGGAGTTCAAGTTCGGTTCGATCGTGAAGCCGGGCCACCAGGGCATCTGGTCCGAACCGCTGCGCACCGGCAAGTACACGTTGAACCCGCGCATCTACGAAGCCGAGATCGTGCCCACGTCGATCCTGACCCTGAACTGGTCGCACGCCACCAGCGAGGCCCACAACCTCGACGCCCGATTGGCGCCGATCGATGCGAAGAGCAAGGAAGCCTTCACGTTCAGCATCGACCTCCAGGTGCAGATCCACGTGCCCGATACGCGAGCCCCGAAGGTCATCAGCATGGTCGGCACGATGGCCAACCTCGTCAACGAGGTGCTGCAGTCCGCCGTCGGCAACTACTTCCGCAACAAGTTGCAGACCCTCGGCGCGACGGAGTTCATCGAGAAGCGGGACGAGGTCCAAAGCGCCGCCGAGCGGTACATCCAGAGCTACCTGTCTCGGTATGAGGTCGAAACTCGCGGCGTGTACATCCAGGACGTGATCTTCCCGACCGACCTCGTCGAGGTGCTGACCAGTCGAGAGATCGCGGCGCAGGAGCGAGCGACGTTCGCCCAGCAGCGCGAGGCGCAGGAGGCCCGAGTCAGCCTCGAGCAGCAGCGCGGCGTCGCCGACATGCAGGCGGAGCTCGCGCAGGCGAACGTGTCGGTCGACATCGAGACCTCCCGCGCCCAGGCCGCCAGCGCCCGGGCCGAAGGTGAAGCGGCGGTCATCACCACGACCGGCCGGGCCGAGGCCACCCGCACCCAGGCGCTCGGTGAAGCGACGGCGGCGGCCGAGCAGGCGCTCGGACTCGCCCGCGCGAAGGGTTTCGACGCGCAGCGACATGCCATCGGTGCCGAGCAGACCGCCCTCGTCGCGGCATTGCGCGAGGTCGGCATCGGCCACGTCAAGATCGTTCCGGACATCCAGGTCGGTGGCGAGAGCGGGGTGCTCGGTGGCGTCGGCGCGCTGCTCATGCGCACCCTCGCGTTCGACGCATCCGGCGCCAGCAACGGCGCCCCGGCGCCAGCGGCCGTCGAGACGGCGGGTGCCCTGGGGACCCCGGGCACCCCGGGGACTGGCGAACCCACGGCGGGCGACGGTGCCGCGGCCGGCTCCGCGACGTGATCGCCGGTCGTCGTTGACGTAGCGCCCGACCTGGCGATCGGGATGGCGTTCTTCGGCCTCCCCCTACTGGAGGCCTCGGTCGAACCACGGTGACGCCGCGGCGCCGTTGGTCGGGTGTCGCACCGGCCGATGCCCTGTCGGCGAGACGCCGACGGGGCATCCCCGGAGAAACGCGATTGGGGCGCTCGCGGCGCTAGGAACCGTCCGCGTCGGCCGACTCGGCCTCCTTGGCCGCCGCCTTCAGGTCCTTCGCCGTGACGTCATCGACGGTCGACTGCACGATCCGGTCGGCCAGGGCGAGCGCCTTCTGGATCTCCACGGCGCCGGGGTCTGACACCAGGGCCAGGATGCCCGAGTGGCCGGGCGCGATCGCATCCTGCAACTCGTCGGCGAGTTGCGTGCGGTGATGAAGTTCGCGCAGCTTGCCCGTCGCCGCTCCGCCGGCGCCCAGGACCAACGCGCTCCCGAGGATCGACGGCGGGAAGAACACGCCGAGCACCACGCCCCCGAGGATGCCCCACTTCAACCCGGATTTCGTGCTGTGATCCGTGACCTTCTGCACGCTCAGGGTTCCGTCATCGGCCCGCTGGACGACGATCACCCCTTCGATCTCCACCGTGCGGCCATCCTCGATCTGCTTGAGGGCCTCGTAGGCCTGCATCGCCGTCTCGGTGTCCGTGAAGTCCGCGGCGAACAGCGTGTACGCGCCGTCGCTCACGACGGCGCCCACGGCGTCGGTGTTCATCGCGTCCTGATCTGGGGTTTCGTCTGCCATGTCCAGTTCCTTCGTCTCGAGTAGAAGTTCTCTTCCGCACTACAGGTGGGGTGAACGACCGGTGGGTCAGATGCCGAGGATCTGCGCCTTCTTCGCCGCAAACTCCTCTTCGGTGATGATGCCCTGGTCCTTCAGCCCGGCGAGCTGGGTCAGCTGCTCGATCATGGGATCGACCTCCGCTGCCGCCGGCGCCGGCGCCGCTTCGGGGGCGGGCGCCGGAGCGGGCGCGGCCGCGGCGGCCGACTGCGCCGCCTTGGCCTCCTGGTTCCGGGCCACCTTGCCCGACACCGCGCTCGCCGTTCCCACGACCACCGCGGTTCTGGCAGCCGTACCGACCAATCCGGGACGGCCGACCCGTCCGATGCCACGTCGTCTCATGATGTGCCTCTCTTTCGAGCGTTTGCGGTGGGGGTGTTGACTCGCACCCGGAGCCCTAGTCGCCGAGCCCGGCGAGCGCCGCGACCACGATGTCGTGGCGAACGCGACCGCCGGCGACGACCTCGCCGCCGGCGCCGCGCACGGCGGTGGCCAGTTCCGCGGCCCACAGGTCTTCCCAGACGATGAGGAGCGCGGACGAATCGTGGGGCACGGCGGCGGCGATCTCAGCGATGTCCTCGTCGCTGATCACACCATCAACCTGGGAGTCGATGTGCCCGAAGGTCGCCGTCTCGTCCAGATCGTCGAACTCGAAGTAGGTCACCGCGCCGTCGAGGTCCTTCTTCACGAAGACCAGGTCGATGATGCGCACCAGCCCGCGGTCCACGAGGTCGGCGATCGCCGGGGCGATCTCGCCCCTGAACTGGTTTCCCGGGAAGTCGATAACGACGTATTCGACCGGTGCAATCTCCACGCGCCCCTCCGTTGCTATGGGTGAGTGGCCGACCGTAGCAGAGCACCAGCAGCGAGGATCCTCTCGGAAAATGAGTCTGCGCACCGCTCGCCCGAGTCCCGGACTGTCGGGGTTGATGGCCTCGCGTCAGACTGGTCGCATGACTCGACGTGGGGTGGTGCGGTGCTTGGTGGCCGCCGCGCTGTTCGGTGTCTCGACCCCGCTCGCGTCGCGCCTCGTGGGCGACCTCGACACCCTGACCCTCGCCGGGTTGCTCTACCTCGGAGCGGGCCTGGCGGTCCTCCCCGCCTGCATCCGCACGCCACCATCACCTGTCGCCCTCCGTCGGAGCTGGCGACCCTTGACCGTGGCGGTCATCGCCGGCGGTGCGCTCGGCCCGGCGCTGCTGGTCGCGGGCCTCGCTCGCACCGAGCCCACCACGGCATCGCTGCTGTTGAACCTCGAGTTGGTCGCCACGGTCGTCCTCGCGGCCCTGTTCTTCCGGGAGCACCTCGGCGGACGCATGGTGGTCGCGGTCGGCCTCGTCACCCTCGCGGGCGCGTCACTGGCGTGGACTCCGGGCGTCGGATTCAACGCTGGGGCCGTGTTCGTCGCTGCCGCGTGCCTGTGTTGGGGTCTCGACAACAACGTCACCGCCGGCATCGACCATGTCGCGCCTCAGCACATCACGCTGCTCAAAGGCCTGGTGGCGGGAACGGCGAACCTGATGCTGGGACTGGCCATCGCCAGGACCGCGCTCCCCCCGTTGCACGCAGTGGCGGCGGCCCTGCTGATCGGTGGAGCCGGCTACGGGCTGTCGATCACGTTGTGGGTGCAAGGGGCCCGCGAGCTCGGGGCCGCCCGCGGTCAGGTGATCTTCGCGACGGCGCCCTTCATCGGGGCGATCGTGGCGTGGCAGATGTTGGGTACACCGATCACCACCGCGGCGGTGCTCGCGGCGGGGGTGGCGGCCATCGGCGTCGGGTTGGCGTTGCGTTCGGGTCATCACCACGCGCACCAACACGTCGTCATGGACCACGATCACGAGCACAGCCACGACGACCCCCACCACGATCATGGCCACGCTGATGGCGTCGCGGGACGCCACAGCCATCAGCACGTGCACGCCGAGTTGGTGCACAGCCATCCCCATGTCCCGGATCTCCACCACCGCCACCGCCACCATCACGGCGATGGAGCACCGCCGCCCGGTACGTGACGGTGAACGTCACCAGGCCCTCGACATCCTCCTCGACAACGCGCTGCGCCACGGCGCCGACCTGAAGCGGCCGTCGGTTGCTCAGCCCGTGAACGTGGGCTGCACGTTGAGCGGCGTGGCCGCAGCCGCCGCAGGCATCGTCGTCGATGAGGTTGGCAAGGGGGTTGACGACGACGATGACGATGACGGCGGCAGGGCGGGCGTCACCGTGGTCGTCGTGGCGGGGACGGGGGCCGCAACCTGCACCTTGGCGATGCGGTCGCCCTTGCCTTCGGTGAACCAGAGGTTGCCATCTGGTCCGGGCGCGATCAGGAGCGGGCCGGCTGCGGGAGAGATGCCGGTGGCGAACTCGGTCACGACGCCGGAGGGGGTGATGCGCCCGACGCGATCGCCGTTGAGCTCGGTGAACCAAAGGTTGCCGTCAGCGCCGGGGGCGATGCCATCGGGCCCGGCTCCGGGAGAGATGCCGGCGGCGAACTCGGTCACGATGCCGAAGGGGGTGATGCGCCCGACGCGATTGCCGTTGAGCTCGGTGAACCAAAGGTTGCCGTCGGCGCCGACGGCGATGGTGGCAGGCACGCTGCCGACGTGGATGCCGGCGGCGAACTCGGTCACGACGCCGGACGGGGTGATGCGCCCGATCCGACTGCCGAGGTGCTCGGTGAACCAGAGGTTGCCGTCGGGCCCTGCGACAAGGCGAGTCGGACCGCTTCCCGCAGTGATTCCAGCCGCGAACTCCGTCACCGTGCCGCTGGGGGTGATGCGCCCCATCCGCTCGCCGGCGGACTCGGTGAACCACAGATTGCCGTCGGGCCCCGCCGCAATCCCGTACGGCGCACTGCCCGCGGTGATGCCCGTCGAGAACTCGGTCACGGTGCCGGTGGGAGTGATGCGCCCGATCCGGTTGCCCGCGGATTCGGTGAACCACAGGTTGCCGTCGGGCCCCGCGGCGATGCCGTACGGCGCACTGCCGGCGGTGATCCCGGCCGAGATCTCGGTGATCACGCCGGTGGGAGTGGCGTGACCGATGCGGTTGCCGACCGCTTCCGCGAACCAGAGGTCGCCGTCGGATCCGGTCACGATCCCATCGGGGAACGCACCGGCGGTGATAGCCATCGAGTATTCGGTGACCGTTCCATCAGCGGCAGTCGCGGCGCCCACTCTCGGCATGGCCACCAGGGCAACGGGCATCACCAAGACGACGGCCGCCCGTAGCAGGTGAACCCGGCGCAGCCGCGCCAACCCTGACCACGGCCTGGAGACGGGTCCACGGCTCACCTACCACCACCTCAGGATCCGCTCGTTGTGACCTCGGGTCGAGTCGCGCGTCGCGCAGGTCTGCGGTGACGAAGATAGCTTCATCGGTCGCCAGGATCATGCCGGGCAACCTGAGGGGTCGATTGGCAACATCGGCCGTCCCGCGAGTGCCGTTAGCCGGTGAACGCTGGTGCCGTCTTCACCGCGACCGCGGGTGCGCTGGGCTGAACGGAAGTCGGGGGCGCCGTCGTCGGGGTCACCGTGACCGGGACCGTGGTCGTCGGCGCCGCGGTCGTCGTGGTGGTCGGGACCGGGGTGAGGTCGAGGCGGCCGATCCGGTTGGACTCGGTGAACCAGATGGCCCCGTCGGGGCCCGCCACGGGTGTGGTCGGTTCGCTGTCCGCGTTCGGGAGCGGGTAGACGGTGAGGGTTCCCGTCACGGTCAGGCGGGCGATGGTGTTGCCCACCTGGGCCACCACCCAGAGGTTGCCGTCAGGACCGGTGGTGATGCCCTCGAGCACGTCTCCTGCCGCAGCGACGTCGAACTGGTCGGTCAGCACCCCAGATGTCGTCATGCGCCCGACGTGTTGGCTGGCGCTGAGCGTGGTCCACAGCGCGCCATCAGGTCCGGTGGTGATGTCGAACGGGCCCGAACCGGCGGTGACCGGGAACTCGATCAAGGTGGCGAGCGGGTCGGGGGTGGCCGGGGCGAAGCGGCCGATGTGGTCGGAGTCCTGTTCGGTGAACCACAGCAGGCCGTCGGGGCCCGCGGTGATGTCGGTGGGGAAGTTGTCCGCGGTCGGCAGCGGGTACTCGGTGATCGATGCGCCCGGATCGGCGGCCGCGGGATCGATGCGGCCGATCTGGTTGCCGGTGGACTCGACGAACCAGAGCGCGCCGTCCGACGCGCTGGTGATGCCGAGCGGGTAGCCGTCCGGGGACGGGATGTCGAACAGGTCGATGGCGCCGGCGGGGGTGGCCCGGCCGATCTTGTCGCCGAAGGCGTCGTAGGTGAACCAGAGGTTCCCGTCCGCGCCGACCGTGATGCTGTGCGGCTGGCCGCTGCCGGTGATGGGGAAGGTCGACACCGCGCCCGCGGTGGTGATGCGGCCGATGCGGTTGGCACCCAGCTCCGTGAACCACATGGCCCCGTCCGGACCGACGACGATGTCCGATGCCCGCACGTCGCCGACGCCGAGGTCGTACTCGGTGATGGCCCCGAAGGCGCCGACCGGCGCCACGGTGGCGCCCGCGATGACGAGGATCGCAGTCAGCGCCGCCGTCGACACCGCCACTGCTCGTCGGCGAACTGTGCGGGTCTGGTGGTGGCGCATGGGACTCCCGGACATCGATGGAGTGTCAGCCTGCGCCCCGTCGACCAAAGCTGCATGAGTAAGACCTACTCATTTTTGGAGACCACTGGTTCGCGCGCGTCAGGTGCTCGGCCCGAGCCGCCCTGCGCGGGGGCGCCGAACCAGCGCTCGATCGCTCGAGGCAACGTCGCATCGGCGATGTCGCCGACCCAGGCGACGTGCCCGTCTGGTCGGATGAGGACGGCAGGCGGTGCGGTGATCTCGCCGACGACGGGGAGCTCCCAGACGCCGACGTAACTCGCGTCCACGAACCGGACTCGACCGGCCCACGGCGTGACGTCGAACCCGTCGGACCCCGAGAGGTCGAGGAGCACCGGGCGGGCGTCGTGCAGGAAGGCGAACATGCGCGTCGGACCGTCGGCTGTCCGCAGGTCGAGATCGGGCATGCGCCGGCCGAGCAGGGGATGGTGTCCATCCGCCTCGTAGCAGATGTCGAGCCCGGAAATCGTCCCGGCGATGCACCGCCGGGGCCCGTCCATGGCCAGCAGCTCGGTCACGGTCGCATGCAGCGCGCGATGGCGGTCGTCGGGAGTGATGAGCGCGGTCTGCGCCATGGTGTTCTCCTGCACGCGGGCGCCCACCGGATGCCGCTCGGCGTGGTAGGTGTCGAGCAGGCTCTCGGGCGAGGCGCCGTCGACGACCTGGGCCAACTTCCATCCCAGGTTCACCGCGTCCTGCACCCCGACGTTGAGCCCTTGACCACCGAGGGGGGCGTGAACGTGCGCCGAGTCGCCCGCCAGCAGCACCCGGCCGCGGCGGTACGACTCGGCCTGACGCGTCGTGTCGTTGAACCGCGAGATCCAGGCGGGACTGTGGGCACCGAAGTCCGATCCGTACGCCGCGACGAGCGCGGCACAGAGGTCCGCCATCGTGGGTTCGGTGGGGTGATCGATCTGCCGTTCCTTCACCACGACCCCGTACGGGCCTCCGCCGCCGGGGTTGACGGGACCGATGCCACCGCCCTCGGGCCGGATCCCGAGGGGCGGGTCCTCGGTCATCGCGACCTCGGCGATCACGAAGCTGCTTGATGGGTCGGTTCCCGGGAAGTCGATGCCCGCGGTCTTGCGGATCAGGCTGCGCCCGCCGTCGCAGCCGACGAGGTACCGCGCTCGCAGCACCGAGTCGTCGGACAACATGACGTCGACACCGCCATCGTCCTCGATGAAGCCCACCACCTCGCACGCGCGGATGGTCGGGACCCCGAGCTCTTCGATCCACGCGGCCAGGATGCACTCGAACTCGCGCTGGGAGAGCGCGAGCAGGTAGTTGTGGCGGGTCGGGAAGTCACTGATGTCCAGCGGGATGTACGCGTAGCCCACACCGGGGTACGGCTGTCCCTCGGCGAGGAACCGCTCGGCCACCCCCCGCTGGTCGAGCACCTCGATGGTGCGCGAGTGCAGGCCACGAGAGCGTGGGCTGTCCAGCTCCTGGGTGGCGCGCCGTTCGACGATCACGACGTCCACTCCGGCCAACGCCAGCTCGGCCGCCAACATCATCCCGGTCGGCCCCCCTCCGGCGATGACCACGGCGGGCTGGATCAGCGGCGCATCCATGCGACAACTCCTCGGCTCGTGTCCCGGGCCGGGATCGGCGCGGCAAACGAGTCATCATCAGCACGGTCCGCTCGTTTGCGGCAAGCCCCCTCCCCCACGTTACGATTCGTACGGCGGCGGGGGGCCGAGGGGCCGACGGGCCCAGGACGATGGGCGCGCAGGAGCGCCAGCGGAGCCCGCGGCAGCTCACCGTGGGCCGCGCCGAACGCCCGGCTGTCGCTCCCTCAGCTCATCAGCCCTGGCCCAACCGACCGAGGTGGTTGTCAATCACCGAGGTGTCCCGGATGACCGAGGTGCCGCTGACGGCGATCACGCCGCCAAAGATCACGGACGTGCCCGAGGTGCCGATCGTTTGTGCGTAGGTCGCTTTCACCGGCCCGTTCTTGCCGACCTGGGCGAAGCCTTCGACTTCGGAGCCGGCGAGGGCCTCTTCGATCTCAGCCACGGTGTCGGGACGCAGTCCGGCGTCGATCAGCGTGTTGTGCGGGTCGGCGATCAGCGCATCGCGTAGTCCTGGTTCCGCTTCGAGTCGGGCGATGAGGGCATCGGCGTCGGCTTGGGCTTCGGCTTCGGTGTACACGGTCATGGTTTCCTCCTGTCGCGTGTCCGTCCCGACGATCGGGTGCGCCGGGGGTTACACCGCTTCGACAGTTCTCCGGCGCGGCCGCCGGCGGCGGCGGCGTTGGGTACGTTGTCCACGTGGCACCAGCGACTGATCGATCTGAGGGCGAGACCAGCGAGGAAGACAAAGTGCGAGCCCGGGTTCGCGCTCGCTGTGATCGCGACGGTGACCGGCAGTGGGCGGTGCACGTCGATCCGTCGGACACCTGGGTCCACGCCCAACCGCTGGACACGCGTCTACCGACGCAGGGGTGGAAGCTGCACATGTCAGCGGGGCTGTCGTCGGCCGACGAGGTGCTCCGCAAGGCGCTCGACGTGCTGGTGGACGCGGGGGTGAGCTTCAAGGTCGCCCGCTCGCGAGCTGTGCTCGACGCCTTGAACTGGGGCTTCGCCGGAGGCAGCCAGATCGGCAAGTTCATGACCGTCTATCCCGTGGACGACGCGCAGGCGGTGAAGGTCGCCGCGGCGCTGCACGAGGCCACCATCGGCGAACGGGGTCCGCGCATCCCTTCGGACCGGCCCCTCGTTGCCGGATCGGTCGTGCACTACCGCTACGGATCCTTCGCCACGCGCTACCTGCGTCTCGCGACGGGCGAGGTGGTGCCCGCGATAGAGGACCCCGACGGCGCGCTGGTCCCCGACGAGCGGCGGATCGCACCACCGAGCTGGGTGGATGACCCGTTCATCCGCGCCGGCGCAGGGGCCCGCGCGCCCGCCGACCCCCAACGATCCGCGATCGGCGGCCGCTTCGTGTTGACCGGCACGATGCTCCAGACCGCCCGCGGGTCGGTGTTCCTCGCCGTCGACCTCGACGGCCCCCGCCGCTGCATCGTGAAGCACGCCCGCCGCGACTCGCTGCTCAACGCGCGCGGAGCCGACGCGCGCGACCGGCTGCGAGCGGAAGCCGCGACCCTCGAGCGCCTCGGCGCGGATGGTCCCTGGCCGCAACTGCTGGCGCTCGTGGACGACGGCGACGACGTCTACCTCGCGGAGGACGAGGTCCGCGGCACCACGCTGGCGCAGCTCATCACGACCCGCATCGCCGCCGGTCGCCACCTCGACCCTGCGGTGATCGTGCGCTGGGGCGTGGCCATCGCCGAAGCACTCGATCGGATCCACGGCCGCGGCCTGATCGTCCGCGACCTGAAGGCGGCGAACATCATGGTGGCGCCCGCCTCCCCTGCTGACGACGTCGAAGACTCGGACCGGGCGGAGCAGCCCGGCGGCCCGGACCGCACGGACCGCACGGACGGCGAGCGCGAGGTGTGGCTGATCGATCTGGAGTGTGCCGACGCCGGCGCGTCCACGGCCGACGGCACGCTCGGTACCCGCGGCAGCTGCTCACCTGCGCAACGTCGGGGCGACGCGCCCACGATCGCGGACGACATCTTCTCGCTGGGCGCGCTGCTCTGGTTCATGGCCACCGGCGCAGACCCGGCCGCGGCGCCCGACGCCACCGCGCTCGGCGATCGTCAGCTCGGGTGGCTTCGCCCGGAGCTCGGTGAACCGTTGGTCCAGGTGATCACCACGTGCCTCGCCGACGATCCGCACCACCGGTACCGGGACACAACCGAGGTGGCACGGGCACTGGCCACGACACGCGATCTCGCCGAGCGCCCCTCAGCCCTCCCGACCTCGACCGCGCCATCGGCGCCGCGGGTGGGGACAGCCGCGCCCACCAGCCCGACCTCACGAGTCGGCGAGCGCGACCCCGACCTCCACGCTCACCGCGCGACGGCCGACGCGCCGTCGACGGCGGTGTGGGCGCGCGCCGCCCGGGACATCGGTGCGGTGCTCGTGGAACGGGCCGACCGCCGCGGCGATGATCGGGTGTCCTGGCAACCGGCATCCGGCGCGCCGCTCACCGATCTCGCCGGTGGCGACGCGGGGGTGGTGCTCGCCCTGAGCGCGTTGGCTCGTGTGTTCCCCGACGCCGTCCCCGGTCTCGACGAGGTCATCCACGCGGGCGCTCGCGGACTGCTGCGCGCCCCCGGCTACGGCGGCGACCCCTCCCCTGCGCTCTTCAGTGGCGAGAACGGGGTCGCGCTCGCGATCCTCGCCGCCGGCACCGTCCTCGCCGAGGCCTCGCTCATCGACGCGGCCGCGGCCTGCGCCGAGACCGCGCGACGGCGTGCTCACGGTGGCTTCGATCTGCTCGACGGATCTGCCGGTCGCGCGCGCTCGATGCTGTGGTGGCACCAGGCGACGGGTGATCCACGGTGGCTCGACGGGGCCTGCGTCGCCGGCGAGCACCTCGTCGCGCACGCCCGACCGATGACCCTGGAGGGCGGTCGCGGGTCGGGCCGGTACTGGACGGCCGGTCCGCCCGATCGCCAGGTCGAGCCCCGCCTGCAGCCGGGGTACGCCGGCGGCGCGGCCGGCATCGCCGACTGCCTGCTGCAGCTCTACGCCGCGACCGGCGACCAGATCTTCTGCGCGACGGCGTGCGCGGCGCTTCGCGCGGTCGTGGCGGCGGCGGTGCCGGCCCTCGACGGTGATCACGGCATCACCTGGCCCATCGCGGCCGGCGAGCCAGAGGTGCGGATCGCATGGTGCCACGGCACGACGGGCGTGGCCACGACGCTGCTGCGCGTGCGCGAGCTCGGCCTCGAGACGGGCGCCGCGACCGAGCTCGATCTGGCCGCCCTTCTGCCCGATGCCATCGATCCCGCGATCGGCCGCGACCTCGACGGGCTGATCACCGCGGCGGCGACCACAGTCGCCGCGGGCACGCGGGCCGCGAGCTCCAGCCAGCGCGACGGACTCGCCGGGTCGCTGGAGCTGCTGGTGGACCTGTCGGGCTCCTACCACACCGCCGCCGACCGCGTCGCGCCGGCGGTCGCCGATCTCGCCGACCTCCTGCTGGCGTTCGTACCGAGCCCCGATCATCCCGATCGGATCGCGCCGGCCTCCGGCTACCTCGACGGGCTGAGCGGGGTGCTCGCCGTCGCCCTCCGCCTCGCCGCGCCGGCGACGCCGGGTCTGCTGGGGCCGCAGTGGTGGTTCGCCAGCTGAGAAAGAATCAGCCTCGGGTCATGCCATCGATGGCGACGGTGATCGCCAGGATGAGCGCAGGATCCACACCCGGTTCGATCTCGACGCCATAGGTCTCACGCACCCGAAACCACTTCTTCGAGATCTCCGCGACCTTGTCGCCGTTGCGCTCGATCTCGTACTCGTGGTCAACGATGTTGCCGTGGGCCTTGAGGTCGTCGCCCCCGTCCACATCGATCTTGAAGCGCTCCCGCACCCCGACGAGCGCCTTGTGCACCGTCGCACTCGAACCGTCGAGCTCGATCGCGATCCTGTCGCGGATGCTCAACTTCTTCTCGCGGATCAACGCCACCTGGTTGCCGTTCATGTCGTCGAGCTTCCACGTGTCGCGGATGCGCATGGCCTTGCCATCGACATGAAACGCCTTGGCCCCGCCTTCGTCCTCGATCCAGTAGTCGTCGCCGATCGACAGGAGGTCCTGGCGCATCTGGAAGCGCCGCTTCGGCGGGCCCTCGTTGCGGTGGAGCAGTCCCATGAGCGTCCTTCCGTCGAGCGGCCATTCCGCGTCCTCGTAGCGCTTCACCGTACGTCATCGCGGCTGTCGGCAGCGTCATCCAAAACGGGTGAAAAGCGAGCGCCGTGCCTCGCGACTGGGTGGTCTCGCCGACGACTTCGGTTCACTCCGCGCGTCGCCGGAACCCCTCGATGATCGCCCGGAGCTGGGCCCCGTTGGTGGCCACGGCCGGTGCGTCAGGACCGACCTCCACCGCCTCGGTCCCCCACTCGGTGGCCGCCAGTTCGTCGAACACCGCCCGGGCGATGGCCTGCGCCCTGCTCTCGGCCTGCACGACCAGGCTGGTGCTCGTCGACGGCGTGCGGGCGATGCCGAGGTGCGGCCACCCGAGCGGCAGGTACACCACGTCACCGGGACGAGCGACGCACTCCCAGTCCGGCTCGTGGATCGCCACGACGCCGGCCGACGCGTCCCCGAGCATCCGCCGCCGCCACTGCTGGGGCGGCACCCTCTCGGGTCGAGCGAGCCACCACTGCTTCACGCCGTCAAGGTGCACCACGAAGTTGTCGCTATCGTCCACGTGGGCCCCGATCGTGCCGAGCCCGGTGGTGCGGACCACGTCGAACCAGACCGCGGGAGTACCGAACAGCGCTTCCGCGGCGGTGAGCGCCTCCGCCACCGCGGGGTCACGGATGCCTTCGAGGAACTGGACCTCGCCGTCCCGACGGAGCACCGGCGAGTCGCCAGGCCCGGTAGCGGCAAGCACCCACGAATCGATCGTCGCCGAGGAGAGGCCACGCGGGAGCACGTGATCCACACCGCCTCGCAGCAGCACCGGGGACCGGCGCCAGTGCTGAGCGAAGAACGCGTTGTCGAGGAGGTCGGTCAGGGACATCGGATCGAGGTCGGCGGATTCGGTAACCGTTTCGGATCGAGAGCGTCCGGTAACATACCAGCCAACCAGCTCCGGTCTCCGCCTTCCGTCGCCTCCGTGGCCGGTTCGGGGCCGGCCGATAACCAGGAGGTCCCATGGGCCGTGTCCTCGGGTCAACTGTCAATGCCGGCATGAACGCAGCCACCGGCTTCGGGGGCGTCGGCCCCCGCCGGTTCGGTACGCAGTTCGTTACCCCCCGCGGGATGGGCGGGCCCGGCCTTGCCGCGCAGCCCTTCGGTGGCGCGGACGTGCTCGGGTTCGAAGCAGCGCTGGTGAGCGAGGCGGTGCTGACCGGCCGGAACATCGTGCTGCGTCCGCTGAACACAGGTGACCGTGACCACTACTGCGACACCGTCGAGCGCAACCGGCCGCGGCTCGATGCCAGCGGAACCGGTCCGGCGCACGAGCAGACCGCCCCCGCCACGCGCGGCGCGTACGACGAGCTCATCGAGCACTACGACCTCCTCCGCTTGCTCGATCAGGGCCATTGGTTTGCGCTCGTCGACGGCGACGAGGTCATCGGTGAGATCGGGCTCGAGGGCGTGGTGCGCGGCCAGGTGCAATCGGCGTTCCTCGTGCTCTGGGTCGACGAGGCCCACGCGGGCCGGTCCCTCGCGCCGGAGGCGTACGTGCTGCTCGCTCGACATGCGTTCGAGGACCTGGGCCTGCACCGCGTGGAGGCCGCCGTGCTCACCGACAACGAGGCCGTCAGGCGGGCGTTGGCGAAGCTCGACATCCGCAGCGAAGGAGTCTCACCGCGCTACCTGCTCGTCGAGGGCGAGTGGCAGGACCACGAGCGCTTCATCCTCACCGCCGAGGAGTGGACGGAGCGACGCGAAGCGCTCATCGCCGAGTGGGTCGGCTGATCCAGCGGCACCTGCTCGTCCTGCATCCGCACCTCGTCCCCCACCCCGCCGGCGGCCTGCTCGTCGACAGCACCACCGGCGCCCGGATCACGCTACCGGCCTCGCTGTTGGCGCTCGCGTCCGCCTTCGTCACACCCGCGGACCCGGAACGGGTCCTCGCGGCTCGGGCGACCGGCGCCGACCACAGCGATGGCCGCTCGCAGCTCGCCGGGCTCCTCCGGCGCGGACTGCTCGTGTCTGCGTTTCGCCTGCCGCCGCCGCGCATGGGGCTGTTCGACGCGCCGCGCACGACGCTCGCCCAGGCGTTGGCCAGCCCTGGACCGATGGTGGTCGTGTGCGCGATGCCCTACGACGCCGGCACGAGCGGTCGACCCGGCACGCGCGACGCCCCGCAGGCCATCCGCGAGGCCAGCACCGACCTGTACTGCCACGATCCGCTCGTCCGCGCCGGATGGTGTGATCCCGTCCTCGACCGTGTGATCCTCGAGGGCGTCGGGCTCGCCGATGTCGGCGACCTCGCGCCGGTCCTTGCGGCGCGCAACGGTCCGTCGTTCGACGCACTGGCGGGCAACGTCGAGCTGATCATCGCGGGCGGGGCGTTCCCCGTCGTGCTCGGCGGGGACCATTCCCTCGCCCTCGCCGCCATCCGGGGGGCCGCCCGAGCTCGACCGGGCATCGGCGTGCTGCACCTCGACGCACATGCCGACGTCGATGTCGGCATCGTGTTCGGCGGCGAGTCCGGGTCCGGGTCGACCCGCGAGCCAACCGCGGACGCATCCGGCGCAAGCGGCGCACCCGACGAAATCAGCGCTGACGATGGTCGATCGGACGACTGGTGGCGCACGGTGCTCCACCACGGCAACGTCATGACGTTCGTGGCGGCCGAGCCCAACGTGGCGTCGCTCGTGCAGGTCGGCATGCGTCAGCGCTCGCCGGTGCCGGTGCCCGTGCCCGCAGGGACCCGACGCCTCCCCGGCGTCGTGGGCGTGGTGGACGTGCTCGCGGCCATGGACCCGAACCTCGACTGGTACGTCTCGCTCGATGTCGACGTGCTCGACCCTTCGGCGCTCCGCGGTACCGGCACACCCCTGCCCGGCGGCTTCACCGCACGCGAGCTGGCCGACCTGCTCGCCGGTGTCATCGCCGCCCGCACCGTGATCGGCCTCGACGTCTGCGAACTCATCCCGGATCACCCATCCGAGGTGGCGCTCGTCGCCGACCTCATCCTCCAGATCCTGGCCGCCGCCCTTCCTCGACACTGAGCACCTTCGCGCTGCTGGCACGATGGCGCCGCCGCGGCTTCGGCCCCGCGGCTGGTGGAATTGCTCGCAGGAGCCATCTCCAACCGCGCCGGGCGCCTTCGTTGGAGCGAGCACCCCTGCGCACGGCATCGGTCGCCGCAGCCGATGCCTGGCACCGCTCACACCCGGTGGACGTACGCCTGACAGTACGGGCAGTTCGTCTCGGTGGCGCCAGGCGGGAGGGTCATGGTGGCACCACACGATGTGCACGGGATCTCCGCCGCGCCGACATCGAGCCGCCGGCCACACCCGTCGCAGACCACGATCGTCGCCCCCGACAACTTGTGCAGCTGCCCGCCGCATCCGCCACAACGGCGCGGCTCGCCCTGCTCCGGCACGATCGGGACGTAGACGTTGGTGAGCCCCGCCCACTCGATGAGCTGGTGGGCCGAGTCTTGCGGCAGAAACGCGATCCAGGCCTGGCAGAAGCTCGAGCAGGCCAGCTTCGTGTCGAGGTGCGCGGTCTGGTCGGGATTGAGGTCGTTGACACCGAGGTCCTGATTGAGCCGGTTCACCACCTCGATCTGGCGCGACAGCGTCTCGCACATCGGCCAGAACGACGCCGGATCGACCGCCATCGGCATCATCGACGTGTAGCGCAGCCCGACGGCGCGCTGCTTCATCTCCTCCGTGACCGCCACCGCCGCAGGCTCGAAGGCGGTGACCGCCGCCGCGGCGGCGAGGTAGTCGACCAATCGTTGCCGGTAGGTGAGATCGCCGCGAGCCCGGTGGGAGAACGAACCTGGGAAGCTGGAGACATACGCGTCGTAGCACCGGTGCTGCAGCGCGAGGTACCCGTCGCGGTCACCCGCGCCCTGCGCCGCTCGGAGCTGGGCCTGCATGTCGTTCACCCACATGGCGTAACCCAGGTCCGGGGTGGTGGTGCTCTCGCCGGCACGCCGCATGTCGAAGTCGACCAGGGAGCCGCAATAGTCGCAGTACACGTAGGCGGTGACCGACGCGAGCTTCTTCGGCGCGCCGCAGTTGGCACACGTGCACCGCTTGACGTACCCGGCGGCCGGTGGCTCGATGATCGCGAGCACGCGGTGAGCCCAGGTCGCGGCCAAGGCCATCGCGTCCACGTTCGCGCCGCCGGTCCCACGCATCGCACCCATGGCGGCACGGGCGTGCGGATCGGCATACAACTGGTGGGCGAGGCGCAACCCGTCGAGCATCGACGGTGCCGCCGGCATCGGATGGCCCGCGGCGCTGGTCACCGGTTGCTTCTTGCGGAACAGCGCCACACGGACCTCCCGGCCGAGTCGAACGGTGACGAATCGCATCGACTCTTGCACACGTGGCACGGGCGCACCTCGGCCGGCGTGCCCCGGTGCGTCCTGCCCGGATATACATTCGGTCGAATGGCACGCGCCACACGCTGTCCGGTGCGCACCGGCCCGCACGTCCGGCGCCAGCCCACGCTCGACATCGACCTCGCCCCCCTCCAGAACCGAAGGACCTCACCATGACTCTGCACATCCGCGATGCGGTTCGGGATTCGTTGAACGACTCGGTCTTCGCCGGCCAGAACCTGAACTCGGCCGTCCCGAAGTATCGGTTCCCCGACACCGAGACGAATCCTGACCAGGCGTACCAGATCGTCGCGGACGAGCTCATGCTCGACGGCAACTCGCGACAGAACCTGGCGACGTTCTGCCAGACATGGGAGGAGCCGCAGGTCCACAAGCTCATGGAGCTGGCGATCGACAAGAACATGATCGATCGCGACGAGTACCCGCAGACCGCGGAGATCGAGCGTCGCGCCGCGCACATGATGGCGGACCTGTGGAACGCACCCGACGCCGCGAACACCGTGGGGTCGTCGGCGATCGGGTCATCCGAGGCGTGCATGATGGCCGGCATGGCCGCCAAGTGGCGGTGGCGGGCCAAGCGTGAGGCAGCCGGCCTGCCGACCGACCGGCCGAACATGGTGTGCGGCCCGGTGCAGGTGGTGTGGCACAAGTTCGCCCGGTACTGGGACATCGAGATCCGGGAAGTGCCCATGTCCCCCGGGCACTACGCCATGGACGCCACCGACATGCTCGAACGCGTCGATGAGAACACCATCTTCGTCGTACCCACGCTCGGGGTGACCTACACCGGTGCGTTCGAGCTGGTGAAGCCCCTCGCCGACGCGCTCGATCAACTCCAGGAGAACACGGGCCTGGACATCGACATCCACGTGGACGGGGCCAGCGGCGGGTTCCTGGCCCCGTTCTGCGCGCCGGAACTCGAGTGGGACTTCCGGTTGCCGCGGGTGAAGTCGATCAGCGCGTCCGGCCACAAGTTCGGCCTGGCCCCGCTCGGCGTCGGTTGGGTCATCTGGCGCGACGTCGCCGAGTTACCCGACGACCTCATCTTCCACGTCAACTACCTCGGCGGCGACATGCCCGTCTTCCAGCTCAACTTCTCCCGGCCCGCCGGCCAGATCATCGCCCAGTACTACGACTTCCTGCGCCTCGGGAAGGAGGGCTATCGTCGCATCCACATGGCCTCCTACGAGACCGGCCAGTACCTCGCCGCGGCGGTACCGCGCCTCGGTCCGTTCGAGCTGCTCTGCGACAGCGACCCGCTCACGGGCATCCCGGCCGTCACATGGCGGATCAAGGAAGGCGAGGATCCCGGCTTCACGCTCTTCGACCTCGCCGATCGGCTGCGCATGAACGGCTGGCAGGTGCCCGCCTACACCCTGACCGGCGCGGCCGCGGACATCCCGGTCCAGCGGATCCTGGTACGCCAAGGCGTCAGCCGCGACCTGGCGTCGCTGCTCCTCGAAGACATGCGCGACGCGATCGCCCACTTCGCCAAGCACCCGGTCACCGTGTCGATGACCAAAGAGGAGTCCAGCGGCTACAGCCACCTCTGACCGAGAGCGATCGCGATCACCACCGATCCTCACTTGGTATGTGCAGCGCAGGCAGCCGCCGTGCCGACGGTGTCATTCGGCACGGCCCCGGTCGGCCAGTCCCGTGGCGGCGCGCAGCTTGGGGTCTCCCCAGCCGGTCACAAGGTCGATCACACTCGTCACGGCGTCGTCGTGCGTCTCGCTGAGACCGACGCGGAAATCCGTCAGCAGTTCACAGATCTCGGCCCGGCTCCGGGCTTCGTCGAGGAGTTCGAGCGCGACCACGCGTAGGACGACGAAGGCGTCCTACGCGTGGTCGGGGAGCCGCCACGACACCCCGGCGCATCCGCGCCCGATCTGTGCGGCGCGGGGCAAACGTCCTTACTCCTTGCCGTGCAGCGCCTCTTGGATCTCGGCTTCCTGCTCGGCGCTGAGCGAGGTCTTGATGACGGTGCCGCCGAACTTCGAGAGCTCGGCGAGCGCCCGATCGGTGGTCATCTGCTCGACGATCATGAACAGGGCCGAGGTCCCGGGCTGGATCTGCGCGCGCACCTGGTCCTGGAACTGCTTGTCGATCGTCGACTTGCCCAGCTTGCCGCCGAGAGCCCCGAACGCGGCGCCGAGGACCATGCCGAAGAACGGGACGAAGAACAAGATGCCGAACAGCAAGCCCCAGAACATGCCCCACGTCGCACCCTGACCGACCACGTGCTGGTTGGTGACCGTGCGGAACTTGCCTTCCTCGTTGCGCACGATCGCCGCCAGGGCGTCGGGCTGGATGATCAGATCGGCGGCCATGGCCTCGGCGGCGTCGAGCGCCGAGATCGCGGTCGTCGTGTCGTCATAACCGATGGCAATCAGATCAGGCATGGGTGAAACTCCTCTAGTGTTTGTTGAATGATGTGTCGCCAATCGTAGGCCGCTCCGCCGAACACGCCGCCACATCTGAGGTCGTCAAGCGAGGCGAGCCCGTCAGGTCGACCGGCCGAACGCACCAGTTCCGGGGGACCGCCCGGGCACCAGAGCTCGTCGCTCAGCTCCCTGGGGGGATCGTGACATGACCCGGCTCGGCGGCCCGAGGCGCAGGACTCCCACCGGTCGTGGTCTTCCAGCGCGCAGCTGCCGCGGCGAAGCTCTTCGCAAGGCCCCACACAGAACCCTGTGCGAGCGCCAGATCATGCTGTACCCTCTCACGATCCCCCATAGCCAAGGGGACTTTGCGTATCGACCAGCTGGGGGTTGCGTCATGATGAAGGCGGGAAAGTTGTTGGGACGGATCGGCATTGCCGCGGGCGTCTCGATCGCGATGATGGGCTTCGCCTTGTCGCTGCCAGCGAATGCCGAGTCCACGACGGTGACCTACACGGCGAACATCACCATTCCGGTGCCGCCGGCCTCGAGCTTTGCCGGCAGCGCGGGCGGGGACGGCTGGGATCTGGCGATGACGCCGACCGCCGTCTACAACGTCTTCCACCACAACAGCACGTCGCTCAACGTGGCCTGCCACATCCAAGTCGACGCCAGCAAGTGCTGGGATACCGACGCCAAGACGATCACCGACGCCGACGGCAACAACTTCACCGGGTCGAGCCACCCGGGGATCTACCTCGACCAGGCAACCGGGAAGCTGTACATCTACTCAACCCGAACGTCGGACAATACCGCCGGCGTGGTGTGCGTCGACACCAAGCAGCCCCCGGCGAGCCTCTTCTGCGGGTTCACACCCTTGAGCGCCGTCGGTGACGGCGGCATCACGAGCGTCCCGATGAAGGCTGGCTCGAACCTGTACTCGTTCAACTACGTGACCGGCGCAACGGCAGCCGGCGGCGCGGGTGGCACCGCCAACACGCTCCTGTGCTTCAGCCTGACGTCGTTCGCCCCTTGCGCCGCCCAGCCGTTCTCCGTCAACATCGGTGCGGGCACCTTCGCGACGAGCACGTTCCCCGTCCCCTTCGCCGCCGTCATCGCCGGAAAGATCCTCGTACCCACAGTCTTGAGCAATGGCGGTACGACCTACGTCATGGGCTGCTTCGATCCGAGCACCGGGGCGTCGTGCGCCGGTTCATGGCCGATCGCGGTGCCGTCAAGCTACATCGGGACCAACGGCTCGGCGTTCCCCCTGCTCAATGCTGCGGGCGTCATCACCGGCTTCTGCCTGCCGACCGGCACCGATGAGTGCTTCGACCTCGGCGGTGCGACGGTTGCGACACCAGCCGGCATGTCTGGGGTCATCGGCGGGAACTCGCAGTGGAACGGCCCGGCGGTGACCATCGGCGCACGCGTCTACCTGCCCAACGGCAACGCGGGCCAGGTCGAGTGCTTCAGCTACGCGACGGGAGCTGGGTGCGCCAACTTCCCGAAGGTTCTGAGCAATGCGACCTACATGTACACGGTGAACGCCGACCCGCAGCGGCCGGCGTGCATCTGGGTGAACTCCGACTCCGGCAGTGCGCAGATCCAGAACTTCGACGCGTTCAGCGGTGGGAGCTGCGGGCAAGGTGCTATACGTGTGCTGAGTTCGTCCTTCGTGGTGCCCACCGAAGTCTGTGCCCCCAGCAAGTGGCTCTCACTCGCCGTGAACGCCCCTCCGAGAGACCAGTACGCGTCGGGCACCGTCGACTTCCTGGACAGCGACGCCAACGCGATTCCCGGGGTGGCGAGCCAACCGATCGATGCAAATGGCGCCGTGGACATGAGCACGCTGGCGCTGACCTCCACGCTGCCACAGTTCCTCATCACGCTGAACGGCCTCACGGGCAGCCTCGGGCAGGTCGAACTGACGCTGACCTGGCAGGCCACCTACGACCCGTCGTGCGTGAGTGCCGCAGTCGTCGCTGCGCCGCCGACCACCACCACGTCGACGACGTCCACGTCGACTAGCACCACGTCGACCACCACGATGGCCAGCGCTAGTCCGGAGTTCGCCACGGCGCCCACCACGGTGACCGGCACGTTGCCCGTCACGGGCAGCACGAGTGGCCCGCTCGCTGGGGGCGCACTTGCGCTGATCGCGGTCGGCGCCGGGCTGGTGCTCGTCTCCGTTCGATTCCGCAGATGGGAAGCTCGCGGCTGACGGTCATGTGGTCCATCATGGGCAACTCGACGAAACCGGCCGCCACCAACTCATCGACGAGAGGTCTTTGCCACCGGCTGGCCGTTGCGCGACACGTTCAGGTCCTGACCGTGTTCAGCCTCCCCGGATGAGCTCGGAGAATTACTGAGGGCCCTATCAGGCTTTGGTCGGAATCCAGTTGCCGTGCAGGCCATTGGGCACGCGGTGTGGCATCCGGACCTTCGCCACCGGCTCGGACGGAAATGACTGCGCGTCCCAGACGACGACGTACGAATGCCGCGCGGCCAGGTCGGAGGCGTAGGTGAGGTACCAGCCGTCGAGCTCTGGGTCGCCCCGCCCGACCTGCGCGCCGGCCCGAGCGGCGTGCACCACTTCCCCGAACACGAGATCGCTGTCGTGGTGGACCGCCTCGCCGGTCTCCAGGTCGTGACGCACGAGGCGATCGAACTCGCCGTTGAGCAACCCTTGGCGCTTCCCCGACTTCTGGGAGACGGTCACGTAGCGGTGGGGCTGGCCACAGAGGCGGTCGTCGATGCGGGTGAACTCGGACATCGCCGTGTCCAGGTGGGTGAGCGTGGCCTTCCCCGAAGCCGGCGATACGCGCATCTGCGTGAACGCTCCTGTCCGAGCCGGATCGGCAGTCAGGCTGAAGGCGCTCCACCAGGAGAAGTCGACGACGACGTCGCCACCGTCGTCGTACGCGTTGCCGTAGTGCCACACGAAGAACGGGTCGGCCTCGATCCACTTCACGGCGCTGCCATCGCGAGGCACGAGGGCGATCCGCGTGCCGAGTTCGGGCTGCCAGGACAGGACGTCGCCGCCAGTCATCATCGCATCGAGGTCGAACACGACGGGTCCCAGCACGAGCACCAGGTAGGTGGGTGTGATGGTGAAGTCGTGGACCATGAAGCCCTTGTCGACGGACGGCACCGTGGTGGGCCCGCTCGTGACCGTGCCGTCGGGCCCGACGATCGCCCAGACGAGGAACGGCGCCTCCACGTCGTAGGCGAACAGCAGCATCTCGCCGGTGACCGGGTCGATGCGGGGGTGGGCGCACATCCCCTGCAGTTTCCCGTGGAAGTCCCAAAGGCCGACGGTGTCGAGCTCAGGCGTGATCTCGTAGCCGGGGAGGCCCTCGGAAAATGTCAGATGACGGCCGGCATGGCGGACGACGTTGATGAACGGGTCGAGGCGGAACGGCCACCCCGGGTCCGGGTCGTCACCGAGCAGCGTCACGTCAACGAACGCTGGTGACATGAGCCCGCCGAAGATGTCGCGACCGGCCACGACGTCGGCCGCCATGCCCTTCGTGCGCACCCAGCGGTTCTTGTACCTCGCCCCTCCCTCACCATCGAGCCAGACGCCGTGCACCATGGCATCGCCCTCCATCGGGAAGCTGTAGCTGCCGAGGGGCGGGAACATCTGGTTGGGTCCGTTGCGCAGGTAGGCACCGGCCAGACCCTCGGGCAACTTCCCCTCGACCTCGAGCCCCGCCACCTCGACCTCCTCGGCGATGGGCGCGAACCGCCCGGACAGGTAGGGGTGAGTCGCCATGTCGACAGGGTGCAGGTCCGGCACGGGAAGTTCCTTTCGAGTCGGGAGAGCCTTCCGTCCACCGCCCATTGTTATCGCAGCTCACAATCCCTCGCCCGCTTGCGCCGATGGCATCGAAGGCGTACGCGCCGACCGTCACGCCGGAGACGTCCTTGAAGTCGTCCATCGGTTTGAGGACATCGGACTCGAACCACTGGGAAACCAAGGAGCGATCGGTATGGGTGTCGGTCACAGCAATTCCCCCAGGGGATGGTCGTCGCGGCTCATGTCAGGTCCCAATGGTGCAGCCTGGTCCGGGCGGTTCCGTTGTTGCCGAGATGGAAGATCGCGAACCCGGCGGGATGGAACGTGAAACGGTCGACCCCACGACCGGTCCCAGACCACCGGTCACATCGGTATCAACACTCACGCCGCTCGACGCTGGGCGAGCTGCGCGAGACGCTGCACCTCTGAGCCATCTCGACCCAGGCGGGCCGGGGGTCCAGCGCCGTCCCGGTCGATCTCGCCACATAGGT
>JBBQHT010000027.1:0-26289 GCA_038324235.1 Acidimicrobiales bacterium
AGATCTCGATCGACTTCATCGCGTACATGAACCGCGACTACGTGAAGGCCAAGATCAAGAACCGCAAGCTGATCGGCCAGAAGTTCCCGTAGTCCGTCACCCCCGGGACCCGACCAGCGCAACCGCAACCGATCCGTCGTCCCAGCGGCGCCGGCGCCTACAGGTTCGGCAGTGATTTGTGGGTAGGGTCGCGCCCAGCAGCCGGTTCTCGTTCTTGGGGGATGACACATGAAGGTTCCGTTGACGGTCCGGGATCATCTCGAGCGGGCGGTGCTGGTGTACGGCCAGCGGGTCGGCGTGGTCGACGAGCCGGACCAGCCGGCACCCTCGCTGGGCGACCTGACCTACGCGCGGGTGGACGAGCTCGCCCAGGCGCAGGCTGCGCGGCTCGACCAGCTGGGCGTCGGGTTCGGCGAGCGCGTGGCGATCGTGTCGCAGAACGCCGGACGCATGCTCGTCGGCTTCTACGGCGTCAGCGCCTTCGGTCGCATCTACGTCCCGATCAACTTCCGGCTGCAGGCCGACGAGATCCGCTACATCGTCGAGCACAGCGGCGCTTCGGTGCTGATCATCGACCCGGAGCTCGAGGAGCACCTCGCCGGCGTCGAGTGCCGGCACACGTTCGTGATCGGCCGTGACGACGAGCAGATCTACCTCCACGGCGTCGAGCCGGAGGCCTGGGAACCCGACGAGGACGCGACGGCGACGATCAACTACACGAGCGGCACGACGGCGCGGCCCAAGGGCGTGCAGATGACCCACCGCATGCTCTGGACCAACGCGGCGACGTTCGGGTGGCAGGCCGGCGTCAGCGACCGCGACGTGTACCTCCACACGCTGCCGATGTTCCACTGCAACGGCTGGGGCATGCCCTTCGCCGTCACTGCGATGGGCGTGAAGCAGGTGGTGCTGCGCAAGGTCGACGGCGCCGAGATCCTGCGGCGCATCGAGCAGCACGGCGTCACCCTTCTGTGCGGGGCGCCGGCGGTGGTCTCGATGGTGCTCGACGCCGCCGCCGCGTGGGACGGCCCCATCCCCGGATCGGGTACGACGCGCATCGTCGTGGCTGGCGCGCCGCCGCCCACGCAGACGATCGAGCGGGTCGAGACCGAGCTCGGGTGGGAGTTCATCCAGATCTACGGGCTCACTGAGACCTCGCCGTTGCTGACCATGAACCGCACCCGCGCCGAATGGGACGACCTCACCCCGCACGAGCGCGCGACCAAGCTCGGCCGGGCCGGTGCCCCGGCGCTGGGCGTGACGATGCGCGTCGACGAGGAGGGTGAGTTGCTCGCCCGCTCGAACCACGTGCTGCTCGGCTACTGGCAGCAGCCCGAGGCGACCGCGGATGCGATCGTCGACGGCTTCTTCCACACCGGCGACGGCGGGTTCGTCGACGACGAGAACTACATCACCATCTCGGATCGCAAGAAGGACGTGATCATCACCGGCGGCGAGAACGTGTCGTCGATCGAGGTCGAGGATCGCCTGTTCTCGCATCCGGCGGTGGCCGAGGTGGCGGTGATCGGGGTACCGAGCGAGAAGTGGGGCGAGACGGTGAAGGCGCTCGTCGTGCTCACGCCGGGCGCGACCGCCACGGAGGCCGAGCTCATCTCGCACTGCCGCGGGGTGCTGGCGCACTACAAGTGCCCGACCTCGATCGAGTTCCGCGACGAGCTGGCCCGCACGGCGACCGGCAAGCTGCAGAAGTACAAGCTGCGCTCGGCCTATTGGGAGGGCCGCGAGAAGCTGGTCAACTGACCCCCAGATGTTCGACGACCAAGGACACGCGATGACCGAGATGGGCAAGACCACCACCACTGACGAGGTCCTCGCCGGGGTCGACCTGACGGGTCGCCGCGTCGTGATCACCGGCGCCGCCACGGGCCTGGGCCGCGAGAGCGCGCGGGCGCTCGCCGCGCACGGCGCCTCGGTCACGGTCCTCGCCCGGAGCGACGAGCGGGCGGCGGGCGCCGCCGCCGAGGTCCGGGCGCTCGTCCCGGAGGCGCTGGTGGACCATGGCGTGGTCGATCTGGCCGATCTGGCGACGGTGCGGGCGTTCGCCGACTCCTACCTGGAGAGCCACGATGCCGTGGACATCCTCATCAACAACGCCGGGGTCATGGCGTGCCCGTTCGGCCGCACCGCCGACGGGTTCGAGATGCAGTTCGGCACGAACCACCTGGGCCACTTCCTGCTCACGTCGGTGTTGGCGCCGGCGCTACTGCGCGGCGACGCCCCCCGGGTCGTGACCCTGAGCTCGGCCGGGCACTCACGCAGCGACGTCGATCTGGTCGATCCGAACTTCGAGACCACCGAGTACTCGCCGTGGGTGGCCTACGGGCGGGCCAAGACGGCGAACGCGCTGTTCGCCCGCGAGCTGGCCCGCCGAGGCGGCCCCCACGGGTTGCTGTCGTTCTCCGTGCATCCGGGCGTGATCGTCACGGACCTGGGACGTCACCTCACCGACGAGCTGATGAACGACATGGCGGAGACCGCGCGGCAGCGGGCGGCGGACTTCGCCGATCCCGACGCCGGCCCGGCGGCAGCGGGCGCCGGCCTTGAGTTCAAGTCGATCGAGGCCGGTGCGGCCACCCAGGTGTGGGCCGCCACCGCGTCCGAGCTGGCCGATCACAACGGGGCCTACCTGGCCGATTGCGGGCTGGGGGTGCTCGGGGCGAACCCCGGCGTGAACGGGTTCATGCCCTATCTGCTCGACGACGAGCACGCCGCGGCGTTGTGGGAGCTCAGCGAGACCCTCGTCGGCGCCCCCTTCGACCTGTGAGCCGGGGACGACTGCGCGACGCAAGCGCGTCGCCCCGCCCCCGCACGGACACGATCTCGGTCCGGTGAACCGATGACGTACCACGAGCGACGGGTGCCCTGCGCAGGAGCCACGGCGTGGAGCAAGGTCGCCGACGGCACGGCGACGTGGGTGCTTCCCGACGGGTGCATGGATGTCATCTGGACGGGCCAGGCGCTCGTCATCGCCGGCCCCGACACGGGTCCACGCTTCGTGCCGTCCGCGCCCGGCACCGCGTACACGGCGCTTCGGTTCGACCCCGGCACCGGCCCGATGGCATTGGGTCTGGCGGCTGACGCCGCACGGGATCTGACCGTGCCGCTCAACTCGGTCTGGTCGAGCTCGGACGTCGCCCAGCTCGAGGACGCACTGGCGGCGGCGGCCGTCCCTGAAGCCGTGCTCGTGACCGCGGCGACCCGACGATTGCGCTCGGTGCCCGCGGAGCCGTGGCGGGGGCGAGCGGCCACGCTTCTGGCGCACGGCGCGAGTGTCGCCGATGTCGCCGATGCGCTCGGGTGGACCGATCGGCAGTTGCACCGCCGGTCCCTCACCGCGTTCGGGTACGGCCCCAAGGTCCTCGCTCGGATCCTGCGGCTCCAGCGGGTGTTGCCGCTCGCCCGTTCCGGCATCCCGTTCGCCCTGGCCGCCGCGGAGGCCGGCTACGCCGATCAAGCTCACCTGTCGAGAGAGGTGCGGGCGTTGGCGGGAGCGTCACTCGGCGACCTGGTCCGCCCCGCTCCTCGTCCTCAGGCGGGCCCGTCCAGGGTCGCGAAGAGGTCGACGCCGTTGCCGTCGGGATCGAGAAGGCACGCATAGCGCTGGCCCCAGAACGCATCCCACGGCTCGACGTGGCCCTCGAACCCCGCGTGCACCACCTGCGCGTAGCGCTCGTCCACGTCGGCGGGACTGTCACACGCGAACGCCAGGCTGGCTCGGGGCGAGCCGGTCGGTGGGGTCCAACTCGGGTCGAACGAGCGAATGGTCTCGGGTCCATCGAGCAGGAGCCGGAACCCGGGAGCGAGCTCGAGCTCGACGTGCGGCGACGCCTCGGCATCGGACGGGATCTCGAGTCCGACGGCGCGGTAGAAGGCCAGGGTGCGGGGCAGGTCGGCCACGACGAGCCCGACGGCGGAAGGAGTAGGTGTCATGGCCCGCACGGTACCGATCACGACCGGCCCGGTCTTGAACGAATCGGACACGTCATGATCGGAGGCCGGCCACCCCCGGCCATCCCCAGCCCCGCCCGGCCGCTACGGGCGGACCTCGCCCGTGGCCCACTCGCGGGCGAGCGTCGCACTCGCCTTGGGGCGGCGGTCTCGATCGAAGAGCCCGAACGCCATGTCGTACCCCTTGGACCACTCGTAGTTGTCCACGCCGGTCCAGTGGAAGAAGCCCCGCACGTCGATGCCGTCGTCGAGCGCCCGCTCCACCTCGGTGAGCGAGTCGCGCAGCACCTCGACCCGCCACTCGTCCTCCAACGGGTCGGTGACGTCGGTGCCCACCCCGCACTCGGCCACCAGCAGGGGCCGGCCCGGCAACTCGTCGTGGAGGCGACGGATCACGATGCCCAGGCCCTCGGCCCACGGCGCGTATCCCTGCAGGCCCACCCGGGCATCGGCCGGGTAGGGACCGGTCGACGTGTCGGCGTACACCGACAGCGCGGCGTAGTACGAGAACCCGACGAGGTCGAAGGCCCCGGCGAACTCGGGGATCTCTTCCTCGGGCAGGCCCGGGATGGCGAGGATGCCGTCACGAAGGGCGCGGGTCCAACAGGTGACGAACAGATCGTCGAACACCTTCGCCACCGACGTGGCCATGTCGCGCTCGTCGGGCTCCCGGGACTTCACGGCGGGGTAGACCGGTGACACGTTCATGATCGTCGCCACCGGCTTGCCCCCCGAGCGCAGCACCTTCCACGCCTCGAGGTTGGCGAGGTGCGCGGCGCGCAGGGCCTTGGGGAACTCGGCCAGATCGGCGACGCCGGGCGGGATCTCGCCCATGGCCCAGCCCCCGAACGCGTAGGCGATCGGCTCGTTGATGGGCTTCCACCCATAGACGAGGTCGCCAAAGGTCTCGGCCATGAAGTCGACGTGGCGCGCCCAGTAGTAGTTGCGGCCGCGCTAGTCCATGAACCCGGCCATGTCCTCGCCGAACCAGCCCGGCAAGCTGAAGTGGTGCAGGCACACCCAGATGTCGATGCCGGCATCGCGGGCGGCGGTCAACATGTCGGTGTAGTGCTCGATCGCCTGCTTGTCGCGCTTGGCCTCGCGGGGCTCGATGCGGGCCCACTCGATCGAGAGCCGGTGATGGGTGAGCCCGTACTCGGCGTACATCGAGAAGTCGTTGCGGTAGTTCGTCGCGAAGCCGTTGCCCTCTCCCGAGCGGGGTGCCTTTCCCAGCTCCTCCCACCGGGCCCACGTGCCCGCCGGCGCGGCACCCTCGGCCTGGGTCGACGACGCGGCGGTGCCCCACATGAAGTGGTCGGGAAAGGTCATGCGCCGATGATGGCACGTGACCCGTGGGAGCGCCGGGGGATCCTGGGGTGGCACCGTCATTGTCGGCGCCACGCCGGTAGCCTCGAATCCATGCCCCGGGGGAATCGCAACGAACGAGATCAGGGTGACGATCGCAGCGGCTTGAACAGCCGGGTGCGGTACTCGCGTTGGGACGGATCCCAGACCGGGTTCGAGCTCGACGCGTACGACGTGTTCGGCGAGATCACCGACGACCTGCTCTACCACGGTGACCTCAACGCCGCGCTGCGCCGGATGCTGCAGTCGGGCTTCCAGGATCGCAACGGCGAGGACCTGATGGGTCTGCGCGAGATGCTCGAGAAGCTCCGGCGCAAGCGCCGCGACCAGCTCGAACAGTACAACCTCGGCGGGGTCTACGACGACATCGCCCAAGAGCTGCGTGACGTCGTCGATCAGGAACGCGAGTCCCTCGACGAGCTCGCCACCGAAGCCCGCCAGTCCGGCGACGAGCGCCGCCAGGAGATCACCGAACAGGTCGTGTCCGAGCGCCAGATGCAGCTCGACATGCTCTCCCCCGATCTCGCCGGCCAGGTCAAGGACCTCCAGAACTACGAGTTCACGTCATCCGAGGCGCGGGAGAAGTTCGAGGAGCTGCTCGACAAGCTGCGCCAGCAGATCATGCAGCAGGCCGTGGATCAGATGTCCGGATCGATGAGCAACATGTCGCCCGAGGACATGGCCCGCATGAAGGACATGCTCGGCGAGCTCAACCAGATGCTCGAGCAGCGCCAGCGGGGCGAGGAGCCCGACTTCGCGCAGTTCATGGAGCGCTACGGCGACTTCTTCCCGGAGAACCCGCAGAACGTCGACGAGCTCCTCGAGGTCATGGCCCAGCGCATGGCGGCCATGCAGGCGATGCTCAACTCGATGACCCCCGAGCAGCGGGCGCAGCTCCAGGGCCTGGCCGAGCAGCTCATGGAGGACATGGACCTGCGTTGGCAGATGGACCAGCTCGGCGAGAACCTGCGCCAGATGTTCCCCGACATGGGCTGGAACCGGTCCTTCGACTTCTACGGCGAGGACCCGCTCAACTTCGCCGATGCCGCCGCGATGATGCAACAGCTCGGCGACATCGATCAGCTCGAGAACCTGTTGCGAGGGGCCACGAACCCGGGCGCGCTGGCGGAGGTCGATCTGGACCGGGCCCGCGAGCTGCTCGGCGAAGACGCCGCCAACTCGCTCGAGAAGATGGCGCAGCTCACCAAGATGCTCGAGGAGTCGGGACTCATCGAGAACAAGGAGGGCCGCTTCGAGCTGACGCCCCGCGGCATCCGCCGCATCGGGCAGAACGCGCTGAACGACCTGTTCAAGAAGCTCAACGACTCGAAGCTGGCCGAGCACGAACTGCAGAAGGCCGGCGCCGGGCACGAGCGCGACTTCGACACCAAGCCCTACGAGTTCGGCGACCCGTTCAACCTCAACATCGAGCGCACGGTGCGCAACGCCATCCGCCGCACTGGGGGAGGCACGCCGGTGCAGCTCACCCCCGACGACTTCGAGGTGGAACGCACCGAGCAGATGGTGCGGTCCTCCACCGTGTTGATGCTCGACCTCTCGCTGTCGATGCCGATGCGTGAGAACTTCCTGCCCGCCAAGAAGGTGGCCATGGCGCTGCACTCGCTCATCTCCACGAGCTTCCCGCGCGACTACCTCGGCATCGTCGGCTTCTCCGAGGTGGCGCGCGAGCTCAAGGCCGAACAGCTCCCCGAGGTGTTCTGGGACTTCGTGTACGGCACGAACATGCAGCACGCCTTCCAGATCTCCCGGCGGCTGCTCGGGCGCCAGACGGGGACGAAGCAGATCATCATGATCACCGACGGCGAGCCGACGGCGCACATCACCCCGAGCGGTGACGTGTTCTTCAACTACCCACCCGTGCGCGAGACCGTCGACGCGACCCTGCGCGAGGTCGCGCGGTGCACGCGGGACGGCATCGTCATCAACACGTTCATGCTCGATGCCACCCAGCACCTCAAGACCTTCATCGAGCGGCTCACCGAGATGAACCACGGACGGGCGTTCTTCACCACGCCCGAGACGCTCGGCGACTACGTGCTCGTGGACTTCATCGAGCAGAAGCGCAAGCTGCTGCGCGGTCGCCGCGCCGGCTGATCTGCTGGCCAACGCCCCATCCCGGCGGCGCCACTCGAATTCGCGTGACCAGCGGCCCGCCCGGTGCGCGTCGACGGTGTCTGGCGGACCTCGCTGGGCCCGCATCGGCCGCAGCACGTGGGACTTGAGCGCGAAAAACCGCAAGAAATGGCCGAAAAAGCGCAATCACCACTTGCGTTCCGGAATTTCTGTGGCCATTATCACAGTGTTGTAATTACACGTGTGGTAAGCGCAGCACGTTCGAAGACGACCCGGACCATTTCTCGATCCAGGTCCTCGTGGAATTCGGACCTGGTGTGCGAACCCGGGGGCGGAGAGAACAGGAGGCCGAAAAACATGAGTATCGCGGCCGAAGCGACCACGACTGCACCCGACAAGTCCTGGCAGGATTTCGCCAACTGTCTTGGTGTGGACCCCGATCTGTTCTTCCCCGAGCGAGGTGCGTCGACCCGTGAAGCCAAGGAGGTGTGCCGGGGCTGCGTCGTTCGCGAGGACTGCCTCGAGTACGCGCTGGCCAACGGCGAGAAGTTCGGCATCTGGGGTGGCATGAGCGAGCGCGAGCGTCGGCGGATCCGTCGTCAGCGTGCACTCGCTCGCGCGGCGGCCAACGCCACCGCCTGAGCCCACGAGTTGCACTACGGCGTTGGCGGCCCAGCGTCGAGACGCTGATCGTCACGGCGTTCGAGACGGTGTTCGATCGTGCGATCGGCCGCCAGGTCGAGTTCTTCCCACCGCCGTGGCTCGATGCGTTCGAGCACGGCGCGGGGGATGAGCCCGACGAGCTCGGCCCGCGCCACCGATGCGCGGGTGCGCACCAGGTCGTAGGCGTCAGCGGGCGTGATCTCGGCGGGGTCGACGAGGTTCATGGAGACCTGGACCTCATCGCCCACGGCCAGTCCGAGCGTGCGCAGGCCCGGTCGGCGGATCTCGGCGGCGATCGCCTTCGCGGTCGCGAGGTCGGCCTGTCGCAACCAGACGTTGTAGGCGACGAGGACGGGGCGGACCCCGACCGCGGCAGCGCCGGCGGTGGGGTGCGGCGCGGTTGGTCCGGTGTCTGGAGCCAAGGTCGTCCACGCGCCGCGGCGCAGGTCAGGCAGAGAACGCTGCGGACCGTACAAGAAGCAGGGCAGCGCCAGCGTCGTGCCGGCCCACGCGGCGAACGCGTCTCGAGCGCGGGTCGCCGCGGCGATCGATGTGTCGCCCAGCGGCACGAACGGGACGACGTCGACCACCCCGATGCGTGGATGGACCCCGGTGTGGTCCCGGAGATCGAGTCGCGCGACCGCGGCCGCCGCGACCGCCCGGGGGGCCGCCTCGCCGACCAACGTCAGCACGCTGCGGTGGTGGTGGGCGTCGGTGTGGACGTCGAGCAGGTCGCCGCCGGCCGCCGACGCGATCTGGTCGAGGACGTCTGGGCGGCGGCCTTCGCTGATGTTCACCACGCACTCGAGCATGGGCGCATCCTGACCCACACCGCAGCCGGTCACCAACGCCACCTCGGCAAGTCGCCCAATCCCGGGCCTGCACTGTCCGACCGGTCGAAACCGCTGTACCCTGACCCCATGGACATCGGCCCGTGGGAGATCCTGATCGTTTTCGCCATCATCCTGCTGCTCTTCGGCGGGGCGAAGTTGCCCAAGCTCGCTCGTTCACTCGGCGAGGCCAAGGCAGAGTTCGAAAAGGGTGGGACCTCCGACTCCAAGAAGACCGAAGCCAAGGCCGACGCCAAGGATGGCGACGACGTTTGAGCTTCCCCAGTAAGGCTCGTCCCGCGTGCGGGGCGAGCCTTCTTCGATCGACCCCGCGTCGCTGAACCAGCGACGCGACCGGGTTGCGGAGCCGATCGTCTCGATCCCGGCGGGCCTTCGCGGTCAGCCGGTGCTGATCGGGTACCGCCTCGTGCTGATCGGGCCCATCGGGAACTCATCTGCGTCTAGCGTCGTTTCGATGTCGAGCCAGTTGCTCACCGCCCTGATCTGGCGGCTCACGGTTCTCGCCGATCGCGGCGGGCGTCGAGTCGTCGGGAACGGTCGGCTGCGGTGACGATCGGAGAAGAAACCGATCGGGTGCCCACATGGGAGGAGGTCGCTCGTGACTACGGGCGGTTCCTCTACACCGTGGGATACCGGCTCACGGGAAATCATGAGGAGACACAGGATCTTGTGCAGGAAGTCCTGCTCCGGGTGAACCGGGGCTTGGCGACCTATAGGCCCGGATCCATGGAGGGTTGGTTGAGCCGGATCGCCACGAACGCGTTCCTCGACGATGTGCGCCGCAAGAAGCGCCGTCCGATCGAGCCACTGCCGGAGGATGCCGAGCGCGTCCTTCCGGGCGCGCGGCCTGCCGACGAGGCCCTCGATGCGGCGAACCTGCCCGATCACGTGCAAGCGGCGATCCGGTCGCTGCCCGAGGACTACCGCGCGGCGGTCGTGCTGTGCGACGTCGTGGGCATGAGCTACGAAGAGATCGCCGACGCGCTCGACGCACCGATCGGGACCGTTCGCTCCCGGATCCATCGCGGTCGTTCCCAACTGCGCGAGCTCCTGCGATGAGCCCTGACCCGACCAGCTCCGATGCGGAGAACCGTGATGCCGAGCTCCACGACCTGTTGAGCGCCCTGCTCGACGGCGAGCTCGCCCCTGCCGAGGCTTCGGAGGTCCGCGCCTACGTCGACCGCCACCCAGAGGCGCAGGTCGAGCTGGACGATCTGGCGCGGGTCCGGAGCTGGGTCCGGGACCTTCCCGCGGTCGACCCGCCGTTCGGCTTCTACGAGCGCCTGCTCCGGCCCCCGGCCCCAGCGCGGCGCTTCGGCCCGAAGCTCGCGGCCGCCCTCGGGGCCGCGGCGGCCGCCGTCGTCGTGCTGGTGGGCGTGACGCCCCTGAGCGACCGAGTGGCCCCCCCGGTCAACGCCTACGCCGAGCGACACATGCACATGGTGGCGCCCACACCCGATCCCGCCGCCGGCGGCGGCACCATCGCGGGTTCGGCCCCGGCCACGACGGGCGGTTCCGGTTCGGTGCCGGGTTCGGTCGCCCCCCCGCTCACGGTGCCGTCGTCGGCGCTTCCGGGGAGCGAGTCGTTCCAGGCCATGCCGGCCGCGGAGCTCGACGGCCACGGCATCCCGGCGCAGCTGACCACCGGCTACCGCCGGATGGGCGGCTACATCGGCGACGGCGGGGTCATGCACCTCATGTACACCAACGGCACCGTGGTCGTGTCGGTCTACGAGCAGTCGGGCACGGTGGCGTGGGATGCGCTGCCGACCGCCGGTACTCGTAGCCAGGTCGGTTCGATGCCCTCATGGGACATGAGCAGCGACAACGAAGAGGTCATGGTCGTCGAGCGTGGCACCACGGTGTACACCCTCGTGGCCGTGGCGGCGCACGACGAGATGATCGACGTGGTCATGGCGATGCCGGAGCCGCCCGCACCGTCGATGGCCGAGCGGGCCCAGCAGGCTTCCCATACGGTCGTCGCATCGTTCGGCTTCGATCAGTAGCACGCCGCCGGGCTCGAGCCGCGCCGGCGCTCGAGGTCGCCGCCACAACGAAAAGGAGACCGTCCCGGTGAGGAACGGTCTCTCGTTTCGGAACGAACAGGGGCGCTGCGGGAGTTCGGCCTCAGCGGGCCGGTGAGCTCGCCGTGACGCGGGGTGCGTCGACGGCGGTCACGCCACCCTTGCGCTTCTTCAGGATGCGGCGCCGTTGGCGCTCAGATGTGCCGCCCCAGACGCCGTGGTCGATCCGGTTGGTCAGTGCATATTCGAGACACGGCTCCTTGACCGAGCAGGTCTCGCAGATGCGCTTGGCCACCTCCACACCGACGCCGTCGCTGGGAAAGAAGGTTGCCGGAGGTTCGAAGCTGCAGTTGCCCCGAGCCATCCATTCGTTGTCCATGTACGCCTCCGTTGTCTTCCTACTTCTACGGAGTCGAAGCCAAACAAGTTCCCAGCGACGAAAAGAATCTGGCTCGCTCAGTCGTGAAGGGTACCGCCCCGGGTCGGGCGGGCGTGAATCGACCAGTACCATCGTGCTACGTCACCTACGCAGAGGGAGTGATGGTGAGCGATCACGACGAGGGTGACCTCGGGCCCGAACCGCCGGCGGTCGAGGCGGAGGCGGGGCGCGCGGAGCGACAAGTTCCGCCGGCGCCCTCATCGTCGTCGCCCGCGGACGCGATGCCCCGTGGGGCGTTCACGCCACCGGGCACCCCCGATCCGGGCACCACCGTGTACTCGCCCTTCGCCGACCCCGGCTCGCGGACGCCCGCGCCGCCGCCCCCGCCACCGGTGATCGACGCAGGTGCGATCCCGCCCGCGCCCGCGTTCCCGGCGGCTCCGGCTGCTGGCCACGCGGCTGGGCCATGGGCGTCGCCGACCGCCGCCTCGCCGGGTTCGCTGCCGTCGTCGTCGCCTTTCGGCGCAACCTCCACCCAGACCGACGCGCCGACGCCGAGGCCGGGTTTCATGCCCTCCGCCATCGGCGCCGCGCCCGCCCTGGCCCCCGCGCCCGGACCGATCCCGGACCCGATGGCCGCGCGCGGCCCGGTCGGGCCGTGGGGCCCTCCGGTCGGCTCGCCGCCGGGTGCGGGCTCAGGGTTCGCGCCCACCGCCGCGAGCTCGGGATTCGCGCCCTCGGGCCCCCCACCGCTCGCCGGTCTGCCCTCGGCGCCGCCCCAATACGATCCCCAGCAGTTCGGCGGTGGCTTCGGCGCGGCCGGGGGAGCGCCGGCCGCCACGCTCCCGAACTGGGCGCCACCCGGATCCGTGGGTCCCGGTGCGGGCGCGGCAGCAGCCGTGGCGGCGGCCGACGGCAACGGTGCCCGCCGGGCCCCGACCGCCCGGTCGGCGGTCGTCATCGGCGTCCTCAGCGCCGTGATCGCGTCCCTCATCACGGGCGGGCTCTTCGTCGCGTTCGGCCGGACCAGCGCTGTCACCTCGACCGGTCCATCCACGTCGGCCCCCTCCGGACCGCCGGGCACGTACCTGTCCAACCCGCTCGACATCCACGGTCTGCTCGACGCGGCCCAGCCGTCGGTGGTCTCGATCCGCACCGACACCACGTCGTCGTCGGGCACCGAACCTCTCGGCGCCGGGTCAGGCGTGATCATCAGCGAGAGCGGGTTGGTGCTCACGAACGCGCACGTCATCGCGGGTGCGGCATCGATGAAGGTGATCCTGTTCGATGGCACCACCAAGGCCGCAGCCCTCGTCGGTTCCTTCCCGGACGATGACGTGGCTCTCGTCCAGATCCAGGATGCGGGCACCGTCACCCCTGCCCGCCTCGGCACATCGGCCTCGCTCAAGGTCGGCGACCCGGTGATCGCGATCGGCAACGCGCTCAACCTGGGCGGTTCGCCCAGCGTCACCGAGGGCATCGTCTCCGCGAAGGATCGTGACATCCAGACCCGCGAGGGCACGCTCACCAACCTCATCCAGACCGATGCGGCCATCAACCCCGGCAACTCGGGCGGCCCCCTGCTCGACGCGTCCGGATCCGTCGTGGGGATCAACACCGCCATCATCAACAACGCCCAGAACATCGGCTTCGCGATCTCGATCGACGTCATCAAGCCTCGCATCGAGGACCTCAAGCAGGGCAAGGGCACCGTCACCCAGACCACGGCGTTCCTCGGGGTCAGCACCCAGTCCCTGAGCGATGTCACCGACGCCGTCCTCCAGCGCTACGGCGTGACCGCCACCGACGGCGCGTTCGTGTCCGAGGTCGTGCCGGGCTCGGCCGCCGACGAGGGCGGATTGCAGCCGGGCGACGTCATCACCAGCATCGACGGCTCGGCGATCACCTCGGCGGCCGACGTCGGGGGAGTGATCCGCAACAAGAAGGCAGGGGACTCGGTGACCATCGAGTACGAGCGGCAGGGGCAGACCCAGACCGCCACCGTCACCCTCAAGTCCCGCGCCGGGGGCTGACCGCCCCGCTCCCGGGCTGTTCGGGGGGGCGAACCGGGCCAGGTCCCGGTCGCCGCTCGGAGCACCCACACGGTAGGGTGAGTCGTCCCACACCGACCCGGAGGACCCGTACGGCCATGGCAGTCACCACCGAAGAGACCAGCACCGAACCCCCGCGGGGGCACGTGAAGGTCGTGTATCTGGGCCCGGTCGCCCCGCATTGGGATGTCGTGTCCGACTTCGGAGACCGGCCAGTCATCGACGAGTTCCGGTCCCGGACCCAGGCCCGGCTCCTGCTCCTCCCGCCGCACGATCCGCAGTTCCGTCGCAACCGCGAACGCGTGATCCGCGATGCGGAGCGTGAGAACCTCCTCCTCGAATGGGATCTCGGTGTCCCCGAAGAGACCGAGGTCCCCCGTGCTGCCGCCCCCGCCACCCCCGCCGACGCCTGAGCCTGGCTTCTGGGCGCGGTTCGGGCGGCGCGTCGCGTCCTGGTTCGCCCCTGTCGAGACCCCGACCCCCGCTCCGGCCCCGGTCGCGGCGACTGAACCGCCGGCGGGGGCGGTGGGGATACCCGAGCGCTCCGATCCAGCAGGTGGCGCGACCGACCGCCCGGCTGGCCCGGATCGGCATCTCACCGTCCCCGCCGTGGTCGATCTGACCGGCGCCGCGGTGCCGGTGGCGGAGACCCCGCCGACGATCTCGCCGAGCCTCGCGCCGTCCACGGTGGCCCTCGTCAGCCCGCTGCCTGCGGTCGAGGGCCTCACCTCCGCCCCGGCGCCGACGTTGCCTGCCTCGGTCGAGGCCCCGCCCGCGTCGCTCGACGCGTCCCCGACCCCGACCCAGACCCCGAACCCGACCCCAACCCCGACCCCAACCCCGACCCCGACTGTCGTGCCGGTCTCGTCGGTGGCGACCCAGGTCGTGGCGGCCGAGCCCGCCGAGCCGGTCGAGGCGAGACCGCCGATCGAGGCTGACGAGAACGTCCAGGCCGTCGAGAAGGTCGCGGCCCTCGAGGGCACGCCGGAGCGCTTCTTGAACCGCGAGCTCTCCTGGCTGGACTTCAACTCCCGGGTGCTCGCCCTGGCCGAGGACCCGTCCTTCCCGCTTCTCGAGCGGGCCAAGTTCCTGGCCATCTTCAGCCAGAACCTCGACGAGTTCTTCCAGGTCCGGGTGGCGGGGCTCAAGGACCAGGTCGCGGCGGGCATCTCGGCGCGCACCCCGGACGGGCGAACGCCGGCCGAGCAGCTCGCAGGCATTCGCACCCGGCTCGACGGGCTCCTGCAGCGGCAGGAGCAGATCTTCCTCGGCCAGATCGTGCCCGGGCTCTCCGAGGTCGGCATCATCTTCTCCAGCTGGGACCAGTTGGACGACGATGATCGCAAGCACCTCGACGCGGTCTTCGCCGAGCGCATCTTCCCGGTGCTCACCCCGCTCGCGGTCGATCCCGGCCACCCGTTCCCGTACATCTCGGACTTGTCGCTCAACCTCGCAGTCGTGATCCTCGACCGCGGGTCGGGTGATCGTCGCTTCGCTCGGGTGAAGGTGCCCCTGCTGTTGCCGCGCTTCGTCGTGATGCCCGATGGCGAGCGCTTCGTCCCGCTCGAGCAGGTCATCGCCCGGCACCTCCACTCGCTGTTCCCGGGCCTCGAGATCGAGGATCAATTCCCGTTCCGGGTCACGCGCAACGCCGACCTCACCCTCGAAGAGGAAGAAGCCGACGATCTGCTCGAGGCGGTCGAGGTCGAGCTGCGGCGCCGCCGCTTCGGTCGCACCGTGCGGCTCGAGATCGACCAGGCCATGTCGCACGAGGTGCGCGACCTCCTGCAGCGCGAGCTCGACATCGAGGACGAGGACATCTACGCGTTCGCGGGCCCGCTCGACCTCGGTGGGTTGTGGGCTGTGCACGGGCTCGATCGCCCCGACCTCAAGGACCCGGTCTGGTCGCCGATCACGCAGGGTCGCCTGACCAGCGAGGATGACGCCCCGGTCGACATCTTCGCGGTGGTCCGCGACGGCGACGTGCTCGTGCACCACCCGTACTCGTCCTTCGCCACCTCGGTCGAGGAGTTCGTGCGGCAGGCGGCCAAGGACCCGCAGGTCCTGGCGATCAAGCTGACGCTGTACCGCACGTCGGGCGACAGCTCGATCATCCACTCGCTCATCCGCGCCGCCGAGCGGGGCAAGCAGGTGGCTGCGCTCGTCGAGCTCAAGGCCCGCTTCGACGAGAAGAACAACATCGAGTGGGCGCGCGAGCTGGAGAAGGCGGGCGTCCACGTGGTGTACGGGCTCCCGGGCCTCAAGATCCACACGAAGACCACGCTCGTCGTCCGCGAAGAACCCGACGGCATGCGGCGCTACTGCCACATCGGCACGGGCAACTACAACCCGAAGACCGCCCGGCTCTACGAGGACTTCGGCCTGCTCACCTGCGACCCCGATCTGGGCGCCGATCTCACGCACCTGTTCAACTACCTGACCGGGTACGGCCGCGACATGCAGTTCGGCAGGCTCCTCGTCTCGCCGCGCGATCTGCGGCCCCGGTTCCTGGAGCTGATCGCCGCCGAAGCCGCGGCCGCGCCTGGCACGGGCCGCATCACGATGAAGATGAACAGCCTGGTGGACGCGGAGATGATCGACGCGCTCTACGCGGCGTCACAGGCCGGCGTGCGCGTCGACCTGATCGTGCGCGGCATCTGCTGCCTCCGTCCCGGGGTTCCCGGGCTGTCGGACAACATCCACGTGCGGTCGATCGTGGGTCGGTACCTGGAGCACTCGCGGGTGTACCGCTTCGCGCACGGCGGCCCGGACGGTGAGCCGATCTGCTACATCGGTTCGGCCGATCTCATGCCGCGCAACCTCGATCGGCGCGTCGAGGCCCTCACCCCGGTCGAGGACCCCCACCTGCGCGCCCACCTCGATGAGGTCCTCGAGGTGAACCTGGCCGACGACACGCTGGCCTGGGTGCTCGACCCCGTGGGGGTGTGGCACCACATCGAAGGCCCGGCCACGGTCGACACCCACGTGCGGATCCACGACCTCGCCGTGGCCCAGCGCAAGCTCGTGCCGTGAGCGATGCGCGGGCGCACCCGGATCGCCCGGGCGCGGCGTTGCGGGCCGCGGCGACGGCACCGGTCTCACTCCCACCCGTCGAGTCGCTGGCCGTCGACCGCCACGCCACGATCCTCGAGACCGTGCGCGCCGGTTTGGCCGATGGCGCCCGCCTGTTGCTCGACCACGAGCCCCTCGTGCGCAAGGACGAGGACCCCGAAGGCGTGCACCAGGCGCGGGTGGGGATCCGGAGGGTTCGATCGGTGTTGCGGGTGTTCGCCACGGAGCTCGACCCGGCCTTCGCGCAGCCACTCGACGCCGAGCTCGCCCGCTTCGGTCGGGTCCTTGGGGCGGTGCGCGATGCGGACGTGCTCGGTTGGCGCCTCTCCGACCGGATCGACGCCCTACCCGAGGCGCTGGATCGCGTGGCCGGGGTGCGGCTGCTCAGCCGGTTGGCGGCCGAGCGACGGGGACACCTCGCGTTGCTGCTGCGCGAGCTGGATGCGAGCCGACACCACGAGCTGCTCGCGCGGCTCGTGGCGGCGATCGACGCGCCGGTGCTGATGTCCCAGGCAACCGCAGATGACCGCGCGCGTCCGCTCGCCCGGCGCCGGCTGGACCACCGGTGGAAGCGTCTGCGCCACACCGTGGCGGCCCTGCCCGCCGAGCCGAGCATCGCCGAGCTGCACGCGGTGCGGATCCGGGCCAAGCGCGTCCGCTACGCCAGCGATGCGGTGGCGCCGGTGGTCGGCGGGCCGGCGCGGAAGCTGGCCAAGCACCTCCAGCCCGTCCAGGACCTGCTCGGCGACCTGCACGACACCGCGGTCAGCACGGCATGGTTGCGCGCCGCCGCCGAGGCGGCGTCGATCCCCCGGCTGTCGGTGATCACCGCGGGTCAGCTGATCGCGGCTGACCAGCGGGAGGCCGCGCGCTTGCTCGATCGCTGGCCCGGGGCGTGGGCCAAGGTCGAGTCCGCCGTCGGTGCTCGGCCGGGTGGCTGACGTGGCCAAGGCGTACGAGGTCAAGGCCGCCGGCGGCATCGTGTGGCGCACCCGCAAGGGCCGGGTGGAGGTGCTGCTGGTGCACCGACCCCGCTATGACGACTGGAGCTTCCCCAAGGGCAAGCTGGACGCCGGGGAGTCCTTCCGCGCCGGTGCGGTCCGCGAGGTGCGTGAGGAGACCGGGCTCGAGGTGGAGCTCGGTGAGGAGCTTGCGAGCGCGACCTACCGGGACGCGCTGGGCCGGTCCAAGATCGTGCGGTACTGGGCGATGTCCGTGCTCGCCGGGGCCTTCGAGCAGAACCGGGAGGTCGACGAGGTGCGCTGGGTCCGGCCCCGTGATGCCGCCGGCCTGCTCACCTATGCGCACGACATCGACGTGCTCGGGTCCTTCGGGCCCGACGGCGCGAGCTGAACCGCGCCGGTTCCGCGATCGTGGGGCGGCGCTTGGGGGCGCCGGTCACCCTGGGCGGTTGATGCCGAACGTTTCGGCAGTGTTCACCTTGGGTTCATCCGACACTTGCCTTCGGTCCACCCTTCCTCCGTAGGTTGCCGGTTGACCGCATTCCCACGTTCACTCATGCGCCCAAGGAGACCCCGTGCGTTCACCGTCACGTCGTTTGTCAGTTCCCGTCGGACTCGTCCTGTCCGCCAGCCTGCTTGGGGCCGCGTGCTCCAAGACCACCACCACCGATGCCGGCACATCCGCCGGCTCGACCCCTGCGGGCGGCACCACCCCGGCCGCCCCGAAGGGCGACTACTCGAAGCTCTCGGGCACCCTCAACGGCTCCGGGGCCACCTTCCCCCAGCCGTTCTACGAAGAGGCGATCTCCCAGCTCAAGGACCTCGCGCCGAAGCTGACGGTCAACTACGCCGGCGGCGGCTCCGGCAAGGGGAAGCAGGAGCTGTCGGACAAGGTCGTGAACTTCGCCGGTTCGGACAGCCTCGTCAAGGACGAGGACAAGGCGAAGATGAAGGGCGGGGCCTTCTTGTACTTCCCGACTGTCGCCGCCCCCATCACCGTGTCGTACAACATCGGTGTCGACAAGCTGCAGCTGAGCCCGACCGTGCTGGCCAACATCTTCCAGGGCACCATCAAGACCTGGAACGACCCGGCCATCGCCGCCGAGAACAGCGGCGCCAGCCTGCCGAGCACCAACATCGTCATCGCCCATCGCTCGGATGGCTCGGGCACGACGAGCAACTTCACGAAGTACCTGAAGGCCGCCGCCCCGGACGCGTGGAAGCTCGATGCGGGTGACACCGTCCAGTGGCCGACGGAGTCCCAGGGCGGCCAGGGCAACGCCGGCGTGGCCAAGATCGTCAAGGACACCGAGGGGGCGATCGGCTACGTCGATTACTCCGACGCCAAGGCGACCGGCCTGAAGTTCGCCGCCATCAAGAACAAGGACGGCCAGTACGTGGCGCCGACCCTCGAAGGCGCCTCGGCCGCCCTGGCCACCGCCACGGCCAAGGACGACCTGACCTACAGCGCCCTCAACTCCTCAGGGGCCGAGGCCTACCCGATCACCGCCGGAACCTACATCCTCGTGTACGAGAAGCAGGACAGCGCCGAGAACGCCACCAACATCAAGGGCTGGCTCACCTACCTCCTGACCGATGGTCAGACCCAGGCAGCGAGCGTCGACTTCGCCAAGCTGCCTGACGCGATGGCCGCCAAGGCCATCGCGCAGATCAACAAGATCACCAGCTGATCCGAGCGGAATCGCGGGGAGCCGGTTCCGGCTGGCTCCCCGCGGAGCCGCACCTGACGAAAGGCTTGCCTCCCGACGTGGATGAAACGCCGCTGGACCCAGCGTCACGACGTTCGGTCCCGGACCTGGCCCGATCGGTCGATCGCCAACTCGAGTGCGTGCGTTCGATCCTGGCCGCGGCCGACCCCGAGCTGGGTCAGGGCACGCTGGGCACGTTCGTGCGGACCACGTCGGCGGAGCTCAGCGCCGCCTCGACCGCGGTCGCCACGGCCGACCTCCCGGTGGCGCTCCGGGCGACTGCTCGGTGCCTCATCGTCATCGCCTCGCTGGCGGTGCGGGCCTTCCCCGACTTCTCCGACCCGCTCGGCGCGGACGACATCGACTGCGATCCCGATCGCGACCGGTCGCCGGTTTTCGACGTGCTCGACGTCCTGGCCGAGGACGTGATGGATCGCTACCGGTTGCTCCCGCCGGCGGTGGACGAGTCCCTTCTGCCCGAGGGTGAACGGCCGCCCGGCCTGCGCGCGGCGCAGGTGTGCCTCGCCCAGCACGTGCCGGTCGACCTCTACCTGCGCCAACTGGCCGGCACCGTCGGCGCGACCGACCCGGCGATCGCCGTCGGGGTCCTGCAGGCGGCCATCGCGTGGGTGGCGATCGACGGGCGCATCGGCGAAGCCGCCGGGTGGCTCCTCCTGGACGCTCCGGGGCCAGCCCGACGCGCCGAACCGACGCTCACCCCCGAACGAGCGCGCCCGCCCGGACCCGCGCGCACCCCCGGACCCGCGCCGATGCTCGGCGCCGAACCGCCGGTGGGTGTGCGTTGAACTCGACCTCCACCCGACCCGCGCACCTCGAGGTCGCGGACATCCGCGCCGACGTGCTGCGCCTCGCCGCGCTGGCCACCGAGGCGATCCCGCGGGGCACCGACGTCTTGTTGACCATGGACCTCGAGCTGGCGCAGCGGCTCATCGAGGACGACGACATCGCCGACGCGCTGACGATCCGCATCGAGGAACGATGCGACCACTTCCTGGCGCGGGAGCAGCCCGTCGCCGGCGACCTGCGCGAGATCGTGACCGCGCTGCGCCTCGCCACCGACATCGAGCGGTCGATCGATCTGATGGTCAACGTGGCCAAGGCCACGCGGCGGCTCTACGGCGTCGACCTGCCTCCCTTGGTACGGGGCTTGATCGAACGCATGAGCGAGGAGGCTGCTCGCTTGTTCCGCCTCGCCGTCGACGCCTACGCCGAGGGCAACGCCGCGCTGGCCGCCGCGCTCGACGACATGGACGATAGGCTCGACGAGCTGTGCAGCGACTTCGTCCACGCCGTGTTCCAAGCGCACGACGACGGCAACGGCCTCCCGCTCCCCGCGTGCGTGCAACTCGCGCTCATCGGTCGCTACTACGAGCGGATCGGCGATCACGCCGTGACGGTCGCCGACTCGGTCCAGTACCTGGTCACGGGATGGCGCCCCGAGCAGAACGGCGCGGCGCGCCGCATCGCCCGGGACACCCGGGTGCACGAGACCGAGCGGCTCGATGCCGAGCAGTCCCGCGCTGACAGCTGATCCACCCCCCCCATCCACCGCACCGTCCAGGAGGCCCACCCACGATGACCCTTGCCCCGACCGCGTTGACATCTGTGCTGCTCGTCGAGGACGAGGACTCGTTCATCGAAGCGCTGACGCTCGGCCTCAAGCGTGAAGGGTTCTCGGTGCGCGTCGCGCGCGACGGCGCCGAGGCGCTCGACGTGTTCGACGAGGTGAACCCCGATGTCGTGCTGCTCGACGTGATGCTGCCGAAGGTGTCAGGCATCGACGTGTGCCGCGAGCTGCGGGCCAAGTCCGATGTGCCGATCATCCTCGTGACGGCCAAGAGCGCGGAGATCGACACCGTCGTCGGCCTCGAGATGGGCGCCGACGACTACATCACCAAGCCGTACCGCCTCCGTGAGCTGGTCGCCCGCATCCGGGCGGTGCTGCGCCGGCGTCCGGCCCCGACCGTGGAGCTGCTGGCCGAAGACCGCGACGTCGTCACGGTCGGTGACGTCCAGGTGGATCACCAACGTCACGAGGTGATCATCCGAGGGCAGGAGGTGCAGCTGCCGCTCAAGGAGTTCGAGCTGCTGGCGATCCTGCTCGAGAACGCCGGCCGGGTGTTGACCCGGGACCTGCTGATGGATCGGGTCTGGGGCCCGGACTACGTCGGGGACACCAAGACGCTCGACGTCCACATCAAGCGCCTGCGCGCCAAGGTCGAGGTGGATCCCGCCGAACCCGATCGCATCATCACGATCCGTGGCCTCGGGTACAAGTACGTCCATCCGGCCGTCTGATCACCCGCCACAAAGGTTCAAGCGAAGACCAGCGGCGGTTCACCTGACGGCCAACCGCCGTTGCGATCGGCGTCGTACGGTGCGCGCGACGGCTGCACGAGACGGCCGGTGACTGCGGTCCACCCTGGGCCCAGAGGAGGCCGTTGTGGTGGACGCGATGCTGTCGGGCTTGCGCCGGGTCGAGGATTCGTTCGTCGTCGAGACGGTTGTGGCGAGGTTCGAGGTAGATCTCGGTGCCGACTACCCGACCTTCGTCCGCACCCGCCGTGACCCGGTGATCGGACTGCTGCGCCAGCAACTCGAGGACCTGCTCCTGCGGGTCGACGCCGAGGCTGATCGGCGCGTGGCCAACGACGCGTTCGACCAGGGGTACACGGTCGGCCGGGTCGCCCTCGACCTGCACCAGCAACCCCTGCTGTACTCGGGGTTGACGCGGGCAGATCTGGTGTCGGCCCGGACCCCGGCGGGTGCGGCGACGCTGCGGCGCCACTTCCCGGCGGCCCACGATCAGCTCGAGCACCTGCAAGGCCTGCTGCTCGCCCGGGAGACCGGCCAGGCGTTCCTGGGCTGCGAGCACCTCAACGCCTTCCTGCGGCGGGTGTGCGCTCCCGAGCACGCGTCGACGGGCGCCCTGGCGTTCCAGTTCGCGGGGTTCGGTCTGGTCACCTCGATCGCGGAGTCGCTGTCGCTGTCGCTATCGCTCACGCCGTCGAGCTGAGCTCGCCCCCAGGGACGATCGGCGCGCTGCGATCGCGAGCGAGGCTGCGCCCGGGGTCGTAGGGCTCGGTGGGGAGCCCGGCGGCGTCCCACGCCAGGAACCCTCCGGTGAGGTCCGTCGCCCGAGCCAGTCCGAGGCGTTGCAACGTGGCGGCCGCCAGGCTGGACGCGAAGCTTTGCGAGCACGCGACGATCACGACCTGATCGGCGTGGGCGAGCTCGGGGATCCGATGATCGCTCGTGGGCGTCAGCCGCCACTCGAGCACGTTGCGGTCGATGACCACGCCGACGGGGAACTCGCCTTCGCGCCGGCGCTGCGCTTCGGGCCGGATGTCCACGAGCAGCGCCCCGTCCGCGACCGCCGCCCAGGCCTCCGCCGGCGGCAGGCGTCGCAGCGTCGAGCGGGCCTCCGCGACGAGGTCATCGAGCCCGACCGACGCGTCGGACGTCGAGCCGGGGGCCTCGTCGGGCCGGTCGGTCACCACCACGAGCCGACGCGCGCCGCGAGGCGGGCCAGGTCGGCCGTCGCCGTGTCGGGGTAGAAGGTCATGTTGTCCAGGCTAGGCGTGTAGACGTGGATCGAGATGGCCGGCACGGCGCCCTCGTTGCGGACCTCGTGCACGTGGGTGGCATCGAACGTGGTGAGCGACCCCGGGGTCAGCCGGCGAGTGGTCAGCGCGGCGCGGCCGTACCGCTCGATCACGTGGCGGGCGGGCACGCCGGGGCCGCGATCACGAACTCATGCGCGGATCCGCGATCGCGTCTTGGGGAAGATGACCGCCGGCGTGCCCGTCGGGCCAGTCAAGCGCGCCGACGTGGCGCCCCGGCATCGAGGAGGTGAGGAGTTTCCGAACCCTGGGTGACTCCCAGGTGAACCCCACACCGGGGATGGCCCCGCCCGGGCCGCCCGTCACAGGTCAGATCCCGGCCAGATCCGGCCCAGGCGGGATCCGGTGGACTCGGCCCTGGCCGTCATCGGTGGCCACCCGCGATCGAGGGTTTCAGCGGTGTTCACCTCTCGTTCACCTCCGCGCTGCTTCAGCGCAACCCGCTCGCCGTAGCTTGCGAACGTGTCCATCGATACCTCGACCGAGCTCGGGAGCGACGAACGCGCCGCGTCGATGCAGGCCGAGATCGAGGGCACCCGACGCGCCGGGCGGGGCGACCGGTTCTTCAAGGGCCTGGCGCTGGCGTCGGGTTGCCTGGTGCTGGCGATCCTGGCCCTCATCGCCGGCTCGGCGCTGTACGAATCGTGGCCTGCGTTCCAGCAGCAGGGCATCAGCTTCATCACCTCGAGCGACTGGAACCCCAACCAGAACCAGTTCGGTGCACTGGCCTTCATCTGGGGCACGGTGCTCTCCTCGCTCATCGCGCTCGTCATGGCCGTGCCGGTCAGCATCGGCATCGCGCTGTTCACCACCGAGCTCTCTCCGCGTCGCCTCAAGACGCCCATCGGCTTCGTGATCGATCTGCTCGCGGCGATCCCGTCGGTCGTCTACGGGCTCTGGGGCATCGCCGTGCTCGCCCCGAACATGGAGCCGATCTACCAGGGGATCAGCGAGTCGGTCGGGTCGGTGCCCGGCCTCGGCTGGCTCTTCGGTCCGCCGGCCCACGGCACGAGCTTCATGACCGCGGGCATGATCCTGGCGTTCATGATCACGCCGATCATCACCTCGCTGAGCCGCGAGGTCATCCAGACCGTGCCCCGCCAGCAAAGGGAGGCCGCTCTGGCGCTCGGGGCCACGCGTTGGGAGATGATCCGCGGGTCGATCATCCCGTGGAGCCGGGGTGGCATCACCGGCGCCGTGATGCTCGGCCTGGGCCGGGCGATGGGCGAGACGATCGCCGCCGCCCTGGTCATCGGCTCGAGCGCCCAGATCACCACCCGCATCTTCGCCAACGGCGATTCGATGGCGGCGCAGATCGCCAACCAGTTCGCCGAGGCGAGCGGGGTCTTCCGCAGCGCCCTCATCGGTCTCGGCCTCGTGCTGTTCGGCGTGACGATCCTGGTGAACGTCTCGGCCCAGCGAATCATCCACCGCTTCGACCGCAAGATGGTGCGCTCATGACCGCCCCGCTCGATCTCGACGAGGTACCGCCGTCGCTCGTGTCGTCCATGAGCGCCCGGCGCAAGTTCAAGAACGGCCTCGCCACCACCTGGCTCGTCGTGTCGGTCATTGTGGCGCTGGTGCCGCTGGGTCTCGTGATGTTCTACGTGATCCAGCGGGGCTCCGCGGTCTTCGGCATCGACTTCCTCACCGCGGACATCCCCGTGTCGAGGCGGGCACTGGGACCGGGCATGGGCCCTGCGGTCCTCGGCACGCTGCTGATCACCGGGGCCGCGACGCTGATGGCGGTGCCCCTCGGCATTCTGGGTGCTATCTACCTCAACGAGTACGGCGGCAAGGGCCGGTTCGCCTCCCTGGTCCGCTTCATGAGCCAGGTCATGACCGGCGTGCCGTCGATCGTGATGGGCCTGTTCATCTACACGGTCTGGGTGCTCACCTTCGGCCAGAGCGGCTTCGCGGGGGCGTTGGCCCTGGCCTGCCTGATGCTGCCCATCGTGATCCGCTCGACCGAGGAGATGCTGCGGCTGGTGCCCGACGACCTGCGCCAGGCGAGCTTCGCTCTCGGCAACCGCAAGTGGCGCACGATCGTCACGGTCGTGCTCCCGGCCTCGATCGGTGGCATCACCAGCGGGTGCATGCTCGCGGTGGCCCGGGCAGCGGGCGAGACGGCGCCCCTGCTGTTCACGATCGGCGTGGTCAACTCGGCGAACCCCAACCTGTTCGACGGCCCGAACACCGCACTGTCGGCCCAGATCTTCCGCAACGCCCAGATCCCGTTCACCGGTCCGCAGGACCGGGCCTGGGGCGCGGCGCTCACGCTCATCCTGCTCGTACTCATCCTGACCGTCGCCGCTCGCTGGGTCTCGTCCCGCTTCGCGATGAAGCAGGCGTAGGAGGCTTCCTTGTCGTCCCTGCCTTCCCCTCAAGTACCCTCGGAGACCGACGAGGGTCCACCCCTCACGACGGCCCCGCCCGCCAGGGGGATGATCGGGATCCCCGAGAAAGCCGTGAAGTCGATGTCTGACGCCCTGCCCGCCGATGCGCTGCCGTCTGTGACGATCCCGATCGGGTCCGCAGGCGACAGCGGCGACGCCGGGGCCGTGGCCGCTCCGGCCCGCGTGGTCTTCGACATCGACGACCTGGCCGTGTACTACGGCGCGTTCCGGGCCGTGCGTGACGTCTCGATCGAGATCTCCCAGCACGAGATCACCGCGTTCATCGGCCCGTCGGGTTGTGGCAAGACCACGGTGTTGCGCTGCCTCAACCGCATGAACGACCTCATCGAAGGCTGCCGCGTCGAAGGCCAGATCAACTACCACGGCGCCGATCTCTACGGTCCGAAGGTCGACGCGGTCGAGGTGCGCAAGCGCATCGGCATGGTCTTCCAGAAGCCGAATCCCTTCCCCAAGTCCATCTACGACAACGTGGCCTTCGGCCCGAAGCTGTCAGGGGTCCGCAACCGCAGCGAGCTCGATGACCTCGTCGAGCGGGCGTTGACCCAAGCGGCGTTGTGGGACGAGGTCAAGGACCGGCTGAAGGCGTCGGCGATGGGCATGTCGGGTGGCCAGCAACAGCGCCTGTGCATCGCGCGTACCATCGCGGTCAACCCCGAGGTGGTGCTGATGGACGAGCCGTGCTCGGCCCTCGATCCCATCGCCACGGCGCGCATCGAGGACCTGATGCAGGAGTTGAAAGCCGAGTACACGATCGTGATCGTCACGCACAACATGCAACAGGCGGCCCGGGTCAGCGATCGCACCGCGTTCTTCACCGCCGAGGTCAATCCGGCCGGGGATCAGCGCACCGGGGTGCTCGTCGAGTACGACAACACGCAGAAGATCTTCTCCAACCCGGGTGATGAGCGCACGGAGAACTACGTGACCGGACGGTTCGGGTGATCCGCGCTCGCCCTGCGAGAGGAGACCATCGTGCCCAATGACAACCGGCGTTCGTTCCACCAGGAGCTCGACGACATCCGCGCCGACATCGTGCGGTTGGCCGCCATGGTCACCGAGTTCATCCCCCGGGGCACCGAGGTGCTGCTC
>JBBQHT010000028.1:0-26003 GCA_038324235.1 Acidimicrobiales bacterium
AGTCGTGGACGAACCGGCCGGCGCGCAGCAGACGCCCGGCGCCGGCGACGCCGAGGGTGCTGTGGTGGGCGAGCCAGGCGCGGGCGGAGCGCGCCGGCGTGCCGGCCCAGACCCCACGGGGTTCCCAGGCGCCAGCGAACAAGATGGGCGAGCTCACCTCCAGGTGGCACTCGGGACGCCGTAGGGCAACTCCCAGAACTCCTCGCCCGGTGCCGGGAGCGCGCTGATCGCGCAGATGTCCGCTACGCGTTCGGCCAGCCAGAGGTCGTAGATCCAACTCTGCGGACGGCGCTGGTCGATGACGCGGCTGGCCAGCACGCCATCGGGGCCGCCGTAGACCGACACGTTGTGCCAAACGTCGGGCGCCGCCGCGAAGCCGGCAACGTGCGCGATCAACTCGTCGGTGGAACCTCGGGTTTGCAGGTGCCCGGCCGATCCGGTGGACGAGAAGGTCGGCGTCGAGACACCGACCCACACCGAGCTGACCGTCGCGCCCCGCCCCGACAGTTGGCCCATGCGCAGGTGCACGGTGCGCCCGTGCCGGGTGCCTTGATAGGCGGTCGTGGTGTCGTTCTTGTACGGGACATGGACACCGCGCAGGCCGATGGGATCCATGGCTCCTCCCGTTGTCGCGGTGGGGTCGATCATCAACGACTCCCACACGACCTTCCACGACATCGCGCCGGCGTCGGCGAGCTCACGCGACCGTCCGTGCCATTCGGCGATCTGCGCTTTGTCCGCCTTCGAACCGAACAGCCCCATGGCGTGCCTCCGCAGGTGACGTTAACGGTGCTCGGTCGTCGATGGCATCTTCGTCGACGGGTGGTCGCAGGCTCGTCCCGACGGCCCACTACACCGTCGTGGTGGAGTGCGCCACGACGTCGTCGTGGCTCCAGAGCTCCTGGATCTCCTCGAGGGAGAGACCCTTGGTCTCGGGCACCTTCTTCCAGATCCACACGTAGGCGACCGCGCTGAAGAACGCGAACAGCCAGAAGGTGGCGGCCGTGCCGATGCTGTCGATCAGGGTGAGGAAGAACTGGCTCACGAGGAACGCGGCGCCCCAGTTGGCGGCGGTGGCGATGGCGATGGCCCGGCCGCGCACCCGGCTCGGGTAGATCTCCGAGATGATCGTCCACACGATGGGGCCGAGGGAGAACGCGAACGAGGCGATGAACACGACGAGGCAGATGACCGTGATGATGCCGACGGTGCTCGGTGCCCCGCCGGCGTTGTCGTGCTCGTCGAACGCGAGGAACGCGAAGCCGACGGTGGTCAGGCTCACGGTCATGCCGATCAGACCGGCGAGCAGCAGCGGGCGCCGCCCGAAGCGGTCGACGTAGGCCACGGCGACGAGCGTGGCCAGCACGTTCACCACCCCGATCGCGTAGAGCGTGGCGCGCGCCTGCTGGTGCGGGGTGACGAAGCCGGCCTGGGCGAAGATCTCGTCGGAGTAGTAGATGATGGCGTTGATACCGGTGATCTGCTGGAACACGGCGAGGCCGACCCCGACCATGAGCGGTCGTCGCAGCGCCCGGCCGAACACCTCGCCCCAGCTCGCCTGCTCCTTGTTCTCGTCGAGGTCGGCCTGGATCTCGGTCAACGAGCGCTCGACGCGCGTGGAGCCCTGCACCTTGGTCAGGGCCTTCGCCGCGTCGTCGTGGCGACCCACCTTCATGAGCCAGCGGGGCGTCTCGGGCATGACGGACATCACGAGCACGAGCGCCAGGCCGGCGACCGCGGCGCCGCCGAGCATCAGGCGCCAGTTGCCCGTGCGGCTCAGCAGGTCGTCCACGATGTCCGCGAACAGGATGCCGATCGTGATAGCCAACTGGTACGTGGACACGTAGCGACCACGGGACTGCTTGGGCGCCATCTCGGCCGCGTACAGCGGCGCCGCGACCGATGCCACGCCGACACCGAAGCCGACCACGAAGCGGCCGACCACGAGCACCGCCGTGCCGGGAGCGGCGGCCTCGACACCGGCTCCGACCATGAACAGCAGACCCGCGAGGATGCCGGTGTTCTTGCGGCCGAGACGGTCCGCCAACAGGCCCGCCGCGAGCGCACCGAACAGCGCCCCGATGGTGACCCAGCTGGTCACGACCTCGGACGCGAAGGACGAGAGGTTGAACTCCTGCTGGATGAACGGCAGGGCGCCGGAGATGACGCCCTGGTCGTAGCCGAACAGCAGGCCGGCGAGCATCGTGACGAGTCCGACCATCGCCAGCCAGAAGCCCCAGCGCCCCAACACCATCCGGCGGTCGTCGCCGGCGGATGGATCGGCTGCCGCAGCAGTGTCGGTGTCGGTGTCGGTGTCGGTGTCGGTGTCGGTGTCGGTGTCGGTCGTGCGGGTGGGTCCGCGCTCGCCTGGTGCGGTCATGGTCGGCCCCGTTCTTCACGCGCTCGCACCGCCGTCACCGACGCCGATCCGCTCGCTCGCCGTGTCCGCCGAAGTTCCCCCCTCGGCGCCACCCACCGTACCGGGTGTCGCCACTGGGGGAGCGGAGGGCATGATGGACCATGATCCCCGCCGAAGTCTCGGTCCCCGCCGCGCGGGTGGCCGACGCCATGGAGCGCCTTGCCCCTGTCGTGCGCCGCACGCCGCTCGAGCTCAACCCTCGGCTGTCCGAGCAACTCGATGCCCAGGTCTGGTTCAAGCGGGAGGACCTGCAGGTCGGCCGGTCCTACAAGCTCCGCGGCGCGTTCAACCTGATCGCTCAGCTCTCCGCCGCCGAGCGGGCGCGTGGCGTCGTGTGCGCGAGCGCCGGCAACCACGCCCAGGGCGTGGCCTTCAGCTGCGCGCGGCTGGGGGTGCCCGGGCGGATCTTCGTGCCCCGCACGACACCGCGGCAGAAGCGCCAGGCGATCGTGGCGATCGGGGGATCTGCGATCGAGCTCATCGTCACCGGTGACACGTTCGACGACGCCAGCCGGGCCGCTGCGCTCGACGCCGAGCAGACGGGCGCGGTGCGCGTGCCGCCGTTCGACGACCTCCGGACCATCGCCGGCCAGGGGACCGTCGCGGTCGAGATCGCCGAGCAGGCCGCGGCCCTCCCCGAGCTGGGCATCCCCGATCTGGTGGTCGTGCCCGTGGGCGGTGGGGGCCTGCTGGCCGGCGTCGCGAGCTGGTACGTCGGGCCCACGGGGTCGCCACCGCGGACCCGGGTCGTCGGTGTCGAACCCATGGGTGCGCCGAGCATGACCGCCGCGCTCGCCGCCGGGCACCCCGTCGAGCTCGAGCACCTCGACGGTTTCGTGGACGGTGCGGCCGTGCGGCGCGTCGGTGATCTGACGTTCCCGATCGTGCGCGACCTCGCGGACGCCGTGGTCACGGTCGACGAGGGTCGGGTGTGCACCGAGATGCTCGACCTGTACCAGATCGAGGGGATCATCTCCGAGCCGGCGGGAGCCCTCGCGTCCGCCGCGCTGGGCGACTCGATCGAAGTCCGGCCCGGCGAGAAGGTCGTGTGCATCGTCTCGGGCGGGAACAACGACGTGAGCCGCTACGGCGAGGTCGTCGAGCGCTCGCTCATCCACGAAGGGCTCAAGCACTACTTCCTCGTGGACTTCCCCCAGGAGCCGGGTGCGCTGCGCGGGTTCCTCGACGGTGTCCTCGGTGCGGACGACGACATCACGCTGTTCGAGTACGTCAAGAAGAACAACCGCGAGACCGGACCCGCGCTGGTCGGCGTGGAGCTCGCCCGGCGCGAGGATCTGGTGCCGCTGCAGGCGCGCATGGACGCGAGCCGCCTGGTGATCGAGCGGGTCCTGCCGGGCTCGGCGCTGTTCACCTTCCTCGTGTCGTGAGGCCTCGCTGGTCTCCGACCACTCCGCCCGCCACCGCCCGCGCTTCCACCCACCAGCCCGGTCGACCGACCCGGAACGGGCGGGCGCGCGGGCTGATCACCGGCAGGGTTGACGTCGGGGGGCTACGGTTCCGCGCGGTGCGACAGGGGCGGCCGCAGAACCTGGTGATCGCCGCGGCGGTGACCGTGGTGGCCGTGCTCGTCGTGGTGGTGATGGGTGTCGGTGGTGCGGCGCCGGCGTCGAGCGCGACGGTTCCGCCGGTGGTGAGCGGCGATGTGTCACCGGTGCACGATCCGACGATGGTGCGTCTCGGATCGGATTGGTATCTGTTCTCGACGGGGACGGCCATCCCGATCCGGCGATCTCACGACCTGGCCCATTGGACGGTGGTGGGTTCGGTGTTCCCGAACGGCCTCCCGGCGTGGGTGTTCTCCGCGCTGCCCGAGCTGAGCCCGTCATCCAACGTCGAGTGGGCGCCCGACGTCTCCTTCGCCAACCACCGCTGGTACCTGTACTACGCGGTCTCGGTGTTCGGGACGAGCCGAAGTGTCATCGGATTGGTGACCAATGCGACGTTGGACCCGGCCGATCCCACCTACCGGTGGGTCGATCAAGGAAAGGTGCTGCAGACCACCGCCGGCGCGGCCATGAACGCCATCGACCCGAACGCGGTCACCGACAACTCCGGGCATCGGTGGTTGGCCTGGGGCTCGTTCTGGGACGGGATCTTCGTCCAGCGCCTCGACGACGCCATGGGACTGCTCGAAGCCGGCGCACCCGTGTTCAACCTCGCCCGGCGGGACCCGCGATGGCTCGGGGTCGAGGGCGCCTCGATCGTGTACCGGGATGGCTGGTGGTACCTGTTCGTGTCGTTCGGGTCGTGTTGCCGCGGCGTGCGTTCCTCGTACTCGATACACGTCGGCCGATCACGCGCGCTCACGGGCCCCTACGTCGACGAGGCCGGGGGTCCGATGGCGGCGAACGGAGGCTCCACCGTGACCGGCTCCTACGGCAACGTGGTGGGGCCCGGTCACGGCACGGTGCTCGAAGACGGTGGCGCGTGGCTCCTCGTGCACCACTTCTACGATGCCGCGGCCGACGGTGCGGCGACGCTGTCGATCCAGCAGGTGCTCTGGGATCCCGACGGCTGGCCACTTGCGGTCGACCCGGGGTTCGTGGCGGGGACCGCGATCACCCCGGCGACTGCTGCCGGGGTGTGGCACGTCACCGGCTACAAGGAGGAGTACCCGCCCCGGGCAGCGGTGAACGTCGACGTGACGCTGCGCGCTGACGGTGTCGCCTACGCCGGCCCGGCGCCACCGGCCCGGCTCGGTACGTGGAGGGTCACGGGCAACACGATCCGGGTCACGGGTGTGGTGATCAACGGCCAGCCCCGCGACTGGTGGTGGTGGGCCGATCCGACGGCGGAACCGCGGACCGCGATCGGCCGCAACTCGGTCACCGCGGTCGTTCGCGGCACACGGATCACCGATGCGCCACCGCCCCCCACCTCCTCCACGTCTACCCCCCCCGTCCACGTCTACCACCACCTCCGCAGCACCGATGGCCAAGACCAAGACCAACGAGAACACCCCCTCGCTCACCATCGACCCGGTCGCGGAGGTCGCGCGACCCGTCGCCGCGTCTGTCGCGTTCACCGGCTGACGACAAGGCTGCCAAGCCCGCAGAACATCGCGTTTCGTCGTCCGTCGCGGCGGTGGCGATGCGTCGTGATGGGCGAGGGAGGTGTCCACCTGCTCCTCGTGTGGTGAAGCTCAGCCGATCCGCACGTTGAGCTCGGTCAGCCCGCGCAGGATCAGGGTGTTGCGCCACGCCGGTTCGGCATCGAGCCACTCGATCGTGGGGAAGCGCTCGAGGAGCTGACCGAACAGGGCCTCGCCCTCGAGGCGGGCGAGCGATGCCCCCAGGCAGTAGTGGATGCCGCTCGCGAAGCTCAGGACCGGCGTCGGGCGCGCCACGATGCGGAACGTCTCGGGATCGTCGAACACGGCCGGGTCCCGATTGGCGGCGCCGAGGAATGTGATCACCCAGTCGCCGGCGGGTATGGCCACGTCCCCGATCTCGGCATCCTCGAGCGCCCGGCGCGCGTCGACCTGCACGGGTGACTCGAAGCGCAGGATCTCGTCGACCGCAGCCGGTACCAGGGTGCGATCCGCCCGCAGCCGCTCCAGCTCCGCCGGGTGGCGCAGCAACGACAGGAGACCGTTGCCGATGAGGTTGGTCGTGGTCTCGAAGCCGGCGGCGAAGATGAGGATCAACGTGATGACCATTTCGTCCTCGGTCAGCTGGTCTTCCGCGGCTTCCTGCTCGTCGCGGGCGGCGATGAGCGCGGATGTGAGGTCGTCACGCGGGTCCGCTCGCCGCGCCGCGATGAGGGCCCGGAAGTACTCCTGCATCTCGCCCATGGCCGCCCCCGCCGCGTCCAGCTGCTCGTCGGTGGTCCCCGGTTCGAGCGCGGTGGCCGCAGTTCGCACGAGGCCACGGAACCGGTCACGGTCGGGCTCGGGCACACCGACGAGCTCGCCGATGACCCGCACCGGGAGGGGGAACCCCACGATGTCGAGGACGTCGGCCTCGCCGGCGGCAGCGAGGTCGTCGAGCACCGCGGTGGTCATCGCCTCGATCGCCGGGCGCAGCTGCTCCACCCGGCGAGGGGTGAAGCCCCGGCTCACCAGGCCGCGCAGCCGCGTGTGGTCAGGCGGATTCAGGTTCAGGAGCGAGCGCGCCACGACCTCGTCGCGCGGGCGGCGCCCGCCGAAGAACGGGTTCGTCTCGGCATCGTCAGCTGCGTCACCGTCGCTCTTGCCGAACCGGTTGTCGCGCAACATGCGCTTCGAGTCGTCGTACCGGGACAGGAACCACACCGGGCCGAATCCGGCAGCGTGGACCGGGGCCGCGTCGCGCAGCGTCCGATAGCGAGGGTAGGGGTCCGCCCGCCCCTCCGGCGTGAGCATGATCTCCATGATCAGGCCGTCCAGCTCGGCGGGTGTCGCACTCTTGGTGTCCATGGGCGGCTTCCTTGGCTCAGCGCTGGTTGAGGACGCGGATCGTGGGGTACTCGTGCTCCCAGCCGAGGACGCTGAGCGAGGCGGTCTCGAGGGGGAAGCGCTTGCCCTCGCGAGGATCGAGGTCGCACCAGCGCGCGGCGAGCACCCGCAGGATGTGGCCGTGGGCGAACACGGCGGCATCGCCGCCGACCGAGCGGACCTGCTCGATGACGCGGTCGGCGCGCGCGGCCACCTGCTCGACCGACTCGCCGTTGGGGCACGGATGGCTCCAGATGGTCCAGCCCGGGACGGTCTGGCGGATCTCCTTGGTGGTGATGCCCTCGTAGTCGCCGTAGTCCCACTCGCGCAGGTCGTCGGTGAGCTCGGCCTGGTCCAGGTAGCCCGCCAGCTCACACGTGCGCCGCGCCCGCGCCAGCGGGCTCGTGAGGACGAGCGCGAACGGCCGCTTGTGCAGCAGGCGGGCCGTGGCCTCGGCCTCGGCCAGGCCCTCGGGCAACAACGGCAGGTCGGTGCGGCCCGTGTGCCGTCCGTTCTGGCTCCACTCGGTGGCGCCGTGGCGGATCACGAACACCTCGTGGCGGCCCGTCGCCGTGATGGGCTGGACCCCGCGGACGTGTTGCGGGACGGGTTGGTCGGGGCGGAGCGTCACGCGGGGGGCTCCTCGGGCCAACCGCCGTGGTGCGCCACGAGCTTGCGGGCGTCGCGCGGTCCCCACGAGCCGGAGCGGTAGGGCTCCACCGGCGGGAAGTTGGTGAGGATCGGGTCGACGATGCGCCAAGACTCCTCGATCGAGTCCTCGCGGGCGAACAGGGTCGGGTCGCCGATCATGGCCTCGTGCAGGAGCAGCTCGTAGGGCTCGGGCCCGACATCGCCGCGCTCGTCGAGAGGTGGTGCCAGCGTCATCGGCTCGGCCACCATGTCGTCGCCGGGGCGCTTCTGGTTCCAGGTGATCGCGGTGAAGTTGCCGGGCTTGGCCTCGATGCGGATCATGTTCATCGCGTGCGGGCTGCGATCCGCCAGCCACAGCGGCCGCGGCGGTCGGGCGAACTCGATCGTCATCTCGGTGACGGTCTCGGCCATGGCCTTGCCCGCGCGGATGAAGAACGGCACGCCGCCCCAGCGGGGCGAATCGAAGTCGAGCCGGAAGGCGCCGTAGGTCTCGGTGTCCGAGCCCGGCTTCACGCCGGGGACGTCCTGGTAGCCCTCGTACTGGCCCCGCACGTAGTGGCGCGGGTCGACCGGGCGGGCCGCCATCAGCACCTTGGCCTTCTCGTCGCGCAACGCCTTCGCGCTCTCGTTCACGGGCTGTTCCATGGCGAACAGCGCCACCATCTGGAGCAGGTGGTTCTGCATGACGTCGCGCATCGCGCCGACCGAGTCGTAGAAGGCCCCCCGGTCCTCGACGCCGAACTCCTCGGCCATCGTGATCTTGATGTGCGAGACGTACGTGCGGTGCCACAGCGGTTCGAGGATGGCGTTGGCGAAGCGCGTGATCAACAGGCTGCGCAGCGCCTCCTTGCCGAGGAAGTGATCGATCCGGAAGATCGCCGACTCCTTGAAGTGCGCGTGCAGGGTCTCGTTGAGGGCCAGCGCCGAGGTGAGGTCACGGCCGAACGGCTTCTCGATGATCAGGCGCGCCCCCTCGGCGAGGCCGACCCCGGCGAGCCCGCTGGCGACCGTCGCGAACATCGACGGCGGGATCGCCAGGTGGAACACCGGGTGCTCGGCGCCACCGATCGCCTCCTTGACCTTGGCGTAGGTGTCGTCCTCGGCGTAGTTGCCCGACACGAACCGCATGGACGCCGCGAGCTCCTCGAACGCCGTCTCGTTCCAATCCTCGCCGTCCTCCTGGATCGCCTGGCGGGCGTGGTCACGCATGTCCTGGTCGCTCCAGTCGTCGAGGGCGACGCCGACGACGGGGACGTTGAGCAGCTTGCGTCGGTGGAGGCGGTACACCGCCGGGAACAGCTTCTTGTGGGCGAGATCGCCCGAGGCCCCGAACATGATGAGGGCGTCGGACCGGGGCCGGCCCTGGTAGGTGCTGGGCCCCCGGTCGATGGGCTCGTACTCGTCGGTCTCCGGGACTTCGGCAGGCGACGCTGGGGCGGACGGGCTCATGGTTCCTCCGAGGATGGGACCGGTGCGGTGACACACGCTGGGGCGCGCTCACCGTAGTCTCGCTGCGTGCGGGCCGACGGCCCGCCACGGCGCGCAGAAGGGGACACGCATGGCCGCCAGGATCGAGGACTACGCCCTCATCGGCGACACCGGCACGGCGGCGCTCGTGTCGCGCCAGGGTTCCATCGACTGGTTCTGCGCCCCGCGGTTCGATTCGGGTGCGTGCCTGGCCGCGCTCCTCGGTTCGCGGCGCCATGGCCAGTGGGCGATGGCGCCGGTCGGGGTGTGCGAACGGATCGAGCGCAGCTACCGCGGCGACACGTTGGTGCTCGAGACGGTCTTCACGACACCCACCGGGGAAGTGGCCGTGATCGACTTCATGCCGGTCCGCGCCGCTGCGGCGGACCCCACGGGCCGAGACGGGGCGGCGCCGACGATCGTGCGGATCGTCGAGGGGCGGTCGGGTACGGCGTCGATGCGCACCGAGCTGTCGCTGCGGTTCGACTACGGGAGCATCGTGCCGTGGGTGCAGGCACTGGGCGGGGGCGACGGCGAAGGTCCGTTCGGGTTCCGGGCGGTGGGCGGAGCCGACGGCCTGATCGTGCACGCCGATGTCGAGCTGACGCCGAGCGAACTGCACCACTCGGCGGTGTTCACGGTCGGGGCGGGGGAGCGGCGGACCTTCACGCTGTCGTGGTTCCCGTCGCACCTGCCCTCGCCGCCGGCCATCGACGCCGTGGCCGTGCTCGCCGACACCGAGCGGTGGTGGCAGGACTGGGCCGACCACTGCACCTACGACGGGCCGTGGCGCGCCGAGGTGCGGCGCAGCCTGCTCACGCTCAAGGGCCTCACCTACGCGCCGACCGGCGGGATCGTGGCCGCGCCCACCACCTCGTTGCCCGAGTGGATCGGCAGCGTACGCAACTGGGACTACCGGTACTGCTGGCTGCGCGACGCCACCTTCACGTTGATCGCTCTGATCGATGCCGGCCACGTGGAGGAGGCGACGGCGTGGAGCGACTGGCTGCGGCGAGCGATCGCGGGTAGCCCCGAGAAGATGCAGATCATGTACGGCGTGGCGGGCGAGCGCCGGCTCGACGAGTACGAGGTGGCGTGGCTGCCGGGGTACGAATCCTCGGCGCCGGTGCGCGTGGGCAACGCCGCGAGCGGGCAGTTCCAGCTCGACGTGTACGGCGAGGTCATGGACATGTTCTGGACCACCGCGTCGCGGGGCCTGCCTCAGACCAGCACGTTCTCGGGTCGGCACGAGGGTCTCCCGTCCGACGCCGTCGATCTGGCCCGCATGCTCGCCGACCACGTGCGCACCGTGTGGCGCCAGCCCGACGACGGCATCTGGGAGGTGCGTGGGCCGCGGCAGCACTTCGTGCACTCGAAGGTGATGGCGTGGGTCGCCATCGACCGCTGGGCCCGCCTCGTCGAGCACCTCGGGCTGGACGATGACCCGGCGCCGTGGCGGGCGCTGGCGGACGAGATCCACGCGGACGTGTGCGCCTTCGGGTACGACGCCGGCCTCGGTGCCTTCACGCAGTACTACGGGTCAGGATCGCTCGACGCGAGCCTGCTGATGATGGGCCTCGTCGGGTTCCTGCCGCCGACCGACCCGCGTCTCGTGGCGACGATCGATGCCGTCGCGCGGACGCTCCTGGTGGATGGCTTCGTGCGTCGGTACGAGACGACCCGAACCGTGCCGGTGGGCCTCCCCGGGCCGTCGTCGCCCACGGACGCCCGTGCTGACCCGCCCGCGGCGACGGTGGACGGCCTGCCTCCCGGCGAGGGGTCGTTCCTGCTCACGACGTTCTGGTTGGTCGACTGCTTCGTGCTCCTGGGCCGGCTCGACGAGGCGACCGAGCTGTTCGAACGCCTCGTCGCGTTGCGCAACGACGTCGGGCTCCTGGCCGAGGAGTACGACCCCGCCAGCGGCCGCCTGCTCGGCAACTTCCCGCAGGCCTTCTCCCACGTCGGTCTCGTCAACAGCGCCTTCAACCTGCACAGCGCCCGCGAGCAGGACAACATCCGGGTCACCAACCGCAGCGTGAACCGCCGGTAGCTCGGGCGCCGGAGCGGGCCGCTTCAGCCCGATAGCTGCTGCGTGCCGATCACGCGGAGCAGGTCGAGCTTCTCGCGGGCGTCGGTGCCCGGCTTGGGGAAGAAGACGAGCAGGCGTTGATCGGCCCGCGGGGTGAGGAGGGTCTCGCACACGATGTCGATCGTCCCGACCTCGGGGTGGATGATGCGCTTCACGTCGTGGAGCCGGACCGCGACCTGGTGTTCGTTCCACAGCGCCACGAACTCGGGGCTGGCCGCGGTCAATCGGCTGACGAGGTCCTCGACATCGGCGTCGCCGGCGCGCCGGGCGGCGGTGGCGCGCAGGTCGGCGACGTGCTTGCGGGCGTGCTGATCCCAGTCCTCGCGGGGATAGCGCTCACGTAGGTCGGCCTCGGTGAACCAGCGCCAGGTGAAGTTGCGCTGCAAGCCGGTGAGCAGCCGCAGATCGCTGAAGAGGGTCACCGCCAGTGCGTTCTGCGCCAACACCTCGTCGATGTCGGAGACGACGCAGGCCGGGGTGTCGTCGAGGCAATCGAGCAGGTGCAACAACCCGGGCCCGACGTTGTGGTCTCGGCGTCCATGCGCCGGGGGGACCTGTCCTGCGAGGTGGAACAGGTGGTCCTGCTCGTCGTCGGTCAGTCGCAGCGCGCGGCCGATGGCGGTGAGCATCTGGGGGGACGGGTGCGGGCCGCGGGCCTGCTCGAGCCTCGTGTAGTAGTCCGTCGACATCGCGGCGAGCATGGCGACCTCGTCGCGGCGCAGGCCCGGCGTGCGGCGCCGAGGGCCCGCGGAGAGCCCGACCTCGGCCGGGGAGATCTGCTCGCGGCGGCGCCGCAGGAAGTCGGCGAGCCCGACTCGGTCGATGGCCATGACGTCAGTATGGGTGGTGAGCGCTGAACCATACAGGGAGCGACGATCCCCCGATCAGGGCTCCCTTCCCAGCGGTGGACCCGTGGCGGAACATGGGGGCGTCCGCAGGGATGACCCCTACCGAAGGAGCCCACCATGACCATCTCCACGAGCACCCTCGGCCGCACCGGCCCCCCTGTCAGCCGCATCGGGCTCGGGGCGATGGGCATGTCCGGGATGTACGGCGCGGCCGATGAGGCCGAGAGCATCGCCACCATCCATGCCGCCCTCGATGCCGGCGTCAACCTCATCGACACGGGCGACTTCTACGGGTCGGGTCACAACGAAGCGCTGATCGGTCGCGCCGTGGCCGACCGCCCCCGGGAGGACTACGTCCTCAGCGTCAAGTACGGCGGCCTGCGGGATCCCGCCGGAGGTTGGGGGGGCAACGACATCAGCCCCGCGGCGACGCGGAACTTCCTCGCGTACTCGCTGCAGCGGCTGGGCGTGGACCACCTCGACATCTACCGACCCGCGCGCTTCGACAGGAGCGTGCCGATCGAGGACACCGTGGGCGCAATCGCCGAGATGATCGACGCTGGATACGTGCGCCACATCGGGCTCTCCGAGGTCGGCGCCGACACGATCCGCCGGGCGCACGCGGTGCACCCGATCGCCGATGTGCAGATCGAGTACTCGTTGCTGACACGCGGCATCGAGGAGGCGATCCTGCCGACCTGCCGCGAGCTGGGCATCGGCGTCACGGCGTACGGGGTGCTGTCGCGTGGCTTGCTGAGCGACACGTTCCGCGGTGGCCACGAGCCCTCGGCCGGCGACTTCCGGGCTTGGAGCCCGCGGTTCCAGGGCGAGAACCTGCGCACCAACCTGGGGTTGGTCGAGGCGCTCGCGTCGGTCGCCGATGGCCACGGCATCACCGTGGCGCAGCTGGCGATCGCCTGGGTCCTCGCGCAGGGCGAGGACATCATCCCGGTGATCGGCGCCCGCCGCGTCGTGCGCCTGCACGAGGCCCTCGGCGCGTTGGCCGTCGCGCTCACACCGGATGAGCTCGCGGTCATCGAAGCCGCCGCGCCCGCCGCGTCGGTCGCCGGCGCCCGCTACGCCGAGGCGCAGTTCGCGCACCTCGACAGCGAGCGCTGAGTGGAGGCTGCCCGAAGGTGCATTGTTGCGCAGCCCATTGCTTGACGATTCATGACCTGCGTAAGGTGCAGCAGCTTGGGTTCTTCAACAAGCAGCAGCCCCTCACATCCGTTCAGAATCGAGACCTCACCATGGACTTCGGCGTCTACTTCCAGATCAGCAACAGCTTGCCCGTCCCCCTGTACTTCTCCCGGTTCGTGTCCGCGGAGGGCGACTGCTGCACGTACGACGGGCCGCAGTCGATCCCCAACGACGCCCGCCCGCACCAGGTGCACCTCAACGATCCGTGCGGGGGCCGCGGCGCCGAGGGCACGGCGTACTTCATCGCCGACATCGACGGGGTGATCCGGGAATACGCGTGGCACGGCAACTGCCCGGTCTGGAGCTCGGACAACGGCGCTGATGGTCCCGGGATCACGGCGTTCAACAAGGGCGGGCACCCCCTCACCGTCACGATCGCCGTCGATGTCAGCACCCCGGGCTGGACCGTGGCCAGCCAGCAGATCCACCACGTGTTCGTGCTCATGCTCGAGAACCGCTCGTTCGATCACATGCTCGGGTTCTCAGGCATCACCGGGACCGACCCGGTGACGGGACAGCCGACGACGGTCAACGGGCTCAGCGGCACCGAGGCCAACGTGTATGCCGGCACCAGCTACCCGGTCACCCAGGGCGCCGACGTCACGATGCCCCTCGACCCGCTGCACGAGTTCGCGGACGTCGTCACCCAACTCGGCGGCACCGGCGCGACCTACCCGCCGGGTGGCCCGTACCCGCCGATCAACAACTCGGGCTTCGTGGCCGACTACGCCGGCGCGGGAGGCCAGGCCAACCCGGGTGAGATCATGAAGTGCTTCACGCCGAGCGAGCTGCCGGTACTCAACGCGCTCGCCACGGACTTCGCGGTGTGCGACTCGTGGTACTCCTCGATGCCCGGCCCGACCTGGCCGAACCGGTTCTTCGCCATGGCCGCCTCGGCCGGCGGACTCGACCGGAGCCCGAGCACCGCCCAGATCGTGCAATGGGAGACCGTGGCCGGGTTCAGCTTCGAGAACGGTTCGCTCTTCGACGCGCTGACGGCGAACGGCCAGGGCTGGCGGATCTACCGCGGCGATCTCGGCCCCGTCTCGGGCAGCCTGCCCATCGCCGGCGCGCTCAAGAACATCCAGGTCGCGCTCGACGTCTCGAACTACAGCCACTTCGCCGCTGACCTGCAGGGCAACTACCCGTATCAGTTCACGTGGATCGAACCGAACTACGGCAGCGCCCTCGACGACAGCTACCGGGGCGGCACGTCGCAGCACCCGATCGACGATGTCACGAGCGGCGAGGCGCTGATCAAGGCCACGTACGAGGCGATCCGGAACTCACCGGTCTGGCAGAGCAGCATGCTCATCGTGACCTGGGACGAGCACGGCGGGTTCTACGACCACGTGGCGCCGAGCGCCGCGGTCGAACCGGGCGACACGATCACCACGCCGGGACCGGTGAACCAGTTCGGCTTCGTGTTCGATCACTACGGCGTGCGCGTGCCGGCCGTGATCGTGTCGCCGTTCCTCGAGGCCGGGCTCATCGACCATCGCACCTATGACCACTCGTCGATCCCAGCCACTGTCGAACGGCTGCTCGGGTTCGGTGCGCTGACCAAGCGGGACGCCGCCGCGGCGGACGTCTCGACGTTGTTGACGTTGACGACCCCGCGGGACACGCCGACGCAGTTGCCGAACCCGGCGAGCTGGGGCCCGGCGCCGACGATCGCGCCACCGTTGTCCGCGGCCGAGGCCGCCGAACCGATCGGGCACAGCAACCTGGCCGGCTTCCTCCACGTGGCCATGCGCTGCCACCTCCAACTCGCGCCCGCCGAGGAGCACGACGCGATCGTGGCGCAGGTCGGCGCGTTCACGACGCGGGGCGAGGCGTTGGCCTACATCGACGACGTCGCCACGAAGCTGAACGCGGCGACCCACGTGCCCGTGTCGGTGTAGGTGTCAGCCCGCGACGGCGGTGGGATCGGGGCGGGTCGGCGGCGCACCGCCGCCCCGGTCACGCCGCGGCGGTCGGTGCGCGGGCGGTCTGGATCAGCACGACCGCGCCGAGGGTCAGCGCGGCGCCGAGACCTTGGACGAGGCCGAGGGACTGCCCGAGCCAGAGCCACGCGACCGCCGCGGCGATGACGGGCTCGCTCATGCCGACGATGCCGGTCGCCGTCGGCGTGAGCCGCCGCAGCGCCGCGAGCTCGAGCGCGTACGGGGCGATGGTGCCCAGCGCGATCACCCACAGGACCGGCAGCCAGAGGGGCAGGTGCACCTGGTCCAGCGACCCCAGCAGGGATGCGGGCTGGGTGAGCACGGAGGCGTCGAAGCCCGACCACGGGCTGATCACCGCCCAGAACAGCGCCGCGAACGCGAACATCCAGAACGAGAGGGTCATCGGGTGGTGCGTGACGAGGGCGTGCTTGCCGAGGAGGTAGAAGGCCGCGAGGCACACGGCCGCCCCGAAGCCGGCCGCCACGCCGATCGGGTCCAGCCCGGTGTCGGTCCAGACCTGGGCGACGAGCGCGAGGCCGACCAGCGCCAACGCCAGGGCCAGCCAGACCCGCCGGTCCGGGCGGTGACGGAGCACGACGGTCGAGTACACGGCGACGAGCAGCGGCGCCGTGAACTCGAGCAGCAGGGCGATGCCGACCGGCAGGCGGTCGATGGCGATGAAGTACAGCCACTCCAGCACCGCGGCGCCGCAGAGGCCCAGCGCGATGAGCACGGGGAGGTCGTGCCAGCGGACACGCAGGAGGGAAGGGCGGGTCACCAGGATGGCGACGAGCAGGGCGACCGCGCCGCCCACGCAGCGGAACGACGTGAGGCGGATCGGGTCGATGCCCGCATCGAGGGCCACCTTCGAGACGCTGGCGCCGAACCCGAAGAGGCACGCCGACGCCAAGCCCAACAGCGCGCCGAGGCCGGGGCGCGGGCGAGGGGCGTCCGGTGCGCCCGGCGGCGTGGCGGACCCGGGTGGGTCAGTGGTCAACGTGGTTATGCTACTGACCGTACGAGTGGCGGCTGTCAGGAGTCAAGTGCAGGTTGATCATGACAAGGCCCAAGCGCTGGAGGAGCTCGTCTGGCTGGTGAACACCGACGATCCGCGCACGGGCGAGGATCGCCTGGCGACACCGGAGGCGTTGGGGACGTTCATCGTCGATCGCCAGATCACCGGGGACCGCACGGGCGATGCCCGTGAGCTGCGGGCGGTGCACCGGCTGCGGTCGCGCCTGCGCGATGTGTTCGACATGGCCGACCGCGGCGAGCGTGACGCCGTGGTGGGCGCGCTCAACACCCTGATCGCCGATGCGCACGCGGTGCCCCAACTCGTCGAGCACGACGGTCTGCCGCTGCACCTGCACTACACGCCGGCCCACGCGCCGCTCGATCAACGCCTCGGCGCGGAGATGGCGATCGCCCTCGCGGTCGTCGTGCGCGATGGCGGCATCGAGCGGTTGCGGGTGTGCGTGACGCCTGGCTGCGGGCGGGTCCTGGTGGATCTCACCAAGAACCGGTCACGCCGGTACTGCGACACCCAGTGCGCCAACCGCCAGCACGTGGCTGCGTACCGCAAGCGGCATTGACCAGCGTCGCCGACGGGTCGATGCCGTACGCCACCGCCCGGCGGATGTGCGCCCGACCGTGGGACGTGCGCCCGACCGGGTAGCGACGCAACGGACGCCGTGAACCGTGAGCGCCAGGTCAGATCCGCTCGAGCGCGCCGCCGTCGAACAGCGCTTCGATGTGCTGACCGTCCACGTCGGCCTGAATCGCCCCATCGGAGGGCAGGTCCGGCGCGGCCGCCGCCGCTGCGAGGGTCGTGCGGAGCAGGCGAGCATCGCTGGACGAGTTGAGGAACACGCCAGGGCGGCCGAGCACGTAGCCGACTGCTCGCGAGATCGCGTCGGTGTCGCTGATCGGCTCGTACCAGGCGTAACGGGGGGCGGTGTCGTCATCGCGCCAGCGGCGTCGGGCGATGGACTTGATCGTCTGGACAGCCACCTCGCTCGCCTCGCAGCGCTCGAGCAACCGATCGAGGTCCGCGCGGTAGGCCGGGTCCTGACGGAGCACGAAGTTGTAGGGCACGAGCACCGAATCGAAGTCGAAGCGGTCGAGGCTGGCGAGGTGCATCCCCGCGATGCGCGTGCCGTGGCCGGTCACCCCGATGAAGCGCACCAACCCTTCGTCCCGAGCCTGGGCGAGCGCTTCGACCGCACCACCGGGGGCGTGCGCGGTCTCCCACTCGTCGGGCTCCACCAGGTTGTGCAGTTGGATCAGGTCGACGTGATCGACGCCGAGCCGCTCGAGCGACGCCTCCAGCCCGGCGCTAGCGCCGTCGCCCGTGCGCTCGGCGGTCTTGGTGGCGAGGAAGAACTCGTCTCGGCGCGTCGTCAGCCAGGGGGCGATGCGAAGCTCGGAGTCGCCGTACCCCGCGGCGGTGTCGATGTGGTTGACCCCGAACTCGAGCAGCAGTTCGAGCACCTGGTCGGCGCGCTCCTGCCGCATGCTCCCGAGGGCGGCCGCCCCGAAGATCACCCGACTGCTGCGGTGTCCTGTGCGGCCGAAGGGCAGGTGCTCGATCATGATCGGACGATACCGGCCCCGCCGGCTACTTCTTCTGGAGGGTGGTGAGGCCGGGGACGACCGCTTCGGTGTCGAGGCGGGCGAGAGCGGCCGGGTCGCCGCCGAGGGTGCCCTCCCAGAACGTCGTGGTGACCTGCTCGTCGACGGCGTCGTGGGGTGACGGCCAGTCCTCGAAGGGTGGCGCGTGCGAGCCGCCGAGCAACGTCACGAACCACACCGGGCCGGTGGCCTTGGCGTAGCCGTCGACCTCCATGGCGTAGGGCAGGGACAGGTCGGCGTCGCCGTGCATGATCAGCAGCGGCACGTGCCCGTCGAGGTGGTTCTCGCCGCCGACGGCGAGCTGCGCGCCCGACAGCACCTCCGCCGCCTTGATCCGGTCGTCGCGGCAGCAGTCGTTGAAGGTGACGCCGTAGGTCGTGGCGCCGCCGAGCGAGAGGCCGCCGGCCCCGATGCGGTCCGGACGGATCCGATCGTGGAGCGCATCCGCCGGGTCGTCGTTGGCGGCGAGCATCTTGGTGATCACGAACGAGACGTCGGCGGGCTGCTGCGCGAGGCCAGTCCAGTTGGAGCTCGAGCTCGGGACCTTGTCGTTGGTGAGCGGAAACGCCGGCGCCGCCACCAAGAAGCCGGCTTTGGCCCAGGCCGTGAGCAGCTTCGTGAACTTGTCCGGATGGCCTGACAGGCCGTGGGAGAACACGATCAGCGGGAACGGCCCGGTGCCTTCGGGCTGGAACAGCCAGGTCTCGAGGGTGCGCTCGGGGTGCGCAGGTGTCGCGGCGCCGGCCTCGGTCGGGCGCGTCGTGTCCACGAACGTGCGCTGCGAGGTCGTGACCGTGAAGGGCCCGTGGGGCAGCGGGCCCTCGGTCGTGGGTGGCGCCGTGGCGGCGGCCGCCGTCGCATCGGGAGCGCCTGCGCCCGATCCCGGCGAGCCACCGGTCGATGCCGTGCCGGTCGCTGGCGTGCAGCCCGCCGCGACGGCGAGCAGCGCGAGAAGACCCATCGACATCGCCGCGACCCGAGTCCCCCACATGGTCGCGAGTGTAGGACCGGCACCGTGGCATCGGGGTTCGCCGCCGGTCAGTCCGGCGGTCAGTCCGGCGGTCAGTCCTGCGGGACGAGCGCCGGCACGAGGTACGTGTGCAGGAGGCGCCGCTCGTCGGCGTCGGTGCGAGACACCGGCCCGTCGACCGTGAGCAGCGACAGGATGGCGCGCAGGATCCACTCGCTGGCCTCGGCGAGGTCGAGCTCGGCGCGCAGGAGGCCGGCGTCCTGGGCCGCCGAGAGGTACGGCGTGAGGTCCTCCGCGAACGAGCGGAACAGGGCGACCGAGGCGCCCGCGATCGTCGCCGCCCCGTCTCGGCTGAGGAACATCTGGAGCTTCGGGTTGGCGCGGATCCTCGCCATCAGGTGCGCCGATGCGTCCACGATCGCCGCGGCCATCGCATCCAGCGTCGTGGCGCCGGCGACGAGCAGGTCCAGATCGTGGTCGTAGGAGCGATCGAGCTCACGCAAGAGGACCGCGAGGACGAGCTCGTCGCGGTTGGTGAAGTAGCGGTAGATGGTGGCTCGGCTCACCTGGGCCTCGGCGGCGACGTCTTCGAGGGACGTCTTGGCCAGGCCCGTGCGGTCGAGGCAGGCCGCCGCCGCATCGATGAGGCGCGTGCGCGCCTCGTGCGTGTCGATCGGTACCTGGTCGCCCCACCGCAGCCGCGTCATGGCTGGTGAGCGTACTTGTTCGGCGCCCGACTTGAGACAAAGTCGCGTTCTTGTATCATGAGGGCGCAGGGCTCGTCGTCGCCGGAACCACCCGGTGACCGAGTCACGATCCAGGGGGATTGCCACGATGTCGTCCAACCAGCAGCTCATCGGCCGTGATGAAGCCAACGATCTCGACGCGATCATCGACACACCGAGCCCGTTCACCGACTCGGTGGTCTTCGCGGTCAAGGACAACGCCGACGCGATCTTCACGTGGGACTACGAGAAGGGCGCCCGGCCCGCGCTCAACAAGCTCTACGAGAAGGCGAAGAACTCGCAGTGGAACGGCGAGACCGACCTCGACTGGTCGATCGACGTGGATCCCGAGAAGGTCGCCATCGCCTCCGCCGGCCTCGAGCCCAACTGGGAGTTCATGGGCGTGGACCCTGTCGGGTCGCCCATGGAGAAGTGGGGGAGCAAGGAGTGGGTCGAGTTCAACGTCGAGCAGGGGAACTGGATGCTGAGCCAGTTCATGCACGGCGAGCAGGGGGCGCTGCTGTGCACGGCCAAGATCGTCGAGACCGTGCCGTGGATCGATGCGAAGTACTACGCCGCCACCCAGGTGATGGACGAGGCCCGCCACGTCGAGGTCTTCGCCAAGTACCTCGACACCAAGCTGTCGGGCCACTACGCCCTCAACACCCACCTGGGTCTCCTGCTCAAGGACATCATCGCTGACAGCCGGTGGGACATGACCTACCTGGGCATGCAGATCATGGTCGAGGGCCTCGCCCTCGCCGCCTTCGGGTTCATGCACGCCATCACGCCCGAGCCGTTGCTCAAGCAGCTGCTTCGCTACGTGATGAGCGACGAGGCCCGGCACGTGGCCTTCGGCGTGCTCTCGTTGAAGGAGTACTACGAGGAGCTCACCGACGTCGAGATGCGCGAGCGCCAGGAGTTCGCCTTCGAGGCGGCGGTGCGCATGCGCGACCGCATGCTGCAGCAGGAGGTGTGGGAGCACATGGGCATCGATCCCAAGGTGGCGATCCGGCACATGCGCGGCGACAAGCTCGAGGATCCGTTCCAGCAGCTGTTGTTCTCCAAGATCGTGCCGAACTGCAAGAAGCTCGGGCTGCTCGACGCGTCCGGCGGTTGGCTGCGCGACCGGTTCACCGAGATCGGGGTGATCCAGTTCGAGGACTGGGTGGACACCAGCGACGAGTACGAGTCGCTCGACGAGCTGGCCAAGGACCGCGAGAGCCAGCTCGGCGCCTGACCGAACAGCCTTTCACGCAGAGGCGAGGGTGGGCGCGGTCGTCGCGGCGTGCGGGTCGAAGACCGGGCCACGGCGGGCGATGTCGAGGCGGTCGCGCAGGGGACCGGTGGTGCCGTCCTCGATGAGGTACTCGAGCTTGTGGTGGATGGTGCGCCGCCCCATCCAGAGCAGCGGGCTCAGGGGACCCACGTCGGCCACCCACCAGAACGGCTCCTCGGTGTCGAAGTCGTACGGATGGCAGTACAGGACCGCGCCCTCGTCGCGCGGGGCGATGCGGAAGATGGCTCGCAGCACGGGCTTGGGGAGCACCCGGATGTAGGTGCCGCCCAGGTAGGGGATGTTGAACAGGCGGAAGCCGGCCACCGGGGCGGGGAACTCCGCCAGCCCGTTGGTGTAGGTGAACGGCTCGGTCGGGGCGCCGACGAAGCAGTTGATCGGGTTGCGCCCGGGGCACACGCTCGACGAGTAGCGGTAGCCCTCGTCGTGGAGCACGTCGATCGCCCACGCGCTCTCGGGGACCAGCGAACCGGTGGGCGCACGGAAGCCGATGACCTCAGTGCCGGTCACGTCCTCGAGGCGCTGCTTGCCGCGCCGCACGCCCTCGCGGAACGCCGCCGGGTCCTGGGCGGTGAGCTGGATGTGCTGCCAGTTGTGCAGGCCGATCTCGTGGCCGCGCTCCGCGACGCGTTGCACGAGCGCCGGGTGGTAGTCCGCGATCTCGCCCACGATGAAGACCGTGGCGGTGATGTGCTGCTCGTCCATCCAGTCGAGCATGCCCTCGGTGATCGCGGGGTACCGGGCGGGCCACGCCGCGGTCGACGGGCGGTGGTCTTCGAGGTCGAACGTGAACGTGATCGGTTTCGCCACAGTGGTCGACCCTACCTTCCCGCCCCTTCGTCCGACAGAGCATCCCGTGCGCGTCGTAGGATCCCCGCCGTGACTGGACTCCAGCCGGGCGCGGCAACCATGACAGTTCTGTTTACCGACCTCGTCGACTCGACTGCCATGCGCAGCCGATTGGGCGACGACCAGGCCGACGAGGTGCGTCGAGAGCACGATGAGCTCATCGCGCGCCTCGTGGACGAGAACCGCGGATCGATCGTCAAGGGCCTCGGCGACGGCATCATGGCGGTGTTCGGCGCTCCCAGCGCAGGCATCGCCGCGGCGGTCGGGATCCAGCAGGCCATCGCCCGGCGCAACCGGCAGGCCAAGGTGCCGATCGCGCTGCGCATGGGCCTGAGCGTCGGCGAGGTGCGGGTCGAGGCGGACGACGTCTACGGCACCCCCGTCGTGGAGGCCTCGCGGCTGTGCAGCGCGTCCGGCGCGGATCAGATCCTCGCGGCCGAGCACGTCAAGCTGCTGGCGGGCTCGCGGAGCACGGCCACCTTCCGCGCCTTCGGCGAGCTCGAGCTGAAGGGCCTCGGCGAGCCCCTGCGCACCCTCGAGGTGCTCTGGTGGGAAGCCAGCGACGCGCCGACCGTGCCGTTCCCCGAGATCCCGACCCTCACCAAACCGACCGACGCCGTCGGCCGCCGGGTCGAGCGCTATGCGATCGGCCACGCGTTCCTCAACGCCCGCACCGCCAAGGCCCCGGTGGTGTTCGTGTCCGGTGCCGATGGCATCGGCAAGACCCGACTCATGTCCGAGTTCGCCCAGCGCACCACGCAGAACGAAGGGGGGATGGTCCTGTACGGCCGGTGCAGCGAGCACGGCGCCTCGCCCTTCCAGCCCTTCGTCGAGGCGTTGCGGTACTACGTCGACAACGTCCCGTCGGGCCAGCTCGGCGATCTGCTCGGGTCCTTCACCGGCGAGCTCATGCGCCTCGTGCCCGACCTGCGCGAGCGCGTCCCGGGCACCACCCAGCAGCCGGTGGTGATCAGCGATCCTGAGCTGGCGTCCCTGCGCCTCTTCGATGCCATCGCCGGGTGGCTGGTGGCGGCGTCCCGTGACGAGCCGGTCGTGCTGCTGCTCGACGACATGCAATGGGCCAGCGCGGCGACGCTCGAACTGCTGCGCCACGTCGTCGACTCGCCCACGCCGATGCGGGTGCTGGTGGTGGCCGGGTACCGAGACACCGGGCTGACCGCGGACCACCCCCTGCACCGGTTGGCTGACCACCTGCGCCGCACAGATCACGGCGTTGAGCCGATCCAGCTCGCCGGTCTCAGCGAGGACGACGTGGCCATCCTGGTGGAGCGTCTCATCGGTGACATCGGCGAGGCGGGCCCGGCGCTCGCGCACCGGATCCACACCGTGACCGCCGGCAACGCCCTCTTCGTCGTGGAGCTCGTGCGGTTCCTCCAGGCCAACCGCCTCGTGCACGGTGGCGAGACGCCGCGCCTCGACCAGCCCGTCGACAGCCTCGTGCTCCCGCCGACGGTCGAGGACGCCCTCCGCGCCCGCACCGCAGTGCTCGGTGACGACGTGCTCGCCGTGTTGCAGCGGGCCGCGATCGTCGGCGATGAGTTCGATCTCTCGGTCGTACGGGCCGTGGGGACCCTGGGGGACGACGAGTTCACCGCCGCTATCGACCTGGCCACCGCGGCCAAGCTGGTCGCCGAAGCGCCGGGTTCGCGCTTCCGCTACGCCTTCACCCACCCCCGCGGCGCGAGCGCGCTGGCGGCCACCGTCGAGGCGGGGCAGGCCGCCGCGCTGCACCAGCAGGTGGCCGAAGCGTTGCTCGAAGGGGCCGGGGCCGACGATCGCCACGCGGCGGAGATCGCGTGGCACGCGCTCGCCGCGGTGCACGGCGGGGCGGGCGATCGCGTCCGCGCCATCGAGCTCGCGGTGCACGCCGGCGACCGCGCCCGCGATCTGCTGGCCTACGACGAAGCCGTGACCTGGTACCGCCACGCCGTCGACCTGCTCGGGGACACCGCGTCGACCCGCCTCGACCTCCTCGTGGCGCTGGGACAGGCCCAGGCCCGGGCCGGCTCGTCCCTCGACGCGCGCGACACCCTGTTGCGCGTGGCGTCGCTGGCCCAGGGGACCGCCGATGGCGACCACCTCGTGGCGGCCGCGCTGACCGACGTCGGCAGCTTCACCGGTCGCCCCGGACGCTTCGATGCTGAGCGCGTCGGGATCCTCCGGGCGGCGCTCGCGGCCGACGGCACCTCGACCGCCGACACCACCCGCCTCGAGGCGTCGCTGGCCTTCGAGCTGCGCGGCCCGGTCCACGCCGGCGAACGCCGATCGCTCGCGGACGCGGCGTTGGCCAAGGCGCGCGGGCTGGACGACGACGAGCTGCTCGCCGCGGTCCTGCTGCGCCGCTCGCCCACGATCGCCGGGGCCACGACGCTCGATGAGCGGGTGGCGCTCAGCGAGGAGCTCTTCGATCTCGCGGGGCGGCTCGAGGATCCGCTGCTGCGGTTCCACGCGGCCCTGCAACGGGCGGGCGCCGCGGCCGAGTCCGGCGACATCGAACAGCACGACCACTGGTTGGGGCTGGCGGGCGTCGTGGCCAGCGACCTGGATCTGGATGTCCCGAGCTGGCTGGTCTCGTCCGCTCGCGCGTCGCGGGCGTACCTCGGCGGCGATCTGGCCGCCGCCGAACGGCACGCCGACGCGGCGCTACGCAGCGGCACGGAAGCGGGCCATCCGGATGCTGCTCGTGTCCACCTGATCACGATGCTCGCGCTGCGTCAGCAGCAGGGTCGCATCGACGAGCTGGCGTCGGATCTGGACCCCGCGATCTCCCAGGCCGACACCGATGCGTTCGCGCTCCTCCGTGCGGTGGCCGACGCCGGCCGGCTCGACGACGCGGAGACGCGATATCGGACCGCCGTGGCGGCCGACCTGCCCGATGCCGACGAACCCACCGGCCTGGCGGCGTTGGCCAACCTCGCCTACCTCGCCGCGCTGCTCGGCGACGCCGACACCGCGGCGGCGCTCTACGAGCGCCTCGAGCCGTGGGCGACGCGCCTGGCCGCCTTCGAGATCTTCCACCACGCCGCCGCGCACGAGCTGGGCATGCTGGCAGCCACCACCGAGCAGACCGAGGACGCGAACCGCTGGTTCGCCGAGGCCATCGAGATCCACGAAGGCGTGGGTGCCCCGTTGTTCGCGGCCGAGACCCGCCTCGAGTGGGCCCGGGTGCGGTTCGCCACCGACGAGGTCGACCGAGCTCGTGAGCTGATCGGCCAGGCGCTCGCGGCGTCGGCCAAGGGACATGCCACCGGCATCGAGAGCCAGGCCCGCACGCTGTTGACCGCCGCGTTCGGTGGCCTCGACGACGACGCCGGGGCCGATGGTGGCGCCGCGGCAGGGGCCGGTGATGATGCCGCGACCGATGCGGGCGAGGTCGCCCCGCTCATCGATCCCACGACCTGGGTGGAGCCGTCGGCGCCCTCGTTGGGTGAGCCGGTGACGTCGGCTGGTCCCGCGCCCGTGGCGGCGCCGGTGTCGGCGCCGGCGGCGGCAGCACCCGCGACGCCCCCCGACCTTCCGCTCGTCATCCCGCCGCTCCCGCCGATCCCTTCGGCGCCGCCGGTGTCGCCGGTGCCGGTCGCGGCGAGTGCCCCCGTCCCGCCCGCGCCGCCGGGTCCTCCGGGGATGGTCCCGCCGCCACCCGTCCCGCCCGCGCCGCCGGGTCCCCCGGGGATGGTCCCGCCGCCACCCGTCCCGCCCGCGCCGCCGGGTGCCCCAGGGATGGTTCCGCCGCCGCCCGTCCCACCTGCGCCGCCGGGTCCCCCGGGGATGGTCCCGCCGCCTCCCGTCCCGCCCGCGCCGCCGGGTCCCCCGGGGATGGTCCCGCCGCCTCCGCCGGCACCACCCGGGCAGCCGGGGCTGGTACCCCCGCCGGGTTCGCCGGGGATAGCTCCGCCACCGCCCGCGCCGCCGGGTCCGCCGGGGATGGCTCCGCCTCCCGGTCCGCCTCCGGGTCAGCCGGGGATGGTTCCGCCGCCGCCTGCGCCTCCGGGTCCGCCGGGGATGGCTCCGCCGCCGCCCGCGCCTCCGGGTCCGCCTCCGGGTTCGCCGGGAATGGTCCCGCCGCCACCCGTCCCGCCAGGGATGGTCCCGCCCGTCCCGCCGTCGCCGCCCGGTCAGCCAGGGATGGCTCCACCGCCACCGGCGCCGCCAGGTCCGCCTCCGGGTTCGCCGGGGATGGCTCCGCCGGGGATGGCCCCACCACCGCCTGCGCCTCCGGGTCCGCCGGGTCTGCCTCCGGGTTCGGCGGGGATGGCTCCGCCGCCGCCGGCGCCACCAGGTCCGCCTCCGGGTCCGCCGGGGATGGCCCCGCCGCCGCCGGCGCCGCCGGGCCCGCCTCCGGGTCCGCCCGGGATGGCTCCACCACCGCCGGCGCCGCCAGGTCCGCCTCCGGGTCCGCCGGGGATGGCTCCACCACCGCCGGCGCCGCCGGGCCCGCCTCCGGGTCCGCCGGGG
>JBBQHT010000029.1:0-25841 GCA_038324235.1 Acidimicrobiales bacterium
ACCACGCCCTGGAAGCGCGCGTGGGAGCGCGTGCGCCGCTGGGACAACCCGACCACCTTGTCGCCGCCGGCGACGACCTCGCCCGGCCCGACCCCTGCGAAGCACACGAGCTTGCTGGCGGGGGTGCGGTCGAGACCACCGGTGTGCACCTGTGCCTCGACGCCCAAGGTGCTGAGCGCGCGGCACCACGACGCGCCGAGCCAACCGAACGATCGGTTGACGTCGTCGTCCCACAGAGGATCGTCCCGCGGCACGATCACATCGATCCACAACGCGTCCCTGGTCAGCAGCACCGCGCCGCCGCCGCTGCGGCGCGACGCGAGCTCGATCCCCTGGCGTTGGAGCTCGGCGGTTCGCACGATGGCCGGCGATTGCGTGCTGCCGAGCACGAGCGCGGGCTCCGCCAGGGTGGCGATCCACACCTGGCGCGTCACCGGTTCATCCGGCAACCGGCGGTGCAACGCGCTCGCCGGGCCGGGCAGATCCCGCACGGCCCACGGCACCGCCGTGTTCGCCGAGGTCATCGGGGAACGGTCATCGCGGAAAGGTCACCCGGTCGACCGTGCATGCCGCGAGCCGCTCGGGCCGCGGCACCGCGCCCACACCGGGACCGGCGGGGATCGTGAGCCAACCGTGGTCGCTCATGGTCGGCTCGGTCAGATCGTCCGCGAAGTACCGCTCCGACGGCCCGAGATCGGTCGGATGATCGAGGGTCGCGATGCCCGCGAGGGCCAGCGACGTGGCCCGGCCCACCCCACCCTCGAGCATGCCCCCGACGAAGGCGCCGATGCCCTCGCCGTGCGCCCGAGTGATGAGCTGCGTCGCCTCCCCGACCCCACCGACGCGAGACAGCTTGACGTTGACCACGCCGGCGAACCCGCGCGAGAGCCAGAAACCGAGTGCATCGGCGGAATCGATCGCCTCATCGAGGGCCAAGAGGGTCTCGAGCCGACGTTGCCAGACGATCGTGCCCTCGACGGCGTCGGCGGCGAGCGGCTGCTCGAGATAGGCCAGTCCGACGGCGTCGATGCTCCCGAGCAGGGGGTGCTCGACGGTGTAGGCGCCGTTGGCGTCAGCGGCCAGGGTCAGCACCGGCCAGGTCGTGCGCACCGCGCGCAGCGGTTCGAGATCCCACCCCGGCTCGATCTTCAACTTGATCGACGCGGTGCCTCGCTCGAGATGACCGGCCACCTCGGTGAGCAGCGCGTCGATCGAGGCCTGGCGCCCCACCACGGCACCCGCAGGCACCGCGGTCCGGGTGGCGCCGACGTGGGCGGCGAGCGACGCGCCATCGCGGCGCAACGTGAGGTCCAGCTGCGCGACCTCGACCGCCGCCCAGGCCATCGGCCGACCCGTCACGTCGACCGCCTCCCCGGCGCGCAGGAGCGGCACCACCTCGTCGCGCAGGAAGGTCCACGATCCTTCCGCGTCCTCCGCCGTGTAGGTGGCCGCGGCGAGCGCCTCGCACTCCCCCCACCCTTCGACCCCATCCTCACCGAGCAGGTGCACGAGCACCAGGTCCCGCTCGGTCTCGGTGCCGTGGCTCGACACGAACGGCGCGATCAGCGGCAGCCGAACCCGCACCAGTTCCACCGAGGCGACGCCGGCCAGATCAGCGGTGCGCAGGCGCGGGTCCATGACCCCGACGCTACCGGGGCGACGCAACCCGGCCGGCGCGGTCACGGGCGGTGCGTGTCGGGCGGTGCGTGTCGGGCGGTGCCGTCAGGCCGCCGGTCCCAGGTACTGCTCCCAGTGCTCGGGGACGTGGCCGACCGACACCACCACCCAGCTCAGGTGCCGCGGCGCAGTGGGGCGGGCGTGCAGTCGCATCTGGGTCTCGTGCAGGTAGCGGTCCCGCTTCGCCGAGTTGCACCGGCTGCAGGCCGCTACGACGTTCTCCCAGCTGTGCTCGCCGCCCTTGCTCCGGGGGATCACGTGATCGATGCTCTCGGCCTTCTTGCCGCAGTACTGGCACCGTCCCCCGTCCCGCAGGAAGACCCCCTTGCGGCTCAGCGGGGCGCGGCGCTCGTAGGGAACCTTCACGAAGTAGCGCAACCGGATGACGCTCGGCACCGGGATGCTGACGTGCTCGGATCGGAACTCGGCGCCGTTGTGGTGCACGAGCTCGGCTTTGTCCGCGAGCACGAGCACCGCGGCCCGGCGGGCCGAGACGACCCCCAGGGGCTCGTAGGTCGCGTTGAGCACCAGGGAGCGGCTCATTGCCCGATGAGCGTACCCGGCCACCCCGGGGTCCCGTCGGCGTTTTTGACCAGTGGAGCCCGGTGCCCACCTCTCGCCTAACATCCCCACCGCTCACGAGGGAGGTCTGGTGAAGGGTGATCGAGCGACGCGGGTCGACACGGCGTTCCTCGTGCTCGGATGCGCCATCGCCGTCGCGATCGCGGTGTGGCTCACCTGGGGCATCTGGCAGCCGGGCCTGCCCAACGGCGGCGACAGCGCCGCCCACGCCGTGCGCGTCGAGGACTCGCTGACCTGGCTGTTCCCGCGCTTCGAGCTCGACGGCTGGCAGTCCAGCTTTGGACTCGGCTACCAGCAGTCGCTGTTCATGGGCCCGGGCTTCACGGTCATCGTGACCCTCGTGCGCGTGCTCTCCCTCGGGCTGCTCTCCCCCATCGACGCCCTCAAGGTAACCGTCGTGGCGTCGTTCGCCGCGGTCCCGATCGGCACGGCGTTCATGGCGCTGAGCTTCGGGCTCGGTCGGCGCGCAGCAGGCATCGCGGCCGTTCTGTCGCTCGTGGTGTCGAGCCAGTTCGGTGGGGCCGGCATCGCCGGCACCTTCGAGATCGGCCTGCTCCCCAACCAGGCCGCGAGCCTGTTCGTGCTGCTGTCGTTCGGCGGCATGGTCCGCATCCTGCGGCAACCCTCCACCCGGCGCGTGGTCGGCACGGCGCTCGCCACGGCTGCCGTCATCCTCACCCACCCGGTGGCGACCGCCATCCTCACGTTCCTGGCGGTGTCGCTCCTGCTCGCAGCCGCGATCGAATGGATCATCAGGCGGCCTCGGCAGGCGTGGGCCACGACCCGATGGACCCTCGCCACCGGCATGGATCCGGAGGGCTACCAGGCGGCCACCCTCGCGCAACGCGCACCTGACGTCCTGCCCCGGGTCCGGGACCGGGTGGTCGCGCTGGCGGCGACCGCGCTGCTGACGGGCGGACTCGCCGCCGCCCAGCTGCTTCCGCTCGTCGCCCATCGCGATCTCGCGGGGGCCAGCGCCACCTGGATCGACCCCGACCTCCGCCTGCGCCTGCTCGACATGTGGCACGGGGACTTCCTGTTCCGTCCCGGGGTGTTCGCGCTCGTCCTCGCCGGCTTCGCGTTCGCCGTCGGGCGCGGCCGGCGCCAGACCCTGGCCCTGACGCTCGTGCTCACCCCCATCGTGTTCCTGCTGCTCGGGCGGGTCTTCATCACGTTGTTCCCCGACAACGGGGTGGCGATCCAGCTGACCAACCGGTCCTTCGCGTACATCGGCCTCCTCGCCGTGCTGCCGCTCTCGATGCTGCTGGCGTGGCTGACCAACATCGTCTCGGTGGCCACCGCCCGGATCCTCACCGCGCCCCGCGACCCGTTGCCCGACGGTGCCGCACGCGCCGCTGAGCTCACCGGCGGCGCGATCGCCGTGGGGCTGGCGATGGCGATCGTGCTCCTGCCGGCGCACCTCAACCGTGACCACGTGGGCACCCAGCAGCCCACGACCACGTTCGCCCACGCGGCTGACCAGATCCGCGCGCTCGTACCCGACGGCGCCCGCTTCGTCACCGTCCGCATGCCGGGGGACGAACCGCCCCTCACCGGGCTCACCCACCCGGACTTCTGGATCGTGTGGGCGACCGGACGGGACAGCCTCAACATCTTCAACATCGAATCGTCCTCGGTCATCGACTCGCTCTTCGCGTCCGAGCCGGTCAACGATGCCGACCCCAACTCGAGCGATCCCGCCCTGCGAGCCGACATCCTGAGCCGCCTCGGCATCACCCACGTGCTCGTGATCAACACCGCCAAGGCGACGAAGGTGGCGGGGTCACCGCGCCTGAGGCCGGTGTGGCAGGAAGGGTCGATGGTCATCTACGAGGTCGTGGCCGCCGAGGGCCAGCCGGCGCCGGCGGCGGCCATCACGGCGACCCCGGGCCCGATCCAGGCCACGATGCGGCGGGACGACCCCGAGCACCTCCACTTCACCGTCACGGCGAGCGCGCCCGCAACGGCGACCGCAGCCGTCGCCTGGTCCCCCAAGTGGCAGGCGAGCCTGAACGGCCAGCCGGTCACCTTCGGCCGGACCGCCGACGGTCTCGTGTCGATCGCCGTGCCGGCCGGCGAGACCACGCTCGACCTCACCTACGGCAGCGATCGCTACGACGCGATCGGCCGGGCCATCTCGCTCGTTTCCCTCGGGCTCGCGATCTGGCTGCTGGTCCGCGATCGGCGACGGCGTCGAGGCGCCTCGATCCCCCCGGCTGGCGACGTCAACCTGGACCCGGATGCCGACGTCGACCCGGACGAGGTCTTGGACCGGGTGTCGGACCGGGGTGACGACCGGGAGGGCGTGCGCCGGGGCGATCCGGCTGGTGAGCTGCTCAGCCCACGCCCTGGGTGACCCGGGGCCACGCCCGGCACCAGTGCAGGTACGTCACGACATCACGGGGTTCGGGACTCCGGTCACCATCGCCGTACGCGGTCTGCAGGCGGAAGCGCAGGTACGCCGGATCCGGGAGCGGGAGGAACGGTGGCCGCGTCCACCAGCGGTCGGCGGCCAGGAGGATGACCTGCCGGACGGCCGTGGTCCACAGTTCGGGACGTGCGAGGACCGCGACCGCGGCGCGCAGCACCCAGATCGCGCTCACGTCTGTTGGCCACGACGGTGACTGAGGCCCACCGTCACGCCCGACCGGCTTGTTGCAGCTCGCGCCAGGTGCCGGTGGCCCCGGCGGGCTCCTTGGGCAGTCCGAGGACCATCTCTCCGAGGATGTTGCGCTGGATCTGCGACGTCCCCGCGTAGATCGTTCCGGCCCGGGCGACGAGGAACGTCCCGACCCACGATGCGCTGTCGTTGGGGGCGCCGGCGTCGTCGGTCTGGAACGCGTTCGAGGGCCACCGTCCGGTCGGGACCATGGCATCGGCACCGAGGATGTCGACCGACAGCTCGGTCACCTTGCGGTGGTACTCGCTCCAGTAGAGCTTGAAGATCGAGGCGTCGGGCCCCGGGTGTTCGCCGTTGACGAACTTGGTCAAGGTCCGCATGCCGAGGAACCGCATGATCTCGACCTTGCTGTGGCACCACGCCAGCCGCTGGCGGATCAACGGGTCATCGGCGACGCCGCGCTCTCGCGCCAACGCCACCAGGCGATCGAGCTCGGCCCGGAAGGTGATCGGGAAGGTTGCGGCCGCCTCGCCCCGCTCGTAGGAGAGCAAGGTCATGGCGACGGCCCAGCCGTTGTTCACGCCGCCCACCACGTTGTCTCGATGGCAGCGCGCGTCGGTGAAGAAGACCTCGTTGAACTCGTCGTCCCCGTTGATCATCTTGATGGGCCGGACATCGATGCCGGGTTGGTCCATGGGAACGAGCAGGAACGAGATGCCCTTGTGCTTCGAGGCATCGGCATCGGTGCGGGCCAGGACGAAGATCCAGTTGGCCAGGTGGCCGGCGCTGGTCCAGATCTTCTGACCGTTGATCTGCCACTCGTCGCCGTCGAGTTCGGCGCGGCACCCGAGGTTGCCGAGGTCGCTGCCGGCGTTGGGCTCGGAGTACCCCTGGCACCACAGGTCCTCGCCGCTGATGATGCGGGGCAGGAAGTGCATCTTCTGCTCGGGCGTGCCCCACTGCAGGATCGTGTTGCCCACCATCTGGATCCCGAACACGTCGTTGTCGGACCCGACCGGCACGCCGGCTCGATAGAACTCCTCGACCAGCACGACCTGCTCGAGCGGCGTGAGTCCCGCGCCGCCGTACTCGGTCGGCCAGGACGCCGCCAGCAGGCGGTTCGCCGCCAGGACTCCGCGCCACTCGTTGCGGAAGGCCACCGCCTCATCCGCCGGCAGGGCGCCGATCCCGTGCCACCCGACCGGGAGGTGCTCGGCGAGGAAGGCCTGGATCTTCTCGCGGTAGGCCTCAGCTTCTGCGGAATAGGTGGGCTCCATGGGGCGCAGGGTACCGCCTTCAGGAGAACGCCAGACCGATGTCGCGACCCACGCCCCGCCACCCCACCGCCGCCGCCCCGACCAGCGGGCCGTCCGCCCCGAGGCCGGCGGGCCGGATCACCGTGCCGCGGGAGAAGTCGAGCCGGGCCTGGGCGTCGACCTCGCGTTGGGCCGCCGCGAAGAAGGGCGGGCCGAACCCCAGCGCCACGGATCCCGCGACCACCGCCAGACGCAGGTCCAGCAGGTTCGCGACCGAGGCGACGGCCCGACCGACGAGCTGGCCGGTGCGCTCGATCACCTCCGCCGATGCTTCGGCGGCGGGCCGACCGGTGATCGCGGCGATGCCCGTGCCGGACGCCTCCGCTTCCAGGCAGCCCCGGGCTCCGCAGCCGCAGCGGCGCCCACCCGGGACGACGTTGATGTGGCCGATGTGGCCGGCGTTGCCGTCGGCACCGTCGAGGACCCGGCCGTCGAGCACGATCCCCCCGCCGACCCCGGTGGACACCACCATGGCGAGGAAGTCCCGCGACCCGGCCGCGGCCCCGCGCCACCCCTCCCCGATGGCCAGGGCCTTCGCGTCGTTGTCGACGAAGGTCGGCAGCTCCACGAGCTCGGCGAGGCGGGACCGCAGCGGGAAGTCCCGCCACGCGGTGATGTTGACCGGCGAGACCGCTTCACCACCCCGGGTCATCGGTCCCCCGCACCCGACCCCGCACGCCACGAGCCGGCCCCACCCGTGGGCCGCACCCGGGGTCACGACGCCGGCGACCAGGGCCGCGAGCGCGTGGAACATGTCGTCGCCCTCCCCGTGGGCGGGCGTCGGGCACTGGTCCCGCCACCCGACCGTGCCCTGCTCGTCCACGAGCGCCACCGCCATCTTGGTCCCACCGATGTCGATGGCGAGCACGACGTCACCCTGGGGCGCGACCGCTCGAGCGCCACCGACCTGCTCGATCGGGGCCGTTGGTTCGGAGCTGCTCGTCATGGACAGAAACGTAGTCAAGGCGGCGTGCCGGCGATGCCCGCCGAACCTCGATGGCTGGCGTCGCGCTGACGCCGCTGTCAGTCCTCAGGTGCGGACCATCCCAGCCGACAGGAACACGTCACGGTGCGGATCGCGCCGGTCGGGCCATCTAACCTGTGCTGACCTGAACCCTGACCGCCGAGTCACCGTCGCGGTCCCCCCGCTCGCCTCGTCCATTCCCACACAAGGAGTCCATCTGTTGGCCACGCAGGAGACCGCAGAGCGCGCCCGGACCTTCGCCGACCTCTTCGGCGCCATCTCGGCCAACATGCAACAGGTGATCCAGGGAAAGGCCGACGTGATCGACCTGGTGCTGCTCTGCCTCGTCGCCGAGGGTCATCTGCTCCTCGAGGACGTGCCCGGGGTCGGCAAGACCAGCCTCGCCAAGGCGCTGTCCCGCTCGGTCGAGTGCGCCTTCGGCCGTGTGCAGTTCACCCCGGACCTGCTGCCCTCGGACGTCGTCGGCGTTACCGTCTGGAACCGCAACGACGGCTCGTTCGAGTTCCGGCCGGGGCCGATCTTCGCCGGCATCGTCCTCGGCGACGAGATCAACCGGGCGTCGCCCAAGACCCAGTCCGCGATGCTCGAGGCCATGGCCGAGAGCCAGGTCACGGTCGACAACCAGACCTATCCGCTCGGCCCTCCCTTCATGGTCATCGCGACCCAGAACCCGATCGAGCACGAGGGCACCTACCCCTTGCCCGAGAGCCAGCTCGACCGCTTCCTGATGCGGGTCTCGATGGGCTACCCCAGCCGCGACGCCGAGCTCGAGGTGCTCGACACCCACGGCGACCACAGCGGCCTCGACGACATCGGCCCGGTCGCGACCTCGGCCGACATCCAGGGGATGATCGCCGCCGTGCGCACCGTGCACGTGGCGCCGAGCATCAAGGCCTACCTCGTGGACATCGCCGAGTCCTCCCGCCGCCACCCCCACCTGACCCTCGGCATGTCGCCACGCGCCACCCTCAGCCTCCAACGGGTGGCGCGGGCCCGGGCGGCCGCGATGGGGCGCAACTACGTGGTGCCCGACGACATCAAGGCGCTGGCCGAGACCGTGCTCGCTCACCGGCTGCTCGTCACCCCCGAAGCACAACTGCAGGGCATCACCTCCAGCGACGCCCTCCACGAGGTGCTGCAGTCCGTCCCTGTGCCCACCGGCACCCAGTGAGCCCGGATCCGACGCCCGTGGGCCCGTCGGCCAGGAGCCGGCCGTGCTGACGCGGCAGGGGTGGGTGTTCGGGATCATCGCCGTCGGCCTGATCGCCACCGGGCGGTTCCTCGGCGCGCTCGAGTTGATGCTGGTGGGATGCACGGTGCTCGCGCTGGTCATCGCCACCCTCGCCTACATCCGGCTCACGCGGCTGCGCATCGCGGTCGATCGTGAGCTGCACCCGCCTCGGGTCCACGCCGGCTCGCCCAGCCGGGTGGACCTGCGGGTCGAGAACCGCAGCAAGAAGCGCTCCCCGGTGCTCGGCCTGCGCGACGCGGTGTCGGGCACCCGTGGTGCCAACCTGCTCGTCGGACCGTTGCGGCCGGGCGGTGTCGTGCGGGCCGCCTACCGCTTGCCCACCAACAAGCGGGGGGTGCTCGAGATCGGGCCCCTCGAGGTGAACCTCAGTGACCCGTTCGGCCTCACGCAGCTGTCGATGAAGGCATCCGGTGTGTCCGAGCTCACCGTCTATCCCCACGTCGACGACATCGTGGCGATCCCCCAGACCACCGGCAACGATCCGATGTCGGGCGCCGAGCATCCCAACGCCCTCGGGCGCTCGGGCGAGGACTTCTACGCGCTGCGCCAGTACGTGGTGGGTGACGATCTCCGGCGCGTGCACTGGCCGTCCACCGCCCGGCACGACGAGCTGATGGTGCGCCAGGACGAGCTCCCGTGGCAGGGGCGAGCGACCGTGCTCGTCGACATCCGGCAGGCCACCAACACCGAAGCGTCGCTCGAGCTCGTCATCTCGGCGGCGGCGAGCATCGTCAACGCCAGCTCGCGACGCCAGGACCTCGTGCGCCTCATCACGACCGACGGCAGCGACTCGGGGTTCGCGGCGGGTCACGCCCATGTCGAGGCGATCATGGAGCACCTCGCGGCCATCGAGGCATCCCACGACGCGGCGTTCCGACGGGTGATCGATCGGCTCGCCCGTTCCTCCACCGGCGGCGCGCTGATCGCGATCGTGGCCTCGGCCCCGCCCGCCGAGATCGAGCGCCTGGCCCGGTTCCGCAACCGCTTCGGCTCGGTCACCGTCGTGCAGTTCGATCCGTCGTCCTGGAGCGCGGGCGGCGCGGCGACCCCGCGGCCGCCGAGCCCCGACGGGGCACTCCACATCTCCGCACCCGGCTCTTTCGCCGACGTGTGGAACGTGACGATGCGAACCGCCGGACGGCCGGGCGCGCGGGTCCGACCCCGGACCGCGCCCGTGCGCCCCCCGGCGCCCGATGTCGAGCGCGACGAGGATCGGTGGGCGGCCCACGCGAGGATGAGACCGTGACCGGTACGTCTGCCCGCGCGCCGCGCTACCTCGTCCCCGCCGAGCTCGCTCTGGCCGGGGTGACGTTCGCGACGGTGCTCGGCTTCTCCCGCATCTTCTCGACCGGCTCGTTCCTGGTACCGATGCTGGTCGTGGGCGCCTACGCCCATGGCATCACGATGGTGCTGCGTCGGCGCGGGTTCGGGGTGCCGGTCGTCGCGCTGATCTCCATCCCTGGCTTCGTGCTCCTGTGCTCGTGGATCTTCTTCTTCGAGAGCACCGTCGTCGGCATCCCGACGGCGTCGACCATCACGGCCGTCAACGACGCGTTCAACGCCTCGTGGGACGCGTTCCAGAACATCGTGGCGCCCGCCCCTCCGCTGCCCGGGTTCGTCCTCGCCTCGTGCGCGGCCCTGTTCTTCGCCGTGTTCCTCGCCGACTGGGCTGCGTTCCGCCTCTGGTCGGCCTTCGAGGCCGTCGTGCCCGCCAGCACCCTGTTCATCTTCTGCTCGCTGCTCGGCTCCACCAACTACCGCGTCGAGTCGGCCGGCGTCTTCCTCATCGCGCTGCTCGGGTTCCTCCTGCTGCACCGCATCGCGCGACAAGAGACCAGTGCCGGTTGGCTCACCGCCGACATCGACCGAGGCAGTCGGGCCGGCCTGCGCACCGGCGCGGCACTCGCGGTGATCGCGGTGCTCGCCGGGGTCCTGTTCGGCCCCCACCTGCCCGGGGCCGACTCGCCCGCCCTGGTCAGCTGGCGCGGCGGTGACACCGGCCCGGGATCCCGGGTCACGATCAGCCCGCTGGTCGACATCCAGGACCGCCTCATCAACCAGTCCAACGTCGAGGTCTTCACGGTCAAGAGCAACCAACGCGCCTACTGGCGCATGACCAGCCTCGACACCTTCGAGGGCGACATCTGGCGTTCCGGCGGCAAGTACACCTCGGTGAACGGCGACCTCGACTCGCCCCTCCCCGCGGGTGTGATCAGCAAGGAAGCCGACCAGACATTTCACATCACCAACCTCAAGGTGCTGTGGCTACCGGCGGCGTTCGAGCCCAAGAGCGTCGACTCCCCCAGCGCCGACGTGCGGTATCAGGCCGATTCGTCCACGCTCATCGTGGAGCCGACGGTGAACGACTCCGACGGCATGACCTACTCGGTGCAGTCCGCGCTGCCCACCTTCACCGTCGCCCAACTGCAGTCCGCCAACCCGACGCCGCCTGCGGACATCGTGAAGCGGTACACCGCGCTCCCGAGCGGGTTCAGCGCCACGGCCCAGCAGATCGCCGACCAGCAGACCGCGCAGGCCGCCACGCCCTACGACAAGGCGAGAGCGCTGCAGGACTACTTCCAGAACAACTTCGCCTACGACCTGAAGGTGCCCAAGGGCCACGGCGAGAACGCGATCGATGCGTTCCTGCGGGACAAGAAGGGGTATTGCGAGCAGTTCGCGGGCACCTTCGCCGCGATGGCCCGCTACCTGAAGCTCCCGGCCCGGGTGGCGGTCGGTTTCACCCCTGGCGAGCAGGACCCGACCGACCCGACGCTCTACCACGTGCGCGGTGAGCACGCCCACGCCTGGCCGGAGATCTACCTCGGGCAGTACGGCTGGGTCGCGTTCGAGCCCACCCCCAACCGCGGGGCGCCCAACGCCGAGGCGTGGACCGGACGGCCCGAGCAGCAGGAGCACAGCACTCCCGACCCCTCGGCCACGACGCTGCCCCCCTCCTCGGTGAGCCCGTCTGTGCCGGCCTCTGCGGTCGTGGGGCCGTTGGGTACGGAGGTGCCGGGCGCGCCCCCCGGCAACGTCGAAAACACGGTTCAGGCGGATGACAACATCGGCTTCGTGCCTCGATCGACTGCGGCCGGGACCGGCGGCGTCGTGTTGCTGCTGGCTGTGCTCGTCGGCCTTTACATCGCAATCGTCATATCGATCAAGGCCAGTCGGATCCGCGAGCGCAAGGCGCGGGCGACCGATCCGAGCGCGCGCGTCCGGTTGGCGTGGAAGGAGTCCGTCGAAGCCCTCGACCTGTTGAACACGAAGCCGACGCCGACCGAGACCCACGAGGAGTTCGCGCGGCGCGCCCAGGTGGTGCTCGACGAGAGTGGTCCGGTGCTCATCGACCTGGCACGCGACGTCGATGCGGCGACCTACGCGCCAGCCGTGCTCACCGAGGACGTAGCGGCGCGAGCCCAAGCGGCCGCGACCACGGTCGTGGCGGTCGTCCACGCGAAGACCTCGTCATCCCGCCAGCTCCAGGCCCAGCTCGATGTCCGCCCGCTGCTCCCCACGCTCCGGCCGTCGAACCGTCGCCGCGCATCCTCCCGCGACGCCTGAGCACCGGTCACGTCCGGCACCATCGCCGAGGTGCCCACGCCGAGGCGGGCCGACGAGGGCAGCTGCCGAGCAGCCACCCGAGCGCAGGGGGCGCCAGCCCGCGCCGGACCGGTCCGAGGGGCACCAGCACCATCGAGAAGCGGTTGGGCGGCAGACCGGCGGCGGATCGACGGCCGGTTGGCCGCGGCGATCAGCTCTCGTCTTTGCGGAAGCGGTCGCGCATGCGCGAGTTGCGCTGCCCGAAGTAGTCCCGCACGCCCGCGGCGCGCATCGACTGCGCGAGCTGATCGATCCCCGCCTTGCCCATGCGCCGAGCGTTGGCCTCGATCGACACGGCCGCCGCGAACATCACGATCACGCCCAGAGCGGCGAGCCACACCGAGATCGCCAGCGTGGCGATCATCATCACCATGCCGAGGATGAACGCCAGGATGCCGCGCCGCAGGTGCCGGTACGCATCGCTGTACACCGTGGTGTCAGCGATGCCATGCGCGAGCGAGGGGTCGGTCTCATAGAGCTGCTGCTCGATCTCGCTGAGGATTCGCTGTTCGTCCTCGGAAAGCGGCACCGCTGTCCCCTATCTGTACCTGAAGTTCGCCGGAACCTCGGCTCTCAGTTTCGCACAGCAATCGGCGGCCAACAACGCGTGCACCGGAAAATCCGCTGCCCATCGCCGTTGTCCAGACTCGCGAACCCCAGCTCCGTCACCCTGTCTATCCCTATCGGCCGTCCGAGTCACCGCGATGAGTCCCTTTTCGGGTCGCTCGCGCCCGGGTCGCCCGATGGTCCCCACTGCTGCTCGCCACGGCGTTTGACCCGGAGCCCGTCCTCCGACACAATCGCCGCCGGACCGATGGCCGTCGCTCCGAACCGCGCCCGGATCTCGTCGACCGCCTTGTTGGCATCGCCCCAGTCCGGGGCCACCGCATCATCGAAGCTGAGCTGGCGCACGGGTTCCTTGGTGAGGCCGCTGAGGTGCACCCCGAGCAACCGCACGCCCGCGCCGAGATCGACCTGGGCGAGCAGCGCCCGGGCCTCCCGGGCGACGGTCAAGCTGTCGTCGGTCGCCGCGGTGAGCGTGGTCGACCGGGTGATGGTGCGGAAGTCGTGGAAGCGGACCTTGATGGTGACCGTGCGCCCAGCCACGCCGTGGGATCGCAGCCGCGCAGCGATCGCATCCGCGAACCGCATGAGCTCGCGTTCGAGCAGGACGCGATCGTGCTGGTCTGTCGCGAACGTCTCCTCGTGGCCGATCGACTTGGCCTGGCGATCCGGTTCCACCGCCCGGGGATCGATGCCGTTGGCGAGCGCGTGCAGGTGTGAGCCGTTGGCGGTTCCGAGCGCCCCGGTCAGCATGGCAAGGGGCAACGCGGCCAGATCGCCGACGGTCGTGACACCGAGGCGCTCGAGCCGGGTCAGCGTGGCGGGACCCACGCCCCACAGCGACTGCACCGGAAGCGGGTGCAGGAACGAGAGCACCTCCTCCTCGGTGACGACCTGCACCCCGATGCCCGGTCGTGGGCCCTGGGTCGATGCGCGCGGCTTGGCCGCCTCCGAGGCCAGCTTGGCCACGAACTTGGTCGGAGCCACGCCCACCGCGCACCGCAGTCCCTGCTCCGCGAGCACCCGGGCGCGGATCGCCGCGGCGATCTGGGGAGCAGGGCCGTGCAGGCGCCGCACGCTGCGGACGTCGAGGAAGGCCTCGTCGAGCGAGATCGGTTCGACGAGCGGGGTGAACGACCGAAAGATCGCCATGACCCCGTCGCTCGCCTCGACGTAGCGGTCGTAGCGGCCGGCGAGGAACACGGCGTGGGGGCACAGTCGCTTGGCGCGAACCGATGGCATGGCGGAGTGCACCCCGAAGGCTCGTGCCTCGTAGGACGCCGCGGCGACGACGCCGCGGTTCCCCTCCCCGCCGACGATCACCGGCTGACCCCGCAGCTCCGGCCGATCCAGCAACTCGACCGACACGAAGAACGCGTCCATGTCGACGTGCAGGATCCCGGGCTCAGCCATCGCGCCGGGGCTTGCTCACAGGCGGCTGACGACGAGATCCGCGAGCTCGGTGCCGTCCACGCGGTAGCTGAAACGGCGGGTGCCCGTCCACGGCTCGGCCAGCCATTCGAGCAGGGGTTCGCGAACCCACGGATGGTTGCCGTCGAGGTGGAGCGCGCAGTCGTCGAACGCGACGTAGCGCGCATCGACGACGATGCCATCGGGGTCCTCGAGCACCAGCTCGCCGGCGACGGTCACCGCCCGGTGGGCCTCGACCGTCAGGCTCCAGCCGAGACCGGGCGCCTCGGCGCGGATCTCGTACAACGGGCCCTGCCAGTCCTGCACCACCAGGCCCGTCTCCTCGAGCACCTCGCGCGCCAAGCCGTCGAGCAGGGCCTCACCCTCGTCGATGACGCCGCCGGGCGGGCTCCAGTCGTGGGTGCCGTTGCGCCGGCGGTTCTGCACCAACAAGATCCCCTCGGGTCCGGTGATCACCGCGCCACCGACCAGCCACTCGTGCATCACACGATTGTGCCTGTTCCGGGAGGCCGCCGCCTCACGGCGCCGGGACCACGATGATCGCCCCCCGCTGGCCGCTCGACTTCCCACCGTGGATCGTGCAGTAGTAGCGGTAGGTGCTCGGGTTCGTCGGCGCGGTCATCGAGCCCGACTGGCCCGGGATGACCGAGATGGGATCGAAGGAGCCATCCTCGTTGGGCGTGACGTTGTGGGGGTTCACCCCGGTGTTGGTGAACGTGATCTTGGTGCCCGGCGAGACCTTGACCGCGCGTGGCTTGTACGAGTTGTCCACGACGTCGACGGTCACGGCCGATTGGCCGGTCAGGTCAGTGACGTCGCCGAGGTCGTCGGGCACACCCGTGCCGCTGGAACCGGAGGTCGCGTCGCTGGCGCTGCTGCACGCGCCAGCGGCGGCCGCCAGCAGACTGACGGGGATCAACGGGATGAGCAGTCGGCGCAGGTGCATCGGCGCCGAACGTACCGGGGCGCGCGACCGGCTCGCAACGCAGGCGAGCCGACCTCAGGGCGCCGGGGTCGACGAAGGCTCGGTCGTCACCACCGGCGAGGCGGGCGGGACCGTGTCGGAGCGCTCGTGCTGCGTGCCCGGGGTGCCGTCGGGAGCGCGCTCCACCACCTGGGCGGGGGCCAGGCGCTCCGCCGGCTCGCCCACCACGTGCTGGGGACCGGCGGAACCGTCGGCGTTGCGCTCGACGACGATCGGATCGATCACCGACGCCGCTGGCGCGCCCGTCGGCACGTCGACCACGATCGGCTCGACCGAGGTCACGGTCGACGCCGTCTGGTGCACCAGGACCAACGTGCCGACCGCGGTGGCGGCCACCACGACACCCGCGACCGGGAGCAAGAAGCGGGAGCGCCAGATCGACTGGCGGCGCGACACGATCCGGTCGGGGTCGCCCATGAGGTCGACCAGCCGCGTCTCGACGTCGACCGAGGCGATCTCCAACGCTCGGCTCAACACGTCCACATCGGTCTGGCGCAACGGCAGGGGCGTGCCCGGCGTCGAGTTGCGCATCATGTAGACGAGGGAGAGGTACGTCGCCAGGACCTCGTCGGCCGTCGGGGCCTTGATCGGCTGCTGGTGCGGACCGGCGGCGATCCGCCGCTCCTCCAGGTCGATGACCAGGCGGGAGCGTTCGGGCACGAGCTCGCCCGCATCGATGTCGTAGATCGCCGCGATCGCCCGAAGGTCGGCGTCGAACAGGTCCCGTTCACCGGCCTCGATGGCCAGCAGGTCGCCGACCGAGAACCGCCCGCCCGACAGATCCGCCAACTCGGGCAGGGTCAGATCGGCGTGGGCCCGGGCGTCGACGAGGAGCGCGCCGAGGCGTCGGGGAGGCACAAGGGCAACGTCGGCAGCGGACACTCCCTCAGTATGTGTGAAGACGTCGCGCGATGGGAACCACGGTTTGTGACTTTGTTGTCACATGAACGCAGAACGCGGCCGACCGGACGCACCACGTGCCAGGTGACCCCGCTCGGGGCCGATTCCCGCCTCAGGTGGGCGAGGGCGTGCGGGTGACGAACCGCCGCAGCGGGAGCAGCACCCGATCGCGCAGGCCCCACCAGGTGACCAGCGCCAACGCCTCGAACACGATGTTGGACGACATCTTGGACGTGCCCCGGGCTCGCTCCCCGAACGTGATCGGCACCTCGACGATGCGGCCGCCGCGACGACTCACCTCGTACGCCATCTCGATCTGGAAGCCGTAGCCGTCGGCCTTGATGCTCGAGAGCTCCATGGACTCGATCGCGCCGGCCGAGTAGGCCCGGAAGCCGGCCGTGGCGTCGCGCACGTGCATGCCGAGCACCACACCCGCGTACAGGTTGCCGGCCTGGGAGATGAGCCGGCGCGACAGCTTCCAGCCGGGGACCGCACCACCCGGGACGTACCGGGAGCCGATGGCGAGATCCGCGCCGTCGTCCACGGCGTGGATGAGGGCGGGCAGCATGGCGGGATCGTGCTGCAGGTCCGAGTCCATCTCGACGAGGATGTCGTAGCCGTTGGCCAGGCCGTCGGTGAAGCCCGCCCGGTAGGCAGAACCGAGCCCGGACTTCTCGGTGCGACGCAGGATCTGGACGCCACCGTGCTCGGCGCCCCACTTCTCCGCGATGTCGGCGGTGCCGTCGGGGCTGCCGTCGTCGACCACGAGGACATCGGCTTCCGGGACCGCGTCGCGGACTCGGCCGAGCACCTCGAGGATGTTCTCGGCTTCGTTGTACGTGGGGAGGACGACCAGCGGTTTCACGGGTCGTCACCCTATCTGACCGGCGCATGGTGCACCCGGCACCGCCCGACTGTTCCCGATCCCCCACCGCGCTCTACGCTTCGCATCGATGGAACCCGACCAGGACGCCACGGCGGCGGCGATCGCGAGCGATGCGGGCGAGCAGGCGCCGACCCTTCCGTCGAGCGGTGCCCGCATCATCGGGTTCGCGGCGATCCTCGCGGCCGGCGCGGCCGGCGCGTTCATCGGGTACGCGATCACCGACCTGCAATGCCGCGGCGACTGCACCTCAGCGAAGAACGTGGGCGGCATCGTCGGCGCGGCCATCGCGGCGATCGGCGTGGCGGTCGTCGTGACGCTGGCGCTGCGCGCGATGAACGAGTGGCGCACGATCCAGGCCCGGGGTGGGCCCGAGGCCGAGCGGCAGCGCCAGAAGGCCCGCGAACGTCGCGATCCGCCAACCGCCCGCCCCCGCCCCCGCGTCCGCTGACCCACTCCCCGGATTGCGCCCAACGACATTGGGACGCTTCGTCGGCGCGGAGCCGACGTACGGTCTCCATTCCGCGGTCCAGCTCGAAAAGGAGCCCGTGCGTCGGCTCGTGGCCGACGCGCCGACGCAATTTCGGGATGGCTTGGCTCTGGTGGATGGACGGATCGGCGCTTCAGCCGAATTGGAGGAGGCGGTAGGCCTCCGCCGCACGCAGTCCGGCCGGGCGGCCGGCTTCGGCCGCACGATGGCGCAGCACCTCCCCCGCCAGCTCCGCGTCGGCGCCGAGTTGCGAGACGTGGCACTGGAGCGCGGCGACCTTGATGTCGAGCGTGGCCTCGACGTCGATCCAGATGTCCGGCTCGAACGTGCCCGACAGGTAGATCCGGCGCACCTGGTGCGCTGGCCCGGCCTCCGGGAAGTAGAGCGGGCTCGCCGCCGCGGGAGCGCACGCGTCGAGGAGCGCGAAGCCGATCTCGCGATGGTCGTGGTGGTTCACGTAGCTCGCCCCGAAGAACACCGCGGTGGGATCTGGTCCGATCACCGCATCGGGACGAAGCCGTCGGATCCGGGCCACGAGCTCGCCGCGCAGCTCGACGGTGTTGTCCAGCTCGCCGTCGGGGTACCCGAGCAACTCGTGCGACGTGAGGCCCATCACCGCGGCGGCAACCTCCGCCTCACGGGCCCGCGTGGCTGCCAGCGACGTCGGATCGACGTTCGGGTCCGTCGTCCCCTTCTCCCCCAACGTCGCGATGACGAGGTGCACGTCACTGCCCGCGGCTGCCCATCGCGCCAAGGTGCCGGCACACGACACCTCGGGGTCATCGGGATGGGCGTACACCGCGAGCACACAGGCCGGGATGTCACCGTCCACCACCGCGCGGCCCGGCTCGATGGGTCGGTCAGGAGATCCGGGTTCGGGCACCATCGGAGCGTAGGGCCACGAGCGGGGCGCCGCCGCCATCGCGGCACCGGCGTTCTCGGTCCGTCAGGACAAGCGACGGGCCTCGGCACCGGGCCGGGTGGTGCCCCGGGGCGGGACGCGCCCGTCCCCGCGGGGATCGTGGGCATCGCGGGTCAGCCCCCGACGATCGATCCGCAGGCTATTGATGCGATCGGCGAAGCCCCGCACGTCGGGATGGAGGCGATCATCGGGCGCGCCGAGCACGCCGAAGCGGCCCCGCTGCTTGATCAGCCACACCTGATCACCTGCTGCGGTCGACGCCGGGAAGACGTGCGCCGGGAAGAACCACTCGTCTTCGCTGTCCCCGACCAGCACGCGGACCACTCCGCCGTCGGTCTGCGCGACCACGCCGCGCAGGGTCGGCGAGCCGTCGTCGGCGCCGGGCAGGTCTTCGATGGTTTGGCTCACCCTTTGCCGCCTCCGTGTCCGCTCGAACCGCTGCCGTCGCCGCTGGACCCGCCGTGGTCAGATGCGCCGTCTTCCTGCTGCTTCTTGGCCCCGCCGGACGTGTCCCCACCGGACGTGTCGCCGCCCGCCGAACCGTCACCGCGGGGTGGGGCCGGGACCGTCGTGACGGGCGTCGGTACCGTCGTCGGCCCGTGGTGGCTCGCGTCATCGTCGGGAAGGGTCGTCGGCGATGGCTGTCGATCGCCCTCCGCACTCCCGTCGCGATCGCCGTCATGGCTCGCCGCCGTCGTCGACGGGTGCGCTGGCTCACCGTCAACCGGTCCGGCGGAGACCGGCACCGAGACCGGCGGCCGCGCCGGATCCGATCCTGCGCCTCCGGGCTCACCCTGGCCACCCCCACCCGAGCTGCTGTTGCCCGCTCCGTCGCCAGGGCCGCCGTGTTGGTCCTGCGCGCCGGTGCCGCCCTGGCGGCCGTCTTGGCCGTTCGGGCCGTTGTCGTCCTGCTGGTCGTGCTGGTCCTGCTGGTCCTGTTCGCCGTCGGGAAGCGACACACCGAGCGCGCCGACGGCATGAGCCGTGAACGCCTGCACCGGGCGCGGCAGGGTATCGGCCGCGGCGAGCCCCACCGTGAGGGCCACCGTGGCGGCGGCAGCTGCAACGCCGACTCGGATCCGACGACCGCGCCCCGAGGTCGGTAGGGGCACCACCGTCGATTCTCGAGCAGCAGCGGCAGCCGCCGCCACGTTCTCCCGCAGCCACGCACCGCCTGCGAGGGGGACCGATGACCGCCGGAGCTCGCCCACCACCGGGACGAGCACACCGAGCGCGGGATCGTCCGGGGCGGTCTCGCCCCGGAACAAGCGATCGATGTCCTCATCGGTCACGGTCGAGACCGAGCCGAGGTGACGCACGCCGTTGGGCGGCACGTCGGCGGTCGGATCGGAGGTCACATGGGGGTGAACGCCGGCCGGGCGGACCCGGTTACGGGTCGCCGAAAGATTCTTGGTCCACTGACGCCTCCCTGTCTGGGCGCGGGGCGTCTCGGCGTTCGGCCTCCCGGCGTTGGGCGTCTCGGCGCAGCGCCTCGACGGCGCGGTGCTGCAGCTGCCTGATCGCGTTCGGCTCCTTGCCCAGGATCTCGGCCACCGACTGGACCGGCAGGTCCGCGACGATGCGCAGGAGCACGACGTCACGCTGATCCGGGGTCAGGTCGTGGACCAGCGCCTCGACCCGTTGCTCCTGGTCGAGCCGGCTGAGCGCCTCGATGTCCGCGGCGGGGGCCGCGGCGCGCGTGGCGCCGCGGTCCGCATCGTCGTTCGGCCCCTCGCGCCGGTCGGTCACCGGTCGACGCGACCGGGTCCGGCGCTCGTCCAACACCAAGTTGTGGGCGATCGTGAACACCCAGGATCGGAACTGGTCCTCGGAGCCCTCGAACGCGTGCACCCCCCGGGCGACGCGGAGGAACACCTCGGAAGTCAGGTCCTCGGGTTCGGCGGCTCCGCGCAGGCGCAGGTAGCCGGCCACCGGGCCGGCGAGTTGGTCGAACAGGCGGGCCCACGAGCGCTCGTCCCCGGCGCGGATCTCGCGCAGGAACCCGTCCATGTAGCCACCGGACAGCCGCGCCGATCCGGCGCTTCCTCGCGTTCCGACGGGATCCGCCGGGCTCACGACCCGCCCCGCCCCGCACCGCGCGCCGCGAGATCCCGTCGCCGCGCGCCGCCCGTCCCCATGGGCCCCAACGGTAACCGGATCACGCGGCGCAGGTCGGCGCGCCGCGTGACGTCGGCGGTCGGTCATGATGCAGCCATGACCTTCGACGCCCCTGACCCGTTCCGGGCGGTCGCTCCGCCCGGCCGTCATGCGGCACTGGCCGCCGACCTGGCCCGTTCCGTCGGGGCCGGCGCCCTGCGCGAGCTGGCGATCGAGTTGGGCGCGCAGGCCGCGGCGTTGCTGGTGGACGGCCTCGACCGGGTGCGCACCTCGATCGAGACCAAGTCGTCGGCCACCGACATGGTGACCGAGATGGACAAGGCCTCCGAGCGCCTGCTGGTCGCCGGGATCCTGGCGGCCCGTCCCGACGACGGGATCCTCGGCGAGGAGGGCACCGATCATCCGGGCCGCTCTGGTGTGCGCTGGGTGCTCGATCCGCTCGACGGCACGACCAACTACGTCTACGGCCACGCCGGCTTCGCCGTCAGCATCGGGATCGAAGCAACCGATCCGACCACCGGCGTCGTGGTCCCGATCGCCGGCGTCGTGATCGATCCCCTCCACGGTGACCGGTTCGCGGCCGTGGCGGGCGAAGGCGCCACCCGCAACGACCGACGCATCGCGTGCTCACCAGAGACCGATCTGCGCCGGGCGCTCGTCGCCACCGGCTTCGGCTACGACCCGGCCCGGCGGATCGGTCAGGTCCGGGTGCTCGGCGAACTGATCGGCGAGGTGCGCGACGTCCGGCGCATGGGGGCGGCCGCCGTGGACCTGTGCTCGGTGGCCTGCGGGCGGGTCGACGCGTACTACGAGAAGGGGCTCGCCCCATGGGACTACACGGCGGGGGCGCTGATCGCGGCCGAGGCCGGAGCCGTCGTGACCGGGCTGGACGACCCGACGCCGTCACCGACCTTCGTCCTGGCGGCGCCCCCTGCGCTGTTCGCCGGACTGCAGGATCGGCTGCGCGCGGCCCACGCCGCCGACGTGTGACACCAACGCCCGAGAAATATGCCGGGTATCGGCCCGATCGGCGACGAGATCGGGCACGATGGGCCCGTGGGTACGCGCATCCTGACGGTCGAAGACGATGAGCGCATCCGCACCGCGGTGAAGATGGCCCTCGAAGACGAAGGGTGGGTCGTCGAAGAAGCCGACAACGGTGAGGATGCACTCGAGACCTTCACACGACATCCGACCGATGTCGTGCTGATCGACATCATGCTGCCCGGCATCGACGGCTTCGAGGTCTGCCGATCCATCCGCCGCTCGAGCGACGTCCCGATCGTCATGGTGACCGCCCGGGCCGACACCCACGATGTGGTGGCGGGTCTCGAGGCCGGCGCCGACGACTACCTCACCAAGCCCTTCGCCCCCAAGGAGCTGTCGGCTCGCATCCGAGCCCTGCTGCGCCGGGCGCGCACGACCGATCCGGCGATCGCCCACCTGAAGTTCGGTGACCTCGAGATCGTGCCCGAAGAGGGCGTGGTGCAGCGCGACGGCCAGGAGGTGCACCTCACCAAGACCGAGTTCCGCCTGCTGGTCGAGCTCGCCTCCAGCCCGGGTCGCGTGTTCAGCCGCGAGGTCCTTCTCGAACGGGTGTGGGGCTACGGCTACTTCGGGGACGGCCGCCTCGTGGATGTCCACGTGCGTCGCCTGCGCACCAAGATCGAAGCCGACCCGGCGAACCCGCGCCACGTCGTCACCGTGCGCGGCCTCGGCTACAAGCTGCAGACCTGAGCGACAGACCTGAGCTGGGGCGCCCCAGAGCGGCGGCGCCCCTGATGTCGTCATCGCGGCCCGCCCGGTGGGCCCACCCCGCCGCCGGCCCGGTGTCACCGCCGGCATGGCACCTGCCAGACTGATCCCGTCATGCGGCCCTTCCACCCTTTCCGCCGGCTCGGTCTGCGGATCCGCCTCACCCTCATGTTCGCCATGGGCGCGCTGCTGCTCTCGGCGATCCTGTCGATCACCACCTGGGGCCTCACCCGGGAGAACCTCCTGAAGCAGAAGGAGGACATGGTGATCGAGCAGGTGGGCGCCAACGCGGTGACGGTGAGCAAGGGCCTCGGCCCGTCGGTGGACGTGGAGAAGCTGATCGACTCGCTCCCCAACCGCGAGGGCGCGCAGCCCATCGTCAACTACGACAACAAGTGGAACTCGAAGAACCCGGTGGACTTCGGGCAGGACGCCCTTCCCTCGTCACTCCGCGCGACCGTGAGCCAGGGCACCGCCGCCCGGATGATCTACGACCACGACGGCAAGCCCTACCTGGTCGTGGGCGTCCCGATCCCCACCCAGCGGGCGGCCTACTACGAGGGCGTCTCGCTCGTGGAGACCCAGAAGGTGCTCGACGGTCTCGCCATCTCTCTGCTCGGCGCCGCCGTGCTGACCACGTTGGCCGGCGGGCTCGTGGGGTACTGGATCAGCCGGCGCGCGCTCGCGCCGCTGATCGATGTCGGCAAAGCGGCCCAGGCGATCGCGGGCGGCCAGCTCGACACGCGCCTCGCGGTGGGCGGCGATCCCGAGCTCGACGTCCTGACCAACTCGTTCAACGAGATGGCCGGCGCGCTCCAGGATCGCATCGAGCGTGACGCCCGCTTCGCGTCCGAGGTGAGCCACGAGCTGCGATCACCGCTGATGACGCTCGCCGCGTCCGTCGAGGTGCTCGAGAACTCGCGGGACGAGATGAACGAGCGCGGGCAGACAGCGCTCGACCTGCTGAAGGCGGACGTCGACCGGTTCCAGCAGCTGGTCGAGGACCTGCTCGAGATCTCGCGCTTCGATGTCGGCGCGGTGAAGCTCAACCTCGAAGAGGTGTTCCTGCCCGAGATCGTCATCCGGGCGGTCAGCGCCGCCGGGGTGGGACCCGTGCCGGTCATGTACGAAGACGACGTGAGCGAGGCCGTGGTCAAGGTGGACAAGCGGCGCTTCGGGCGGGTCATCGCGAACCTGCTCGACAACGCGCTCAAGTACGCAGGTGGGGCCACCCGGGTGCAGCTTCTGCTCGTGCACCCTGACCCGACCGAGGACGACCCCACTCCTGCACCACGAGCGCAGATCGCGGTCGAGGACGACGGCAACGGCGTGCCCGAGGACGAGCGCCAGCTCATCTTCGACCGGTTCTCCCGGGGCAGCGAGGGCGGCAACCGGGCGAGCGACAGCGGCGTGGGCCTGGGCCTCGCGCTCGTCGACGAGCACATCCGCCTGCACGGCGGCCGGGTGTGGGTGCAGGATCGCCTCGACGGGGAGCACGGGGCTCGCTTCGTCGTCGAACTGCCCCTGGTCGAGGAGGAGTGATGGCCACACCGCAGACCCAGACGGCCCCCGGGGTCGTGCCGCGCCCCGAAGCGACCCCACGCGTCGATCGCGCGCGACGCCTCCGCTCCGTCGGTTTCGCGGTTGCCGCGCTCGGGCTCGCCGGGGTGATCGGGCTGGCGGGCTGCAGCCTTCGTCAGGACGACAACCCGCGAGCGATCTCGCCCCAGAGCCTGCCCTCGGCGTTGTTCCAGGACGCCAACACATCGACCACCGCGGCCCGCAACCCGTCGATCCAGCAGCAGTCGCTCTTCCTGGTCCACACCGAGGGCACCACCGAATCGCTGTCGCGCGTCGCCATCCCGATCGAGGCGCCGGAGAACCCGGCCGACCTACCGAAGGCGATCATCGAGAAGCTCGTGCTGAGCCCGCCGACCGACGCCGAGCACAGCTCGTTCATCCCACCGGGCACGCGCGTGCTCAAGGTCGAGCAGCGCGACAACCTCCTCGACATCGACCTCAGCGCCGAGCTGGGTCTGGTGGAGAGCTCGCGGCAGCGCCTCGCCGTCGCCCAACTCGTCTTCACCGCCACCGCCATCGACGGCATCGACTTCGTGCGGTTCTCCATCGACGGCAATCCCTCGGCCGTGCCGCTCGACGACAAGACCTCGGAGGTGGGCGCCATGATCGGGCGCGCCGACTTCCCCAAGACCCGACCCGACGCGCCGGTCACGACGAGCACCTCCGACCCTGTGCCGCAGGACCCCACCGTCACCGATCCCCCGGTCGCGCCGGCGCCGGCCTGATCCGCCGTCTCGGAGCATCGGGTCAACCGTCGAGGCCGACCAGACCGGGCAGACGGTGGCGCTGGACCTTGCCGGTGCTCGTGAGCGGCAGCTCGTCCACCAGGTAGATGGCCTTGGGCCGCTTGTACGGCGCCAGCCGGGTATGGGCGAACGCGTCGATCGCCGCGGCGTCGACGGAGCCGACGACCGCGGCGCACACGCGCTGGCCCCAGCGCTCATCCTCCTGGCCGAACACCGCCACGCCCTCGACGCCGTCGAGCTCGAGCAGCGCGCCCTCGATCTCGGCGGGGTACACGTTGATGCCGCCGGTGATGATGAGGTCGTCCCGGCGTCCGTCGAGGAAGAGGTAGCCGTCCGCATCGAGTCGCCCGAGATCGCCGACGGTGAAGGCGCCGAACGACGCGAGCGTGGTGCCGTCGGCCCCGCTGACCGTCGCTCCGGTCGCGGCCCGCCAGGCCGCGTCGGTCTTCGCGGGATCGCCGTGGTAGGAGAACCGGCCGTACGCGGGCACGTCACACCAGATCGTGCCATCGGGATCCGCCGCGAGGTGACGGAACGGACGGGCCCGACCGACGGTACCGGGGTGGTCCAGCCACTCGCGGGCGGCGCACGCCGTGAACTGGCCCTCGGTCGAGCCGTAGAACTCCCACAGGACGTCCGCGCCGAACGCCGCGATCGCATCGAGCTTGAGCGACTCCGGGCAGGGCGCACCGGCATGGGCCAGCAACCGGAACGAGCTGAGCGCGGGACGCTGGTCGAGCGCGAAGAACCGCTGCAGGTGGGCTGGCACCATGAACGCTGTCGTCGGACGGTGCGCCTCGATCGCTCGGGCGGCGACGGCTGCATCGAACCGCCCGAGGATCACGACCGTGCCCCCGGCGAGCAGCGTCCCGCCCCCGAAGCGGATCGCGACGGAGTGGTGGAACGGTGAGCAGACGAGGTGTCGGTCCGCCGCCTCGAACCCCCAGAGCTCGGCTTCCTCCGCAGCCAGGGCGGCCGCGTCGGCCTCGTCCAGCACCCCGGTCCACACGCCTTTCGGTGTGCCCGTCGTGCCCGAGGTGTAGTGCATGGGTCGGGCCAAGGGGTACGGCGCCAGATCGACCGGCGCCGCCGTGGCCAGCGCGGCCAGCGCAGCATCGTCGACCACGAGTCGCGCCTGCGCATCCTCGACCAGCAGCGCCCGCTCGTGATCGAGCAGGCCGCCGTTCAACAGCACCGGGACGATCCCGCGGCGCAGCGCCCCGAGGATCCCCGAGAGCATCAGTCCCGACGACGAGGTGGCCAACACCACACGATCGCCCGGTCGCACACCGGCCGCCCCGAGGCCACCCGCGATGCAGCGCTGCTGCGCGAGCGATGCCTCGGCGGTCAGGATCTCCACGAGCCCGCCCGCCCGGCGCCGCCCGCGCCCCAGGTCGTGCCGGTCGCCCCGCCCACCACCGGCGGTGC
>JBBQHT010000030.1:0-25647 GCA_038324235.1 Acidimicrobiales bacterium
GAGCGCGGCATCATCCAGCGCGCGGAGCTGTTCAACCTGATCCTGTCCGACCTGTACGGGCCGCGTGAGCTGGTCCGCAAGGGCCTGCTGCCGCTCGAGATCGTGTACGGCCACCGCGGCTTCCTGCGTCAGTGCGACCAGATCCGGCTGCCCGGTTCGCACCAGCTCATCTCCTACGCGGCGGACCTGGCCCGGGACCCCGACGGGCGCCTCGTCGTCCTCGGCGACTTCGCCCAGGCACCATCGGGGGCGGGCTACGCGCTCGAGAACCGCAACGTGGTGTCCCGCGTCTTCTCCTCGATCTACCGCGACGCCCAGGTCCACCGGCTTGCCCCGTTCTTCCGCGCCCTGCGGGCGTCCCTCGCCAGCCTCGCCCCCGCCGGGGTCGAGGATCCCCGCGTCGTCGTCCTGACCCCCGGCCCGCTCAACGAGACCTACTTCGAGCACGCGTACCTGGCCCGGTACCTCGGCTACTCCCTCGTGGAGGGCGCCGACCTCACCGTGCAGGCCGGTCGCGTGTGGTTGCGATCCCTCGGCGGCCTCGAACCGGTCGACGTCATCCTGCGGCGCGTCGACGGGTGGTACGGCGATCCGCTCGAGCTCAAGCCCAACTCCCAGCTCGGTGTGCCCGGACTGGTCGAAGCGGCCCGCCGCGGCACGGTCTCGGTGGTCAACGGGTTCGGCGCGAGCGTGCTCGAGAACCCGGGCCTGCTGCCCTTCCTGCCGCGCATCGCCGAAGCGCTGCTCGGCCAGCCGCTGCGCCTCCCGTCGGTCACCACCTGGTGGTGCGGCAACGCCGACGAGCGGTCCTTCGTGCTCTCCCAACTCGATGACCTCATCGTGAAGCCGATCGGGCGCCGCTCGGCCCGCGCCTCGGCGAACGGGTGGGAGCTCTCCCCCGGCCAGCGCGCCGAGCTGACGGCGCGCATCGAGGCCAAGCCCTACCTGTACGTGGCCCAGCCGCGTGTGGCCTACTCGTCGGTGCCGTGCCTCGACGGGGCCGGCATCGGCGCCCGGCACGCGATGTTCCGGGCGTTCACCGTCGCCCGCGACGGCACGTACGTCGCGATGCCCGGTGGGTTGACCCGCGTCTCGGCCTCGCCCGACGATCAGTTCGTGTCGGCCCAGCTCGGCGGCGCCTCCAAGGACACGTGGGTGCTCGCGTCCGAGCAGGAACGCCCGAGCGGCCTGGGCCTGCACAGCGGCTCGGGAGTCGCGGTGATCGACGCCGCCGGCTCGATGCCATCCCGCGCCGCGGAGAACCTGTTCTGGCTCGGCCGGTACGCCGAGCGGGCGGAAGGATCGGTGCGCCTGACCCGCACGATCCTCGAGACCACATCGGTCGGCTGCATCGACGCGCTGCTGTTCGCGCTCACCGGCCGCCCCACCCGATCCGCGGATCGCCAGGCGGAGCTGCTGTCGATGGTGGCGGATCCCAAGCTGCCCAACAGCCTCACGTCCTCGCTCGTCTCCATGCTGGCCGCGGCCAACGCGGTGCGCGATCAGTTGTCCAACGACACGTGGCTGGCGCTCGGCCCGCTCGATCACGACCTGGCGTCGCTGCACGAGGCGTTCACCGATCCACGCGCGGACGTGGCCACGATCCTCCAGCCTGTCCTCGCGTCGGTCATCCGCAGCCTCCTCGCCCTGGCGGGCCTCGCCACCGAGTCGATGGTGCGCGACCCCGGCTGGCGGTTCATGGACGCCGGGCGCCGCATCGAGCGCGGCATCCAGCTGACCAACCTCGTCGGCGCCATGGTCGTGCCGACCGACTCGACCGTCACCAACAACCTGCTGCTCGAGTCGCTGCTGATCTCGGCGGAGAGCATCATCACCTACCGCCGGCGCTACCGCTCGCAGGCGTCGGTCGACACCGTGCTCGACCTGTTGCTCCTCGACGTCACGAACCCGCGCAGCCTCGCCTACCAGCTCGACCGGCTGAAGGTCGACATCGCCGAGCTCCCCCGCCTGCCCCAACCCCGCCTCACCGAGGAGGAACGCCTGGTGCTCGAGCTCTCGACCCGGCTGCGGGTGGCCGACACCGAGGCCCTGGCCGAGATCCCGCGGACCGAGCTGACCGCGTTCCTGCGGGCCACCGCGGCCCAGCTGGCCGAGACGTCGATCGCGATCGACCACGCGCACTTCACCCACCTGGCGCCCCGCCACACCATGGTCGCCGGCCAGCCCGACGCCATGGGCGACACCCTCGGGACGGCCATGCCGTGAACTACAAGATCACGCACCAGACCGAATACACCTACGACGCCAGCGTGTCGTCCTCCTACAGCGAGGCGCACCTCGTGCCGCGCCGCCTGCCCTATCAGGTGTGCCTGTCGAGCGAGCTCGTCGTGTCACCCCCACCGCTCGACTACCGCGAGCACTACGACTTCTTCGACAACCGCACGAGCTTCTTCTCGATCCACGAACCCCACACGGTCCTGTCGGTGACCGCCACCAGCGTGGTCGAGGTCGTCGATCACGGCGGCCAGCTGCCCCTGGCCCGGCTCCGCGGCGAGAACGACCCCGAGGTCATCACGTCCCGTCAGTACCTGCTCGACTCGCCCCTGGTCGCGGCGTCGCCGGCGCTGGCCGCCTACGCCGCACCGTCGTTCGGGCCGGGGCGGCCGATCCTGGATTCGGTGGTCGAGCTCACCTCGCGCATCCACACCGACTTCGACTACCGGCCCGGCAGCACCACGATCGCCACGAGCGTGGGCGAGGTGCTCCAGCGCCGCCACGGCGTGTGCCAGGACTTCGCCCACCTCGCCATCGGCTGCCTCCGCTCGCTGGGACTCCCGGCGCGCTACATCAGCGGGTACCTCGAGACGGATCCGCCGCCCGGCCGGGCGAAGCTGGTCGGTGCCGACGCGAGCCACGCGTGGCTCGCAGTCTTCCTGCCCGACACCGGCTGGCTGGACCTCGATCCCACCAACGACCGGATCCCGAACGAGCGCTACATCACCACCGCGTGGGGCCGCGACTACGCCGACGTCACCCCGCTCAAGGGCGTGGTGTTCTCCGGCGCCAGCGAGCACGAGCTCAAGGTCTCGGTCGACGTCGCCCGCGCCGACCCCTGAGATCACAGCCACCCAGCCTTCTCGGCTACCCCACCGCCCCCACCTGCGCCTTCTCGGCTACGTGGTGGCCCCAACCTGCGCGTTCTCGGCTCCCCTACGGCCCCTACCTGCGCGTTCTCGACAAGGTCGTCCAGCGCGAAACCCCGACCGCCGGCGTTTGAAGGTCGCAGCCCGTTCGCCGACCTACCATCCCGGTTGAGCGTCGACGGTCGAGCGGCGGGTCGGCCACGATCTGTCGGACGGCCGACCCGCAGCGGAGCCGAGATCCCGGCAACAGGGGCCAACCGATAGCCGAGAACGCGGTGTTCGGGCCACCACGTGGCCGAGAACGCGGTGTTCGGGGCCACCACATAGCCGAGAACTCGGTGTTCGGGGCCACCACATAGCCGAGAACCCGAATACAGGGGCCACCACGTAGCCGAGAACGCGTTCCTCGGTCGGGGTCAGGGGGCGGGGTCAGGGGTCGGGGGTGGCGAGGAGGATCTTGGTGAGCTCGGCGGCGGGCATGGGACGGGCGAGGAAGTAGCCCTGGGCCATGTCGCAGCCGAGCTCACGGAGCTGCTCGAACTGCTCTGCGGTCTCGACGCCTTCACCGACCGAGTGCAGGCCGAGCGTGTGCGCGAGGTTCACGATGGCGGCGACGATCGCGGTGTCCTCGGGCTCGGAGCCGAGCCCGTCGACGAACGAGCGGTCGACCTTGAGGCTGTCGACCGGGAACCGGCGCAGGTACGACAACGACGAGTAGCCGGTGCCGAAGTCATCCACCGCCACGTTGATCCCCAGCTCCTTGAGGCTGCGCAGGATCGCCTCGGAGCTCTCGACATCGTCCATGAGCACGCTCTCGGTGACCTCGAGGTGCAACCGCTCCGGGGCCAGCAAGCTCGCCGCCAACGCGCGTTCCACCTGGCCGATCAGCTCGGGATGGCCCAGTTTCCGGGCGGACAGGTTCACCGCGAGCGTGCCCGGCGATCGACCGTTGTGCAGCTCGTCCCACACGCGCATCTGGCGGCACGCCTCCTCGAGCACCCACTCCCCCAGCGGCAGCACGATGCCCGTCTCCTCGGCCAGGGAGATGAACTCGCCCGGCAGCAGCTGGCCGCGCTGGGGGTGGTCCCACCGCACCAGCGCCTCGACCCCCACCAGGGACCCGGAGGCGATCTCGATGACCGGCTGGTAGTGCACATCGAGCTCGCGTTGTTGCAGCGCCCGCCGCAGCGCGTTCTCGAGGTCGAACCGATCGACCGCCTGCGCGCCGATGCCCGGCTCGAACACCTGGTACCGACCCCGGCCGCGAGCCTTCGCGCGGTACATCGCGGCGTCAGCGTCGCGGATCAACGTCTCGGGATCCGCGATGTGGCGCGTGCTCCCCGACGCGATCGCGATCCCGACCGACACGCCCACATAGACATCGTGTCCGTCGAGCGCGAATGCGGTGCTCATCGCGTGGTCGGCGCGCTTGGCGATGATCACCGCGTCGTTCGGCGACTCGATGTCCTCGCACAGGATCACGAACTCGTCGCCTCCGAAGCGAGCCACCGTGTCGCCCGGACGCAGCTCCGTCTCGAGCCGGCGGGCGACCTCGCGCAGCACGAGGTCGCCGTAGCTGTGGCCCATCGAATCGTTGACGACCTTGAAGTGATCCAGATCGCAGAACAGCACCGCCACCGCGGTGTTGCGCCGTCGCGCCCGAGCGAGCGCGATCTCGAGGCGGTCGAGCAGCAGGGTGCGGTTCGGGAGCCCGGTGAGCGGGTCGTGGGTGGCCTCGTGCTCGAGCTGTCGTTCGAAGCTCTTGCGCTCGCCGATGTCGCGCAGCACCCCCGAGAAGCACTCGATCGAGCCCGTCGCGTCCCGGTGGGCGAGCAACTGACCGAGCATGGGCACCATCGTGCCGTCCGCCCGGATCAACTCGACCTCTCCACCCCACGACCCGCCCTGGTCGATCGCCGGCATGACCTCGGCCACCATGCGGGCGAGGCTGGCGCTCGCGATGTGCCCGGCGAGGTCGAAGGTCGTCAGGTCGGTGTCGGGTTCGAGGCCGAAGAAGCGACGACCCGAATCGTTGAGGTAGACCAGTTCGCCCTCCACAGTCGTGACGGCCACGAGGTCACTGGTGAGGCTGAAGATGTCGGTGAGACGCTGCCGTTCGCGCTCGGCGGTCAGCCGTTCGGCCACATCGCGCAGATTCACCGCGATGCCGTTGATGTCAGGATGATCGAGGAAGTTCGATCCCACGATCTCGACGTCGCGCCAGTTGCCATCGCGGTGCAACATGCGGATGGGCGTGGGGCTCGGGACGCCGCGACCCTCGGCGAACGAGATGAGCTCAGCCGTGACGAACTCGATGTCGTCCGGGTGGATGAAGTCCAGGCCGTTGCGACCGACCACGTCCTCGGCGTTCCAGCCGAGCAGGTGCTCCGCGTTCGGCGTGATCCACTGCACGGTGCCCATCCGGTCCACCAGCGCAGTCACGTCGAAGCTGCCCGACACGACCGCGCGGAAGCGCGCCTCGCTGCGGCGAACGGCCTCTTCTGCGTGGAGGCGCCAGGTGACGTCGCGCACGTTGATCAAGATGCTGTCGACCACGCCGTCCGCGTCGGTAAGCAGCGATCCGATGCCCTCGACGGTGAGCCAGCTCCCGTCCTTGCACTTGACCCGCAGTGTCAGCGGGTCCACCTTGCCGGCGCCCACCTCGGTGACGTGACCGAAACGAGCGATCGCCTGTTCCGCATCGTCGGGATGGATCAGGTCGAAGGCCTGCGTCCCGATCAGCTCCTCGGGCAGGAAGCCGAGCATGTCGGTGACCGAGGGGGGCAGCCAGGTGATGCGGCCGTGGTCGTCGATGACGCCGGTGAGGTCCTTGCTCGACTCGACGAACGCCCGGAAGCGCGCTTCGCTGGCGGCGAGCGCCCGCTCGGCGACCACGCGCTTGGTGACATCGCGCAGGCTGAGCACCGACCCGTCCTGGGACGCGTCGGCCGCCAGGTGGCGGGAGAACGCCTCGATGTAGCGCCACTCGCCCGAGGCGTGCCGGGCCCGCATGATGAACGGGGTGACGACGTCCTGCCCGGCGATCATGCGCGTCAGCGCCGGCAGCGCGCCGGCGACGTCAGTGGGATGGGCGAAGTCGAGCAGACTCGCCCCCACCACCGTCTCGGGTTCGTAGCCGAGCACCTGGTGCACGGACGGGCTGCACCAACGCACCAGCCCGATGCCGTCGACGAGCACGAGGACATCGGTCATGCCGTTGGTGATCGTCCGGAGCAGCTCCTCGTTCTCCCGCAGGGCCCGCTCGGCTTCGCGGCGCTCGGTGATGTCACGGAAGTTCAGGGCCACGCCGGCGATGGCCGGATCGTCGATCCGATTGATCGCGATGACCTCGGCCCAGCGCCAGGACCCATCGGGGATCTTGAGCCGGAACTCGCCCCGGACCTCCACGTCGCGCGCCGCGTGCACGTCGACCCACAGGGTCCCCAACGCGGCCACGTCATCAGGATGGATCAGCTCGACCGAGCTGGCGATGGCCATGAAGCGCTCGGGCGTGTAGCCGAAGGTCCGTTCGACCGAGGCGCTCACATACGTGGTCCGGCCACCCTCGTCCACCACGCAGAGGACGTCGCCGGGCAGTCGGGCGAGCAGGTCGAGCCGCTGGTCGAGGTCCCCGATGTCGCCGAGGTCGTCCCGGTCGTCTTGGCGCGCCGGCTCAGCGGGCATGCGTCAACACCGGTCCCCTCGAAGCATCACCGTGCAGCCGCCCACCGCGCCTCCCAACCATCTCCCCCGATGGGAGAGATAGTACGTTCCTTTCGAGAACCTGTCATCCGGCCGGTCGATGGCACGCCGGCGGGGGCCACGGGCGTCAGCGCCGGGGCGGACCCTCGGCCGACCGGATCCGGCGGACGATCGTTCGGACATCGATGTCATTGTCGACGAACCACCGCTTGCAGGCGAGCAGTTCTTGGCGTTGACGCGCGATCGGCACACCGCGGGCGCGGTGGAAGTGGGCCAGCGCGTCCGTGGCGTAGAGCAGGCCGGCGATCGGCCGAGCCGCCCGGATCCGATCCAGTCCGTCGATCGGATCCACGCCGTCCTCGAGCAGCAGGCGGTACGCGAGCGACGGACCGCGGTTGATCCCCATGTGGCAGTGCACGAAGACCTTGGCGTGCGGGTCGGCCCGGGCGGCGAGGTAGAACGCCACCCCGCGGTCGAACCAACCGCTCGGCATCCGACCCCCGTCGTCATCGACGCCGTTGTCGAGGTAGGCCAGCGTGGGCTCGATCCGCGCCACGAACACGCGGTCGGTCCACTCGAGGCGGCAGTCCACGATGTGGGTGATGCCCACCGAGCGCAGGTGGCGGACCTGGCTCGTCGCCAGCACCTCGTCGGGGTGGAGGTCACCGCCCGTGGCGAGGTGCGGCGTGATGAAGTCGATGTTGGGCTGCATGGGACCCCGACGTTCTACCGCTGTCACCGCGCCGCCGTACAGTGCACGCATGCGCAGCATCGGCCACCTCCGTGACGGCACCCCGATCGGGGCCTGGCTCCTCAAGGCCCATCCCGACGTCTGGGACATCATCGGCTTCATCGATGCCGGCGGCCAGATCGACTCCTGGAGCCTCACCGACAGCTACCGCGTCGAGCTCATGGCGCCCGGCGACCCGTGCGTGTTGTGGATCACCGGGGCCGAGGGGGCCGACCCGACGCCGGGGCTCTGGGCCATCGGCGAGATCACGACCGAGCCGTACGAGGCCACGAGCGAGGACGACGGCTTCTGGCCCTCGGACGAGGAGCGCACCAAGCGGACCCTGCACATCGGCGTGGACCTGCAGGTCCTCCCCGAGCCGATCGCGCGGGGCGTGCTCGCCGACGATCCCCGCTTCGCCGACGCCGAGATCTTCCGGGCGCCACGCATGGGCAGCCCCCTCGCCCTCACGCCGGCGATGTACGACGCCCTCGAGACCCACCTCGACGAGAACGACCTGTGGCCCGACGAGCACGAAGCCGAAGCGATCCTGGCCGAGGCCGAGGAGGTCGCCGCCGCGCACCTGCTGGACCTGGGCTGGGCCCTCGACGAGCGCGACGAGCCGCCCTACCTCACCGCCTCCCGCGAGGATCGCGAGCTCGAGGTGCTGGTCGCCCCCACGTCGGTGGGCACCGAGTTCGTGCTCGGGGTCGGCGAGTTCGACGAGCTCATCGAGGAGCTCGACGAGGACGGTCTGCTCCTCGTGGTGGTCGTCTTCCCCGACGACGAGGACGACCTGCCCACCATCGCGCAGGTCACCGAGGGGTGGCGGCCGGACCCCGCGCGCTATGACCGGCGCACCCAGATCCACCAGGCCTGACCCGACGATGGAGATCTACTGGTACGAACAGGACGACGGCTGGGTCGTCGTCGCCGGAAGCGACACCACGCGCCACCCGTCGCGCACCGAGGCGTTCGCGCACGCCCGCCACCTCGCACTGACCAACCCCGGCAGCCAGCTGACCAAGGGGCGGCCCGAGCAGGTCGCGGCGGCCCGGGCGCACGACGACGAGGACCGGCCGGATCCGACGCTCTGGATGGACGACGAGCCGCCCGTGACCGAGCCCTCCGGCTCGTTCGACCGGAGCGCACCAGGTCGCTACGCCCCGGCGCGCGGCGCCACCCGGCGCGCCACCACCACCGGGCGGAGCACCTCGCCCGAACGCGGCGCAGCCGGCCGTCCGGGGCCGGCCCCGAGTCCCCGCTCCACGGGCGGGGCCGGCGGCACCAGCGGGCGGGGCGCGGCGGCAGTCGCCGCGCCGGTGTGGCGCCGCACCGCGACCGGGCCCATCGACTGGGTGCAGCTCGCCGGGCCTGATGCGCTCGGCCGCGCCCTGCTGCTCCCCCCGGGCGCCCCGGTGCCCGAGCCGTGGCTCGGCGCCGCCGATGTGGTGGTCGACCTCGACGCGGGCGATCCCGCGGGGCTGCTCGGGGTGGCCCGTGACGCGTTCCTCGAACGCCGCCGAGTCGTGTACCGCGTGCCCCCGGCGATGATCCCGCCGGCCGAGGCCCTCACCGCCGTCGATGTCTGGAGCCTGCCGGTCGAGTTCGAGTTCGCGGCCGACGCGGCGTGGCAGCTCCTCACGGCCAACGCGGTCGACGCCCGCGATCCGGAAGCCCCGTTCTGGCCGTGGGCCGAGGCGGCGCAGGCCGCCGGGGCCACCCCGGTGCCCGCCGGCGCGCCCGTCACCGCCGGCGAGGTCGGCCTGGCCGAAGGCCGCCCGGCCTGGTGCGACGGCGGGCCCCTGCACCTACCCGTCGACCCGCTCGATCCGCGTGCGAGCCGTCCCCCCGCCGCGCCGGGGTCGGCCGACGCCGTGGTCGTGCTCCCCCGGGTGGCGATCGAGCGCGGCTCCCTCGTTCCCCCGGACCCGGCGCTCCCCCGCGCCGCGCTCGCCCCCGATCAGCTCGAAGCGGTGGCCGAGCCGGGCGGGCGGGCCCGCATCGTCGCCCCCGCCGGCTCCGGCAAGACCCGCGTGCTCACCGAGCGGGCGCGCTTCCTGCTCGGCTCGAAGCACATCCCTGCCGCCGCGGTCACCATGGTGGCGTTCAACAAGCGGGCCCAGCTCGAGATGGAGGCCCGCACCACCGATCTGCCCGGACTCCAGATCCAGACGCTCAACGCGCTGGCGCTGGCGGTGCTCAACGGCGGCCACGGGTTCCGTGACCGGGGCGAGCGCCTCCGCACGATCGACGAGCTCGCGGTGCGCCGGCTCCTCGGTGAACTGGTCTCGTTCCCGCGCCGGGCCAACACCGATCCCGCCGCCGCCTGGATCGACGCGCTGTCGGCGGTGCGACTCGGCCTGCGCGCCCCTCACCAGGTCGAAACCGACTTCGGTGGTGACGTCGATGGGCTGGTCGATGTGTTCCCGCGCTACCGCCGGGCGCTCGCCCAACAGGGCGCGGTCGACTTCGACGACCAGATCTACCGAGCCATCGAGGTGCTCGTGGCCGAGCCGGCGACCCGCCGGCAGGCCCAGCAGGTGTGCCGCCTGCTGATGGTCGACGAGTTCCAGGACCTCACCCCCGCGCACCTGTTGCTACTGCGCCTCCTCGCCGGGCCCGAGGTCGACATCTTCGGGGTGGGCGACGACGACCAGACCATCTACGGGTACTCCGGCGCGTCACCGCGCTGGCTCCTCGACTTCGACCAGTTCGTCCCCGGCGCCACCCACCACGCCCTCGAGGTGAACTACCGCTGCCCACCGGCGGTGGTGGCGGCGGCGTCGAACCTGCTGTCGTACAACCGGGCGCGCGTCCCCAAGACGATCCGCTCGGGCCGCACCGCCCCGGAGTCGACGGACACGCAGGCCATCACGATCGACGGCCACGACGAGCCCGCCGAGCGGACCGTCGAGCACATCGCGGCGCTCCTCGGCGCGGGAGCGGCGCCCGCCGACATCGTGGTCCTCACCCGGGTGAACACCACGCTCGCCCCGATCCAGGCCGCGCTGTTCGAGCGCGGCATCCCGTGCGCCAACCGCGACGGGGCCCGCTTCCTCGAGCGCACGGGCGTGGCGGCCGCGCTGTCGTGGCTCGCCATCGCCACCAGCGGCGGACGCCTCGGCCAGGCCCACGTGCAACGCGCGGTCCGACGCCCGGGCCGCAGCCTGTCGCCCAAGCTGATCGAGTGGATGGCCGATCAGCACGACACCGCGGGCCTGCTCCGGCTCGCCGGGCGGCTCAAGAACGACAAGGACGCCGACAAGGTGACCGCGTTCGTGACCGACATCGAGCGCATCGCCGCGCTCGCCCGCCGCTCCTCGACATCGACCGCGACCATCCTCGAGTTCGTCCGCACCGACATCGGCCTCGATCGGGCCATGCAGACCCTCGACGCCGCGCATCGGGGCCGCAACGCCACTGCCCACTCCGACGACCTGCGGGCGCTCATCTCGCTCGGCCACCTCCACCCCGATCCGACGTCGTTCGGCCGTTGGCTTCCCGAGGTGCTCGCCGGCGGACGCGACGGCGATGGGGTGCAGTTGTCCACGGTGCACAAGGTGAAGGGCCTCGAATGGCCCCACGTGATCGTCCACGACGTCACCCAGGGGTTGTTCCCGCACCACCTCAGCACCGACATCGAGGAGGAGCGGCGCGTCTTCCACGTCGCCCTCACCCGCTGCCAGCAGTCGCTGGTCCTCGTGCCCGACCGCGCCCATCCGTCGATGTTCCTCACCGAGCTCCACGAGCCGGCACCGCCGCTGCCGGCACCGGGCGAGCTCCGCACCGCCGCTACGGCGGGCGCGACCGACGCGGCCCGGTCCAGCGCGGGCCGCAAGGACATCCCCGCCCTCGCGGCCGCCACCGGCCTCACCGTGGATTGGGGCGGGCACGAGTGCGAGATCGAGGCCGTCGAGGCGGACCACGCGCGGCTGCGCGCCGGCAAAGCCGTGTTCTCGGTGGCCTTCGGCTCCGAGGTGCGCGTCGACGGCCGACCCCGCCGTCTGGTCGCCGCGGGGGGACGATCCGGGGGAAGCGCCGGCGGGTCGGCCGCCAAGGGCGGCGCGACCGGTGCCACCGACCTGCCACCCGGCCACGACGCCCTGCTCGACGCGCTCAAGGCGTGGCGCCGGGAACGATCCCGCCAGGACAGCGTCCCCGCCTTCGTGGTCGCCAACGACCGCACGCTCGTGCAGATCGCCGCGGTGGTGCCGCGCACGCCGGCGGACCTGCTCAAGATCAGCGGGATCGGACCCGCGAAGCTCGAGAACTACGGCGACGAGATGCTCGCCGTCATCGACGACAACGCGCCGGGCGCCTGAACCACGGCCACGACCCCTTGTCTGGGGCCGTGGTCCAGGACGGTAGCGTCGTGGGGATGTCCCCTCTCGCGACCGTCCCCGGCCCGCGCCGCGCCAAGGCGCGTGCGTCGGTGCCGGCGCGGGTCGCCGAGGCCGTGTTCGTGCCTGCCGATCCGCCCCGGGCGTCGACGCTCGCGCTCTGGCATCCCGGCGGGCTGCCGGATTGGGACGCGCCGACGACCGACCTGGATCTGGTGGTCCCGACCGGCTTCCGGGGCGGCGCGCCACCGCCCTCACCGGTCCCCGATCGGGACCCCGCGCTCGGACCTGCGCCCGACACTGGGCCCGGGCCCCGCGACCCAGTCACCGTCCGCCGGCGCCGGGTGCCGGCCCGACTCGTCACGATGACCGACGCGATCCCGTGGCTCGTCGGGTTCACCCCGACCGCGGAGACGACGGCCTCCCTCGCGGCGTGGGTCGTGGCAGCCCGCCTCGGCAGCGACCTCGTGGCCCGGGGCCGGCTCTACCCCGGCATCACCGACGCCGGCTGGGACACGTGGCGGGCCGGTCCCCTCGACGCGGCCGACGACGAGCGCCTCGCCGCGCTGCTCGCCATCTTCCCGACCGCGGCGCACGCGATCGCGATCGCCGGCTCGCGGCCGCTCGGCGTGCTGGACCCCGCCACCGCGGTGCGCGGCCTCTACGACGCCATCGCCGACACGATGGTCCGCACGGCCGCCGCCGCCAGTGTCAGTGCCCGGCCGGCCTACGCCGCGACCGCCGAGGTCGCGCCCACCGACATGTCCGCCCATCGCGACTGGCTGGACCTGACCGGCCACGGTCTCGGCAGCCAGGAGCACGGCGCGCGTCCGGTGCTGCGCCTCGACCTGCCCGAGGACGACACCCGCTCCATCCACGCCACCCTCCAGCTGCGCAGCCAGCGCGATCCCTCCCTCGTCGTCGACACCGCCGACCTGTGGGATGCGCCCGACGCCGTGCTCGCCCGTCTCGGCGCGACCGCCGAGGCCGACCTGTTGTTGGCGCTGCACCGCGGCGCCAAGGTGTGGGCTCCGCTGGGTCGGGCCCTGGCCGAGGCGCGGCCCACCGACTTCGAGATCAACGACGCCGAGGCCGTCGACCTGTTCGGGCCGGTCGCGGACGACCTCGCCGCCGCGGGGTTCGACGTGCTGTGGCCCAAGACCCTCACCACCAGCGCGGTCGACGTGAAGGCCGTGGTCAGCGCGGCCACGCCGAGTCCGGCGGCGGTCGTCGGCTCCGGCCTCGACCTGAACGCCGTGCTCACCTACCGCTGGGAGGTGAGCCTCGGCGGCGAAGCCCTCACCCCCGACGAGCTCCACACCCTGGCCGAGGCGAAGCGGCCGCTCGTCCGCCTCCGCGGCCAGTGGGTGGCCGCCGATCCCGCGCTGCTCGCCCGCATGCGGCGCGGCCCCGGACGCGTCCGCGCCAGCGACGCGCTCGGCGCGGCCCTCGCCGGCTCGCTCCGCATCGACGAGGACGACTACGAGGTCGAGGTCGAAGGCGTGCTCGCCACGCTCGCCCAGCGCCTGCGCGGCCTCGACGCCGAGCGGGACCACCGCGAGCTGCCCGAGCCACCCGGGCTCACGGCCACCCTCCGCCCCTATCAGCGACGAGGCCTCGCGTGGCTCGCCGAGATGACATCGCTCGGCCTCGGGGGCTGTCTCGCCGACGACATGGGCCTCGGCAAGACCATCCAGCTCATCGCGCTGCACGTGCACCGCCACCACACCGGCGTGTCCTCGGCGCCGACGCTCGTGATCTGCCCCACCTCCTTGCTCGGCAACTGGGAGCGCGAGCTCCACCGCTTCGCACCCGGTGTCCCGGTGCGGCGCTACCACGGGGGTGAGCGCAGCCTGGCTGATCTGGCCCCGAACGAGGTCGTGCTCGTGACCTACGGCGTGGTGCGACGTGACCGCCCGGCGCTCGCCGAGCTCACCTGGGGGTTGGTGGTCGCCGACGAGGCCCAGCACGTGAAGAACCCGCTCGCCCGCACCGCCCGCGAGCTGCGCCTCATCCCGTCCGAGGCCCGCCTCGCCCTCACCGGCACCCCGGTCGAGAACCGGCTCACCGAGCTGTGGGCGATCCTCGACTGGACCACGCCCGGGTTGCTCGGCCCGCTCGAGCCCTTCCGCCGCAACGTCGCGGTCCCCGTCGAGCGCCACCGCGACCCCGAGGCCACCGAGCGGCTCGCCCGCCTCGTCCGGCCGTTCCTGCTGCGGCGCCGCAAGATCGATCCGGGCATCGCCCCCGAGCTCCCCCGCAAGACCGAGACCGACGAGATCGTGCCGCTCACGGCCGAGCAGGCGACGCTGTACGAGGCCGTCGTGCGCGAGACGATGGATCAGATCACCGCGGCGGAGGGCGTGGCCCGGCGAGGTCTCGTGCTCAAGCTCCTGACCGCGTTGAAGCAGGTGACCGACCATCCCGCCCTCTACCTCAAGCAGTCCGGGCCGCTGGCGGGCCGCTCCGGCAAGCTCGCCGCCCTCGACGAGCTGCTCGCCACGATCGTGGACGCGGGCGACTCGGTCCTGGTGTTCACCCAGTACGTGAGCATGGGCCGCCTGCTCGAGCAACACCTCCGCGACCAGCAGCTGGAGTCGCTCTTCCTCCACGGCTCCGTCCCGGTCAGCCAACGCGAGCGGATGGTCGACCGCTTCCAGGCGGGCGAGGTCCCGATCTTCCTGCTCTCGTTGAAAGCGGGCGGCACCGGCCTCAACCTCACGCGCGCAACCCATGTCGTGCACTTCGACCGGTGGTGGAACCCCGCGGTCGAGGACCAGGCCACCGACCGGGCGTACCGCATCGGTCAGGATCGGCCCGTCCAGGTCCACCGCCTCATCTCGGAGGGCACCATCGAGGATCGCATCGCGACCTTGCTGGCGAACAAGCGGGATCTCGCCGACGCCGTGGTCGGCACGGGCGAGGGCTGGATCGGTGAGCTCACCGATGCGGATCTGGCCGAGCTCGTCGCGCTCAGCCGGGGCGACGAATGAAGCGCCGCGAGTTCGGCGCCACGTGGTGGGGACGTGCGTGGATCGACGCGCTCGAGCAGCGCGCGCGCCTGGACCCCAACCGCCTGCCCCGGGGACGGACCTACGCCCGCCAGCAGAAGGTCGGCGCGCTCACCGTGCGGGCGGGCGCGATCGAGGCGCCGGTGCAGGGTTCGCGCGCCCGTCCGTACCGGGTCACGATCCGGGTGCGCGAGTTCACCGAGGACGAGTGGGTGCGGGTGATCGATGCCATCGCCGGTCGGGCCGCGCACGCGGCGGCGCTGCTCGACGGCGAGCTGCTGCCCGAGGTCCTCGCCGACGCGGACGCCGTCGGGGTGGATCTGCTGCCGGGCGCCGGCGAGCTCGGCCTCACGTGCTCGTGTCCCGACTGGGCCGTGCCGTGCAAGCACGCCGCGGCCGTCTGCTACCTGATGGCCGATGTGCTGGATGAGGACCCGTTCGCCCTGTTCCTCGTGCGCGGCCGAGGGCGCGAAGAGCTCTGGGCCGCGCTGCGCGAGCGCCGACGGTTCCTTTCCCCTGCAGCCGTCGGCAGCCCCGACGACGAGGCGGAGCCGAGGTCGGGCGCGAGCGCGAGCGCGACTCCGGCCACCAACGGGCGCCGCGGAGCACCCGGGTCGGTTGCCGCCCGCGCCGCGTGGGCTCACGACCAGCCGCGCGCCGAGGACCTCTGGGCGTTGCCCGGGCCCCCACCGCCGCACCGCCCGGGCCATCCCGCCCCGCTCGCGGTGAACCCGCCCGCCGCCAGTGGCATCGCGGCCGACGACCTGTTGGCGCTCGGCTCGGACGCGGCCGCCCGCGCCTGGGCGCTGGGCCGGGGCGAGAGCGACGGCGACCTCGCCCTCACGCTCGAACGAGACCTTGCGCGCCGCGCCGCCGCCCTGCTCGGCACGCGTCGGTTCGCGCAGCTCGTCGACCGCGCCGACCTGCCGTCACGTCACCTCGTGCGCCACGCCCTGGCGTGGCGCCACGGCGGTGAAGAGGGCTTCGAGGTCCTGACCGAGACCTGGACACCCGAGCCCGACCAGCTCGAGGAGGGCCGCGCCGCGCTGCTCGCGTCGTCGGCGGGCACCCTGCGCACCGGCAGCAGCTACCACCGCCCGATCAAGCAGCGAGCCAACACGTTGATCCTCGACACCGTGCAGCTGCGCCTGTCCCGCCAGGGCAACTGGTTCCGCCTGGGCAAGACCGCGGGCCACTGGGAGGTCGAGGACGGCCCCGCGGCGGACCCCACCGCCCTCTTCGTCACGACCTGACAACCGGCCTACGATCCACGCCGATGCCCGACGCCTCCACGCCCGACGCCAGCACTCCCGACGCCCTAACTCCCGACGCCCTCGCCGACCCCACCGCCGCCGAGGCCAACGCCGCCGAGCCCACCGCTGACCTCGGCACCGACCCGGCGGCGCCGCCGACGCGCCCCGAGCGGGTGATGCGCGCCGCACTGCTCTTCCAGCTCGCCCAGCACCAGGCCGACGACCTCGACGACCTGTTCGTCGTCTACGACGCGCATGCGGGGGTGGCCGGCGCCGACGATCCTGCGGTGGACCCCGCCGATCTCACGGTGCTCACCACCGCCGCGGGTTGGCTGGCCGACCCCGATGTGGCCGACGCGTTCTTCAGCGACGTCGCCGGCCAGGATGTCGAGCGGGCCCGCACCACCGCCGCCTTCGCCACCGCCCTGCTCGACGCCACGGCCGGCCTGACCGACACGCGGGTGCACCGCGCCGCCCGGGCGAGCGCCGCCTGGCTCATGGCCCAGGCGTTGCACACCCAGCAACAGGTGGAGGAGGTCGAGGGGTTCCTCGACCTCGCGATCGAGGCCAACGGCGCGTATCGCCCGGCGCTCGAGCTCGCGGCGCACTACGCGTCGGACCGCGGCGACGCCCCGCTGGCCATCAGCCTGGCCAAGCGCGCCGGGGTTCCCGAGTCCGATGAGTGGCTGCAGATGCTGTCCTCGATGGTCCCGCGGGCGCGCCCCGACCTCGGCCGCAACGACCCCTGCTACTGCGGCTCCGGGCGCAAGTACAAGCAGTGCCACCTGCGCCAGACCACCCTCGGGCTCGACGAGCGCGCCTACTGGCTGTGGCGCAAGGCCGTGGACCACCTCCAGGACAGCGCCTGGCAGCACCTGCTCGTCGGTGTCGCCAACGAGCTGCTCGCGGTCGAGCAGACCACCTACGACTCGATGACCTACGCCATGACCGATCCCGTCGTGGCCGACATCGTGGCGTTCGAAGCCGGCGGGTGGGACGACTTCCTCGCCTGCCGCGGTCCCTTGTTGCCCGCCGATGAGCTCGAGCTCGCGCAGCTCTGGGCGACCATCCCCCGCTCGCTGTTCGAGGTGACGGCCATCGATCCCGGCCGGTCGGTCACCGTCCGCAACGAGCGGTCCGGCGACCTGCTCGAGGTGCGCGAGCTCACGTACAGCACGACGGCGCTGGTCGGCGACGTGGTGTACGCCCGCGTCGCGCCGGCCGGGGACACCGAGCAGTTCTTCGGTGGCCTGGTACCGGTCACCGCGGCGATGCACGATCCGCTGCTCGCCGCGCTCGACGGCCCCGACGCCGACCCGGCGACCGAGACCCTGGCGTTGCGGCCCGATCAGCCGCGGGAACCGTCCGCTCGAGTTCGCACCATCGCCCGCGTGTTGCGCCCGGTGCTCGCTACCGTGACCGTGGACGGCGCAGGCATCGATGACGACGAGGCCCAGGCCGTGGACCACCCGCACGACGCGGGGCTGGTGACCGCCGAGGGCGAGCCCCTCGAGTTCATCCGGGCGTGCGCCCCGATCCCCGTCGCGGACCTCGGTGCCCTGGTCGCGGCGCTCGATCAGCGCCCCGAGCTCGAGCGCCTCCCCCTCGAACCCCCGACCGATACCGAGGCGCCCGCCTCGAGCGCGGCGGCCGACGCGATCGGCGCCCGCCCCGACCTGCCGGCGGCGTTCGGCCAGGAGACCCCGGCCCAGCTGGCGGCGCTCGGACCGGTCACCGACCGCTGGTCGGCGCCGATCGAGCTCGACGGCCAGCAGTGGCTGCGCGGGACCCTGTCGTTGCACCAGGCCCCGAGCGGTGCGGGCCCGGCGGCGGCCACCGTGGTCGTGCGGGCCAACAGCCAGGCCCGCTACGACCGCTTCGTGGCGCTGCTCGCGGACATCGCCCCCGCGATCACCTTGGACGCCGCGTCCGTCGACGACTGACGGTCGATCGCGGCTGGCGGATCGCCCCAGCTCCCTCACGTGGGACCGCCCGGAAACAACCCTGACCTGGAGCGGGTTGGCGGTTCCGGTCGCCGCGGTACGATCGGACGCTACGTACACCGTCAGTTCACGCTGGCCCATCGAGGACCGCAGGGGGCTCTCATGACCGACACCGTTGATCGCGCCGACACCGAGACCGGCCCGAGCACCGCCGGCTTCGCCGAGCTCGTGGATGGCCTCCGAGCCACCTTCCGCACGGGGCGGACCAAAGACGTGGCGTGGCGCAAGGCGCAGCTGAAAGCGATGCTCGCCATGCTCGACGAGAACGAGGCCGCGTTCACCAAGGCCCTCCACGACGACCTCGGCCGTCACGAGCTCGAGGCCTACAGCGCCGACATCGGTTTCACGAAGGCCGAGATCAAGCACCTGCTCAAGCACGTGGGCTCGTGGGCGAAGCCGACCAAGGTCTTCGCGACGATGACTGCGATGCCCGCGAAGGCCCGCATCATCCCCGAGCCGCTCGGCGTCGCGCTGATCATCGCCCCGTGGAACTATCCCATCCAGCTCCTGTTGAGCCCGATGGCGGCGGCGATCGCGGCGGGCAACTGCATCGTGGCCAAGCCCTCCGAACTCTCACCCGCGTGTTCGGCGGTGCTGGCTCGCCTCGTCCCGAAGTACCTCGACAACGAGACGATCACCCTCGTCGAGGGTGGCGTCGAGGAGACCACCGCCCTGCTCGAGCTGCAGTACGACCACATCTTCTTCACGGGCTCGACCAACGTCGGTCGCGTCGTCATGCAGGCGGCGGCCAAGCACCTGACCCCGGTCGTGCTCGAGCTCGGCGGCAAGAGCCCGACCATCGTCGCCGCCGACGCCGACCTGGACGTCGCCGCCCGCCGGATCATGTGGGGCAAGCACATGAACGCGGCGCAGACCTGCATCGCCCCGGACTACGTGCTCGCCGAGGCGTCGATCCGCGACCAGCTGGTGGACAAGATGATCCAGGCCAAGCGCGAGTTCCTCGGCGCCGACCCCCAGGCGAGCAAGGACTTCGCCCGCGTCATCAACGACCGCCACTTCAACCGGCTGCAGGGGCTGCTCGACACGGCCGGCGGCACCGTCGCGACCGGCGGCGTCACCGATGCGGCCACGAAGTACATCGAGCCGACGATCATCCTCGATCCCGATCTCGACGCCCCGATCATGCACGAGGAGATCTTCGGGCCGTTGCTGCCCGTGCTCGCCGTCGACGACATCGCGGCCGCGATCGACTTCGTCAACGACCGGCCCAAGCCCTTGGCGCTGTACCTGTTCACCTCGTCCCATGACACCGTCGATCAGGTGATGGCCCAGACGAGCTCGGGTGGGGCGTGCGTGAACCACACGATCCTGCACATCAGCTCGCCGTCGATGCCCTTCGGTGGCGTGGGTCCGTCGGGCATGGGGGCGTACCACGGCAAGTCGGGATTCGACGCGTTCAGCCACCACAAGTCGGTGCTGCTCAAGCCACAGAAGCCCGACCCCAAGCTGCTCTACCCGCCGTACACCGCCACGAAGTCGAAGCTGATCCACAAGGCCATGTGACACTGCCCCGCCTGCTGGTGCGGCGCGGGAAATCCAGACGTCATTTGTGGTTGAAGGCGCGCTGACGGTCACGTCGTCGGGTGAGCGTTCAGCGCCGGCCATTTGCGGTAGAAGCGACACGATGTCGAGTCGTTTCAGGCGCGCGCCCAGATATTCTTTCCCGGCCAAAGCGACACGATGCCGGGTCCTTCTGGGGCCCGGTGTCGTGCGTTTGAGCCCGGATTCATTGGGCGTGTGGGCCATCTGACTCATTCTCTGCAGTGACCACACGAACACGGAGAGAGAACCTAACGTCGTTCATCTGACCAGCCGACGGGACAGCATGTCGTATGTCGGTTGAACTGCAACCGGCACGAACACGGGTCAGTGACGACCGAGCAGGAAGGTACCCGGCGTGATCGCAGAACCTTTGCCTTTGACCGAAACCGACATGAACGACCCCGACCCGGGTCGTCGCCGCGGTGGACGCTCCCGACGCGCGGGTCGATCCCGGCGCGGCGTGCTCGCCGGTGGCGCGCTCCTGCTCACCGTGGCGCTCGCCGGGGTGGCGTGCACGTCGACCTCGAGCACGAACACGAGCGGGGCGAACACCGACGGCACCGTGTCACGGGAGAACAAGGGGATCGTCGAGAGCGACGAGAAGCCCAAGGCCGGCGGTCGCCTCGTCTATGGCCTCGTCGCCGAGACCAACGGCTGGAACCCGAGCACCAACCAGTGGGCCGCATCGGGCCTCGAGGTGACCCACGCCATCTTCGACACGCTCACCGCGTTCGACGAGAACTCCGAGATCCACCCGTACCTGGCCGAGAGCTACTCGCACAACGACACGTTCACCGAGTGGAAGATCAAGCTGCGCCCCGGCATCAAGCTCCACAACGGCAAGACCGTCACGGCCGACACGATCGTGCGCAACCAGACCTACCTCAAGAAGTCACCGGTGACCGGCGGCGCCTACATCAAGGTCGACGGCTACACCGCAGAGGACACCAACACGGTCGTGGTCAAGCTCAACGAACCGTGGGTGACCTACCCGATGTCGCTGGCCACCCAGCTCGGCGTGGTTGCCGATGCCGACTGGCTCGAGAGCAACGACGGCCTGCACCCGATCGGCACCGGGCCGTTCGTGTTCGGCGAGTGGACCATCGGCAACAAGCTGACGGTGAAGAAGAACCCGAACTACTGGCGCAAGGACAAGGACGGGGCCGCCTACCCCTACCTGGACTCGGTCGAGTTCCGGGTCATCCCGGACTCCGACAGCCGCGGCAACGCCCTGCGCGCCGGCGACATCGACATGATGGAGTCCTTCTCGGGCACACAGGTGCAGGCGTTCCAGACCGACGACAAGTTCCAGATCCTGTCGAACCCCAAGGGTGAGACCGCGGAGCACTTCGTGCAGCTCAACACGATGTCACCCCCGCTCGACGACCCGAACGCCCGGTTGGCGCTCGCGTACGCGACGAACAAGGACGACGTGAACGAGGTCATGAACGGCGGCTTCAACGAACTGGCCAACGGCCCGTTCGCGCCGAGCTCACCGTGGTACAAGGCGACGGACTACCCCCAGTTCGACCAGGCCAAGGCCAAGGAGCTGGTCGACAAGGTCAAGAAGGACCACGGCTCGTTCGCCTTCAAGCTGTCCGGGGGCCCGGACCCGGTGACCCAGAAGGAACAACAGCTGCTCCAGCAGCAGTGGAAGGCCGTCGGCATCGACGTCGAGCTCGAGACCCTCGAGCAGGCCACGCTGATCATCAACGTCGTCAGTGGGAACTACCAGGCCACGGCCTGGGAGCAGTTCGACTCGCCGAACCCGACGCTCGACGGCGTGTGGTGGGAGCCGGAGCTGGCCGTGAAGCCGCCGACCTTCTCGCTCAACTTCGCCCGCAACAAGGACGACCAGATCGGCACCGCGCTGGCCACCGCCCGCGGCTCGGCCGACCCCGCAACGGTCAAGACGGCCATCGGCGTCGTGCAGGACCGGCTGGCCGCCGACGTGCCCTACGTGTGGATGTACCACTCGCACGTGTCGATCATCGGGACGACCCGGATCGTCAACATGACCAAGTACACGCTGCCCGATGGCGCGGTCGGTCTCGATGTCGTGCAAGGATCGCACCCGCTCTACCAGGTGTGGCTCAAGGACTCCTGAGTCCGGGCCACCGCAGAGGTCCGGGGGGATCGATCCATGACCGACATGCCGTGGCAAGGAGACACCGCCTCGCTGGTCGACGCGTTCCGCGCCGGCGAGCGCTCACCGGCCGAGGAGCTCGAGGCCACCCTCGCCGCCATCGAGGCCAGTGAGCTCAACGCGTTCTGCCACCTCGACGTGGACGCGGCCCGGGCGGCGGCAGCCGCTGCGGACGTGTCCCAGCCTCTCGGCGGCGTGCCGGTGGGCGTGAAGCTCGGCGCGAAGGTCAAGGGCTGGCCGGCCACCGAGGCGTCGATCGCGCTGGCCGATCTCACCCACGACCTCGACGGCACGATGATCACGCGTCTGCGCGACGCAGGGGCGGTGCTGTTCGGCCAGACCACCATGAGCGAGTTCGCCGGCCTGAACCAGACCCGGACCCGCCTGCACGGGGCCACCCGCAACCCGTGGGATCTCGAGCGGACGCCGGGCGGGTCGTCAGGTGGCAGCGCCGCCGCGGTGGCCGGGGGCCTGGTCACGCTGGCCACCGGTGGTGACGGCGGCGGCTCCACGCGCATCCCCGCGGCGTTCTGCGGCCTGCCCGGCCTCAAACCCACCTACGGGCGGATCCCCAAAGGCCCGCAGATGACGATCGGCAACCTCACCGCGGTGTCGGGGTGCATGTCCCGGTCGGTGCGCGACATCGCCCGCTTCTACGACGTCGTGAGCGGCTTCGACCAACGCGACCCCTACAGCCTGCCCAAGGTCGACGGCTGGGAGCGGGACCTGGGCACCCGCCGGCTGGCGGGCCTCACGGTGGCGGTCTCGCCCACCCTCGGTTCGGCCGTCGTGCGCCGCGAGGTGATCGAGCTCGTCGAGCAGCACGCCGCGATGCTCATCGCGGACGGCGGCCTGGTGCGCAAGGACATCACGATCGTGGCGCCGGAAGGCTCCTACGAGTGGGCGATGAGCGGCATGGCGCACATCCGCGAGCAGCTCGGCGACCGTTGGCCGGCGTGCGCCGACGAGCTGACGCCGCCGATCCGCTTCGGCCTCGATCTGGCCACGAAGGTCTACAACCTGGAGATGGCCGGGCACATCGAATCGATGCGCACGGAGAACAACGAGCGGATGGCCGCCGTGTTCGATCAGGTCGACCTGGTGATCTGCGCGGTCAACCCCGACGTGGCGTTCGGGGCCGCCGGCCCGTTGCCCAGTCAAGTGGACGGCCACGACGTGCCCATGGGCAACAACGGCGCCCTCACGATCCCGGCCAACTTCTTCGGCAACCCGGGCATCGCCGTCCCGATCGGCCTCCTCGACGGCGCCCCCGTCGGCCTGCAGATCATGGCGCGCCACCACCGCGAGGACCAGCTGCTCGACCTGGCCCTGCTCATCGAGCGCAATCGCCCCTGGGCGCTCGTGGCGCCCGGCTCGCCGACGTAGTCAGGACCCGAACCTGTTGGCGTCGGCATCGCGGGAGCGACGGATCGGCCCATCGGTTGCGGAACGTCACGGCACGCGCCCTGGTGCAACGCCGCCCCCGACGCCGGCATGGAGAGCCATGAGCCGTTCACACGCCGTCCGCATCGCCGGTATCGCCACCGCAGCGCTCGCGACCGTGCTGGTCGTCATCCTGCTCGCGTGGGCCTGCGCGAGAGTCCCCCGCACCTGCACCCCGCAAGGGTGTCCGCCGTCGGTGACGGTGGTCGCCAACGACGACGGGACCTGCCCCAGCGCCTGTTCGATCTCGGTCTCGTGACGCCGGAGGCTGACACGCGTCCCGCGCCTGGGAGCGAGCGGGTCCGGGTGCGTCAGGCCACAGTGGTGAGGGTGGGGGTGGCGCCCGTGGTGATGCAGCCCGTGGACTGGCTGATCAGGACCCCGAACTTCGTGGTGCCGTGCACGCCACCCAGGGGCGCCGACACCCCGGTACTGGTCTGGGCCACGCCGCTGGTGATGCCACCGGTCGTCGTGGTGACGGGCGGGGTGGGGCTGCCCACCAGTGTGAACGACACGTACACCTCGGCGCTGGGGTTGGTGCCGGGTGTGGTTTGTACGGCGGTGGCTTCGCGGCCCGACCTGATGGGGTCAGGGGCGAAGGCCGGGTTCGTGCTCGACAGCGGCGTGAACGTTGCGTTGTCCACGTGCACCGGCCAGGACGTGCGATTGGTAAGGGTCCACGTGTAGGTGGCCCCGTGGTCGGCGTTGCAGATCCACGACACGCCCAGCACGACGTCGTTCGGGTTCGAGTCGACCGGCTGACAGGCGGCAGCTGCGATCACCGCCGCAATCCCCAGCACGGCGATGGCCAGCCCACGGGATCGGCGGCTGACGTCGGCGACCGCCATGGCCACAGGCGTTCGCGTTGCCACCCCCATGCCACTCGTCGTGTGTCTGATAGCACAGAGGGTTAACAGCCATCGGCCCAGAGCCAGCCGACGGGTTCTGCCCATCGGCGGTCACCACATGGGCCTGAGGCACGGTCGACTCGTCAGTGCGCACGCACAGAGCGTCACGGTGGTCTCTTCGGGATGCGTCGTTGACCTCGACGGGCCTTGCCTGGCAGGCGATCGGCTCGCGGCCCGCGGGCGTTTGCCGCTCGGGTTCTGGGACACTCTCCGCGTGGGCGTTCAAAAGAGGGCGTGGACGGTGGGGATCGTCAGACGTTGGCCACTGGCCGTCTTGTCGCTCGGGATCGTGGTGGTACTGGCCGCCTGCTCGCCGCACGACCAGAGCGCGGTGGTTCGTGACCCCGCCACGGGCGGGCCGATGGTCGTCACCGGCCTCTGCTCGGGCGAGCGCGTTGACGCCATCCGCGTCCGTCGAGGAACCGACCGGGATGGCCCGGTGGTGTGGGAGGTACAGCGGACCGGCCCGGAAGACCTCCCACCGACGTTGCTGGGATCGGTGCCGCCGGGGTTCCAGCTCGTGACCGCAGCGGAGGGCCCGATCCCCGACCAGGGCTGGGCGGAGGTGTCGTTGAGCGGCGGCGCGGCATCGGAAAGCGGGTCCAGCTACGACGTGGCATCGCTTCGCGACCTCACGCAATTGGGCCTCGATGACCTCCACGCGAATGCGGACGCGAACTGTGCGCACCTCCCATTCCGCTCGCCGTGGTGGGAGACCATCGTCGTCGGTGCCTTCACCGCAGCCTTGTTCGCGTTCGTGGCCCGGTGGGCTCGGCGTTCTTCGCGGCGGCCCCCAGCCCGTCCGGCTCTCGCGTCGCCGTGGTTCTATCTGAGCGCGGCGCTCGGCGTCATGGTTGCTTCCGTGCTGTGGCCGACCACGTTCATGCCGCCCAGCTCGCCGTCCACGTATCTGCTGTACGGCTGCGGGCTCAGCATCGTCGCCCTCGCGCTCGGCCTGCTCGGTCGAAGCGCCAGACGGATCCGTTTCGTCGAATGGCTGATCGTCGTACCCGGGCTCCTGTTCGTCCTCATCGCCGGTCTGCTCGCGACGATCGTCGGAGACGTGGTGTTCGCCGACAATTGCGGCGCCGGATGGACCTTCGGGTGCACGTCGAGCCTGCTCGACCGACTTCTCGTCCTCGCGTGCGTTCTGCCGGCGTGGGTCACGGCGGTGTGGATCGGCGAAGGCGGCTGGTGGCCACAGGTCCGACCCAAAGCGGCCGCGTCACGTGGAAGCGACCAGTCCGCAGACGTGCCCAGTTGACGAGCTGGGTCGGCTGGCGCCATTTCGGCGGGACCGCCGATCACCATCGCATCGACGTGTGCGTTTCTGGGATTCGGGTACTTGAGAGTCGACGACCTCAACGCCGCTGACGACTGACGAGGGACCGACGATTCGTCGCCAGATCGCAGAGCGTGGTGGGGAGAACGTGCAGAAAAG
>JBBQHT010000031.1:0-25640 GCA_038324235.1 Acidimicrobiales bacterium
AGGACGTAGCGATTACCTCCTTCGTCCCGTGCAATGACCAGATTCGCTTCGGGCAGCTCGTCGGCATAGGTATCGAGATTCCAAAACAGATCGTCCCTGCGTCCCACGGCGGGTGCACCGAAGAACTGCAAGATCGGGTAACCAGCCACCGTCGCCTCCCCGTCGAAGCCGCAACCTCCGACAAGCTCGGCGAACTCCCGGTAGTCGGCAGGCAAAGAACACCCGATCAAGCGTTCTAGCTCTGCGACCTGCGGGGCGCTCAGTGATCTATCAGCGTCAGCGATCTTGGACAGCGGCAACCGGTGCAATCGGTCTTGAACTCGAGACATCAGCAGTTCTCCAGACCGGCCCGCAATGCCGATGCGGAACCCTGGTGGGCGATGCTATGGATAGCTGAAGAAATGATCTGCATGCCGCACCCATAGCGATGCAATTCGAGTTCGTTGTCACTGAGCCACTTCTTCACTTGCGCGGGATTCATTCATTCCTTCTTGCTCCCCAAGTCGTTTGACGGCCAACGCGCGATCAGCCTTCGCGTCGCCAGTCATTCCTGGAACGTCGAAAGTACCCGACTCACCCGATGGGGTCGCATGCGCATACTCAGAGAAATCCGGTGTCCCCTCGACGAAGGGAACCGATTCGCCCGGCTGGAGGCCCCAGTGCTCGGGATCGTTCGGTGTCCAACGTGAATTGCCTCGCTCACCCTCCCAAGATCCGCGACGAGCGGCTGGAAGACGTTGACCTTCTGGCGCCGCCCAATCGCTCGCGGCCTCGCCACCCGTGGCGGCCTCTGAGCCAGGTGGCGTCGGTGCTCGTGAGGGTTACCGAGGTGTCAGCAAGGAGCCCCTGATGGAAGCGGTTCGCGATCTGTGACGGCGAGAGCGCCACCGGATACGCCGCCGCCTCGTCGTAATCCCCCGCCAACCCACCCACGATCAGCCCCGACCCCGGCACCGGCGTCGCCGACACCAGATCCCCGTGCCCCACGTCCTGACCGTCCACGAACACCGACGCCACCCCCGCCGCCAACGACAGATCGAACAGGTGCCACTGGTTGTCATCCACCGCCACGTTCAGATCCACCGGGAACGAATCACCGTTGTCGCGATACACCCGCAACCGCGTCCCCGACTCGCGATACAGACCCCACTGCTGGCCATACCGGATGATCCAATTGCCCACACCCGGGCTGCGCGCCCACACCTCCAAGGTGCGATCCGCGTTCCCGCCCGGCAACGCCGCATCCGACCCCACCACCGCCGGCACCCCCACCGGGGCAGTCACCGCGGCATCGGTGTCGCCGGGGCCGTGCTCCTCGAGCACGGCCCCGTTCACAGCCGCGGTCGCACCCGTCGCCACCGCCGCGTTCAGACAGGCGCCCGACGAGTCGAAGGCCACCCGCGCGGCCGGATCCGTGGCGACCTCGCCCAGACGGAGGTAGACGGTCGGGTTGTCGGTTCCGACCTCGACGCCGTACGCCGACGGCACGGGCGCGTCCGCCGGTGCATCCGGCGCGAGCGCAACCGGCCGCTCGAGGCACGAAGCCGTGGATGACCGACCGCGGGTCCAATGGGCGTCGACTCGATCGCCGGTGAGCGCGCTGCCGTAAACCGCAGCCTCGTCGTAGTCCCCCGCTGCGCCGCCAACGACGAGCCCGTTGCCTGGCACCGGAGTCGAGGATGCCAGCGAACCCGACCCAACCGGCTGGCCGTCCACATACGGCACGACCACGTCGCCCGCAAGGGTCACATCGAAGAGGTGCCACTGACCATCGATCACGGGGCGAACAAGCTCGAACGCCAGCGATTCTCCGTTGTCCCGGTACACGCGGAGACGGTGGTCGTTCTCGAGGTAGATCCCCCAGCTGATGCCATGTGGATCAACCAGTTCTGCGACGCGGTGGGCCTGGCCCACACCTCGACGGTACGGTCGGCGTTGCCGGACGGCGGCGCCCCTCCCGGCTGGGTCATCACCGGCGATGCTGCGGCTGTCACCGCTGCATCCGTATCTCCGGCGATGGCACCCGGTGTCTGGTAGGCGACGGCCGGATCAAAGACGCCGTCCCCGCCGCTCTGGTACGAGCCGAAGAGGCGCGCACACCACGAGACGCGGGACCTTCGCCCCTGTGCGGGGCCCACCGGCACGCCGTACCGTCAGCGTGACCGGCTCGGGATCGCGAACCAGGGGGTGTCCATGGCCGCTGCACGACAGACCCATGTCCGAGAGACCGACGCGTTCACGCTGTCGATGGAACGGGATCCCCTGCTGCGTTCGACGATCGTGGCCATCGCCCTGTTCGACGAAGCCCCGGACTGGGACGTGCTGGTCGACCGGGTGGACCGGGCCACGCGGCTGAACCCGACGTTCCGCCAGAAGCTGGTCCCGACCCCGTTGGGGCTGGCGCCGCCCCGCTGGGTCACCGATCCGGACTTCGATCTCTCGTTCCACGTCCGGCGGGTGGAGGCCCCCATGCCCAAGACCTTCGATACCGTGCTCGAGCTCGCCCGCCGCGCCGGCATGGCCGCCTTCGATCCGGCTCGGCCCCTCTGGGAGTTCATGCTGGTGAGTGGTCTCACCGGCGGGCGGGCGGCGCTCGTGCTGAAGGTGCACCACTCGCTCACCGACGGCATCGGCGGGATCCAGATCGCGGCGCACGTCATCGATCTGCAGCCCGAAACCGCGGATCTCGGCCCGATGCCAGCCGCCCCTCCGGCCGCGGCGACCGGACCGCTCGAGGTCTGGCGCGACCTGCTCGCCTACGACCTCGTCCGCATCGTGGGCGGCACCAGGGCGCGGGTCGTGGCGTTGCCCGGCGACGCCTGGAACATGGTCCGCGATCCGCTCGGTTCGGTGACCGGCGCCGTCTCGACCGCGCTGTCGCTGGCCCGGTTCGTCCGCCCCGTGACCACCACGTTGTCGCCCGTGATGACCCAGCGTCGTCTGCAATGGCACTACGCCGTGCTCGACGTCCCGCTCGAACCGTTGAAGCGCGCCGCCAAGGTCGCCGACGGCACGTTGAACGACGGGTTCCTGGGTGGGATCACCGGGGGGTTGCGGCGCTACCACGCGGCCCACGACGCCCCGGTCGCCTCGCTCCGGCTGTCGATGCCGATCAGCGTGCGGGGCGACGACGATGCCGAGGGCGGAAACCACGTCACGTTGGTGCGCTTCGAGGCGCCCATCGACATCGAGGACCCGGTCGACCGCATGCGGGAGATCGACCGTCGCTGCGACGAGCAACGCCACGACCGGGCGCTCCCCTACTCCAACACGGTCGCCGGTGTGCTCAACCTGCTGCCCGGGTCGGTCACCGGCGGCATGCTCAAGCACGTCGACTTCCTCGCCAGCAACGTCCCCGGGTTCACGGAACCGGTCTACGCGGGCGGCGCCGAGCTCATCGGCTTCTACCCTTTCGGGCCCACGCTCGGATCGTCGGCCAACATCACCCTCATGTCCTACCGGGGCACGTGCCACATCGGCGTCAACACCGACAGGGGCGCCGTGGCGGACCCCGACGTGTTTCTCGACTGCCTCCGACTGGGCTTCGAGGAGATCCTGGATCTGGTCGGGGCCCACGAACCGGTTCGCGTGCTCGAGGGTTGAGCGGGCCGGTCCCGAGCCCGGGCGCCGCCAGCACGCTGGGGTGCAGCGCCAGCGCGTAGGTGAGCTCCTGGCTCGTGATGGTGTTCGGGTTGCGGTCGTACTGGTACGCCGGGTCAGCGGGCGAGACAGGGAACACGCCCGTCTCGTCGCGCGGGAGGCCCCCACGGCGAAGCCGTGAGTCTGCCGTCGTCCGAGCGGCGTTGCTCCCGGATTCGACCGGACCCTCGACGCCCCAAACGATGGAGCGGGGCGATCAGCCGGTGAACGCTGGCGTCATCGGCGTCGGCGTCGCCGACACGGAGGCGCCGAGCACCGAGACCTGTTCGCTGATCGTCATGACCTGGCCGGCGACGGCCGTGCCGCGCAACGCCATCATGTGCGCGCCGGCCGCCATGTCTTGGGGCACCGTCATCGTCATCGTGACCTTGCCGTTCGGATCCGTGACTGCGCTGGCCACCACGTTTCCGTCGACCATCAGATCGACGGTGGCTCCGGGCTGGTAGCCCTGCGCGTTCACCGTGACATCCGAACCGGGCGTCATCGAACCCGACATGGTCATCGTCGGGCCGGGATCGGCGGTCTGCACCGCCGCGGCGGGCACATCGGCCGGCGCACCGCTCGCCCGCGAGCCGAGGTCGCGGCCCGCGGTCAGCATCAGCCCGAGCGACAGCAGCGCCACGACCAACACGCCCGTCACGATCCGCCGATTGGTCCGCATTCGTCCGTCAGTCATCGTTCCCTGCTCCTCCGCCGTTGCCGATCGGGCTTTGACCCGTGGTCCATGAACGTCTCACCCGGGCATTCGGTTCCCAGCCGAGAACGGATGCATCCCGCGGCGAACCCATTGTGCACGCCCAGGATGCGCATCGAGGATGCCCACCTACTCGAGGAGCTCGTCGGGCAGGTCCCGGGCGTGCACGAGGGCGAGGCGCTTGGTGGCGCGGGTGAGCGCGACGTAGAGCGAACGCAGGCCCTGGGGCTCTTCGTCGATGATCGCCGCCGGCTCGACCACAACGCTCGCGTCGAGCTCGAGGCCCTTCACCAGGCCGACCGGCACGACGGTGACCTGTTGATCCAGACCGTGGCGCGTCGCCCGCCCGTGCGCGATCTCCGCGGCGGCGAGCGCATCGCTGACCAGGTCGACCAGGGACCAGGGGCAGATCACCGCCACGTTGCCCGGGCCGATGGCGTCGAGCTCGTCCTGCACCGCGTCGACCACGCGAGCGGCGAGCGCGGCGTGACCCCGGTCGGCGGCGCGCAGGATGCGGGGCGGGTCGCCGTCCTCGCGGATCGAGGTGGGTGGTTTGAGGTCCGGCGCGGCGAACCGCAGCACGCGCGCGGCGAGCGCCATGTTGGGGGCAGGGAGGCGGTAGCCGATGGTGAGCTCGGTCCGGCGCGCCGGGCGCTTGGACGGCAGTTGATCGAGGATCTCCTGCCAGTTCGCGTGGGCCCACTGGCCGGTCGATTGGGCGATGTCGCCCACGATGGTCATCGAGCCGTTCAGCGACCGGCGGTTCAGCATGCGCAACTGCATCGGCGACAGGTCCTGCGCCTCGTCCACGACGATGTGGCCGTAGGTGCGCACATCCTCGTCCGAGCCGATGCCGGCCTCGATCGCCGCCTGCTTCTGCTTGCGGGACTTGAGCTTGGGGCCGAGGATGGCGAACGCCTCGTCGAGCAGCGGACCGTCGTCGTTGGACCAGACGACCTCGTCGACCTGCTCGGCTCGCGGTCGGTACAGCGACCGCCACTCCTCCTCGGTCAGCAGGCCGCGCGCGGCGTGCTCGAGCAACGAGCGGGCCCCGAAGAGGTCGTGCAGGAACTGCGCCGGCGTGAGCACCGGCCACATCCGCTCGAGGGCGAGGCGGATCTCGGGCGTCTGGCGCAGGCGCTCGCGCACCTCGCGCACCTCGATGTCGCCGCGCCCGCTGGCCGCGAGCGCGTTGTAGACCTCGGCCTCGACGTACCGCCGGCCGGCGTTGTGCTTGTGGAACCGCCGATGGGCCTCGTCGACGATGTGCTTGCTCTGGGCCCGGGTGAGGCGCAGGTGCTGCAGGCCATAGCCGATCACGAGGTCGTCGCGCAGCGGCATCTCCCGGTCGCGCACCGCCCGGTTGAGGAACCGGACCATCCGCAGGTCGCCCTTGACGCGGGCGGTGCGGCCGGTGTCGAAGCCCTGGATGGCGACATCGGGGACCAGATCGGCGAGCACGGCCAGCTCGACGCCGGCCTCTCCGAGCGACGGCAGCACCTGCTCGATGTAGCCGAGGAAGAGCCGGTTCGGCCCGATGACCAGCACGCCCTGGCCCTCGAGCGGGAAGCGGTACGTGTAGAGCAGGTACGCGGCGCGGTGCAGCGCGACGACGGTCTTGCCGGTGCCTGGGCCCCCCTGCACCACGAGGACGCCCGGCAGCTCGCCGCGGATGATCTCGTCCTGCTCGCCCTGGATCGTGGCGACGATGTCGGTGAGCTTGCCGGTGCGGGTCGTCTCGAGGGCGGCGAACAGCGAGCCCTGCCCCCGGATCGTCGGATGATCGCCGGTCGTGCCGGTCCCGGTCGACGTGCCGTTCCCGTTCCCGTTCCAGTTGCCGCCGTGCTCGGCGGCGTGCTCGAGGCCGAGCGCGGCGAGGGCGTCGCCGAACAGCTCGTCCTCCACCCCGAGCAGCGTGCGGCCGCGGGTGGCGAAGTGGCGCCGACGCGACAGGCCCATCGGCTGACGGCCCGTGGCCCGGTAGAACGGCTCGGCCACCGGCGCCCGCCAGTCGACGATCACCGGCTCCTGGTGCTCGTCCGAGAGCGCGATCCGGCCGATGTAGTACGACCCCCCGGGCTCGCCCATGCCCGACTGGGGATCGGCACCCGCACCGACATCGATGCGACCGAAGCACAGCGACGCGTCCCCGAGCTGCAGCTGCGAGAGCCGCTGCAGCATGGTGTCCCAGATGACGTCACGCTCGTACCGAGCCTGGTTGGTGCCACCCCGTCCCACCTCGACCATCGAGGTCATGCGGGACGCGGCTTCCCGGCTCGCTTCGAGGCAGTCATACGCACGATCGATGTACGCCTGCTCAGCCTCGAGGTCGGGATGTCCTGCCATCGATCTCCTCTACCCGGGTCCTCGCCTGGCCGGCGGTGGACTCGTCCTGCGTCTTGGGTTCTACGTGCGGCGAAGCGCCATCGGCGCCCCCACCCGAGCCCGCCGGCCACGCCGTCCGCGACGGCCACCGACAGGTCCTCGAAAGGGGATCGTTCATCCTACCCGCCGCCCCGGGCCGCCGTGCAGCCGACCTTCCCGACCGGCCGCGGGCGATAACATGCCGCTACCCGAGCCACCGCCCGCCGCTGAGACCCGTGCCCGAACCACCTCCGTCACCGCTGCCCCACCGCCCGGTCCGCGTCTTCGTCTGCGCCGACGAAGACCTGCTCCCACCGCTGCGGCGAGAGGTGGTCGCGGCGGGTTGGCACGCCGTGGCGGGTCTCGATGTGCCCCCGTCCCCCTGGCTGGCCCACGCCCAGGCCCTGCTGTGCGTCACGATGATCGATCAGGCCACGCAGATCGCCGCCGTGACGGAACTGCTCACCCGGGGCATCTCCGTGGCCGTGGGATGCACCTCGGTGGACCTGGCCAAGGACGTGTTCGACCAGGGTCGACGGCTGGCGCCAGCCGAGTGGTACGACCGCACCCAACCGCCGCTCACGGTCGGCCTCGATGCCACCCACATCGCTCTGCTGCTGCGGGTGCGGGCCGGCGACGACGTGGACGCCGCCGCCCGCCATTGCCACGTCAGCCTCCGCACGGCGGCGCGCCGGCTGTCCGAGGCTCGCGAGGTCCTCGGCGCCCGTACCACCACCGCCGCCGCGCTGGCCCTGGGGGCGCGGGTCGACGCCCTCGCCCAGATCAGCTGACCGCTCGTCGCGTCCTCACCGTTCGGGGCGCACCTTCGCCGCGGCTTCGGCCCGCGTGCGCACCCCGAGCTTGCGGGTCGCGGTGCGGATGTGGCTGTTCACCGTCGCGTCCGCGATCCCCAGCCTCGAGGCGATCTCCGCCGTGCGCAGGCCGTCGGCGACGAGCCGCAGGATCTCGCGCTCGCGGTTGGTGATGGCACCACCGGCGCCGGCCCGCCGGGCCCCCACCCCCGCCGGGCTGGCGGCGAGCCGCAGCGACGCCTGCACCCGGGATCGCAGGGCGGTGGCACCCGAGCTGTCCAGGCTGCGGTCGGTCGCTTCGAGCAGGGTGATGGCCGCCTGGCGGTCACCAGCCAGGGCGAGCGCATGGCCGGCGGCCCACCGGCAGCGCAGGGTCGAGCGCCACAGGATGCGCTGCCAGGACTCAGCCGCCGCGAGGAACTGCTCTGCCGCGGCGCGAGCGTCGCCGGCGTGCAACACGGTGATGGCGTCAGCTTCGCGTTGCGCCGAGTCGAGCAGGCCTCCCTTGGGATCCGGCGCCGTGAGCGCCAACCCCATCTCGTACTCCGCCCAGCGCCACATGACGTGGGTCCCCGCAAGCGTCGGATAGCCCGCCGGGACGAGATCGGTCGCGACCTGCGCCCAGCGGACCGTCTCGGCGAGGTCGCGCATGATCCACGCTCGCTGGGTCGCCGCCCAGAGCACCATGGCCGACGTCAGCGGATCGAACCCGGCCAGCGCGTCCGGGCGCACCCACTCCTCCAACACCGCCCAGCTGCGCCGGATCGAACCTTGGTCTGCGAGCGTGATGGCCAGGCTGACCGTCGCCAGAGCGCGGGTCTCCAACCGGACCGGGGAGGATCGGACATAGGACAGCCACGACCGCGCGTCGCCTCGATCGGTGTTCTCGTACGCGTGGCTGACCACATCCAGCGTGCGGAACTCGATCGCCCAGCGCTCCGCTCCTGCGGCGATCGCCCGCTCGGCGCACTGGCGGGCGAGCGCCCGTCCCTCCTCGTGGTACCCGAGGCTGATCTGGACCATCACCAAGTTGCGTGACGCCTCGAGGTCGGCCACCAGGTCGCCCTCGCGCTCGCCTTCTTCGCGCGCGATCCGCAGCAGGCGCATCGCCTCGTCCGGGTCGCTCATGACCGTGGCCAGACCCATGACCATCGCCGCCCGGGCGCGTTCCCCTCCATCGGTCGCGGCCACCAGGTGCTCCTCGGCCAGCCGCCGAACCGAGCGATCTGTGCCGGCCGCGCGCTCGAGCCAGGCGCGCAACGACCGAGCCCTCGCTCCTTCGGGCCCCATGGCCTGGTCGACGAGCTCGGCGGAGTCGGCCAGCAACTCGCCCACCGTGGCCCAGTCACGATGCCCCAGCACACCCCGGAAGGCCTCGATGGCCGCGCCGACCCGACGGTGCGGCGAAAATGTCGAGAGCATGCCGATCAGGTCGACGGCCTCGGCGTAGGCCGCCGTGTCGTTCAACGCGGCGGCGGCGCGGATCCGCAGGTCATCGACGTCGACGAACTCGGCCGGACCCCGCACGTCCTGCTCGGCCCGCATGGCCGCGCGCGCCGCGAGCCGCAGATCCGCCGCCTGCTCACCCCGAGGCACCGGGCCCTCGGCCGCGCGCAGGGCCATCGTGGCCGCCTCTCGGAAGTCACCCGCCTCGAACAGGTGCGCGGCGCGCTGCGCGGCCGGTAGCTGCACCAGCGCGGCGAGGCGCCGGTGGATGGTCCGCGTGGCCTGCGGCTCCTGCGCCGCGAGGGCGGCCTCGGCGAACGCCCAGTGATAGGGCACCACCATCTGGTCCGGCTGTCGATGGGCGAGCTGCGCGGCGAGGAGCTCGCCCACCCCGTCCACGGCGTCTTCCGGCAGCGGCACCGCGGCGGCCCCCAGCGTGGCCAGCGCGGTTCGTCCCGCCGGCGAGAGGCGCGCGACGACCACGTCGATGAGGGAGCCATCGTCGAGGCGGTCGGCGTCTTCGACCCGGGCGAGGATCTCCGCGATCAACGGGACACCGGCCGCCCGCTGGGCCAATCGGCGCTGCTCGCCGGCCACGAGCCCGGGCCGGGCCTGCGCGATCAGCTCGACCATCGCGAGTTCGGGCAGCGGGAGCAGCGGGACGACCACGCCGCCCAGGGCCGAGACGAGCTGACAGACCATCGGCCCGGACTGGAAGCCGGGCTGCACGGTCACGACGACGCCACAGTGCCCCGCCAGCCCGACCAGGACCTCGAGCGTTCCCGGATCCGCCCACTGGAGATCTTCGAGCATCAACACCCCGTGCGAGCCCAGGTGATCGCGCACGCGCCGGGTCATCGCGGGGGCTTCGTCCGGGACGGGCGGCAGCCCGAACGCGTGCAACAACGGCTGGTAGGACCGGTGCTGCAAGGACGGCACCGCGTGACCGAGGTACACCTCGTCCAGGTCGTCGCGCAGGTGACGGATCAAGGCCGTCTTCCCGATGCCCGGCGGTCCGGACACCGCGACGACCTGGCGCCCGCGCACGGCACGCGCCACCTGTTCTGCCTCGGTCTCCCGCCCGACCAGCACGGCCGGACGGTACCACCGCAGGCGATGTGCGGCAGGATCAGGACCATGACCGCCACCGACTCCAGCTTCGACCCGCTGATCGACACGACCGTCCGCATCGCCACCTGGAACCTGTGGTGGCGCTTCGGTCCGTGGGAGGCCCGCCTGCCTGCCATCGTCGAGACGCTCCGCCGCCTCGACGCGGACGTCATCTGCCTGCAGGAGGTGTGGATCGAGCTCGCCGACGGGCGCAGCTCGGCGGCGTTGATCGCCGAGGCGCTCGGCTGGGACCCCGCCAACATCGCGATCAGCAACCGCGCCGATCTCGACGGCATCGGCTTCGCCAACGCGGTCATCTCGCGATGGCCCGTCGCGTCGAGCGACTGGCGGCCGCTGTTCTCGCCGCCCGAGTACGAGGAGTACCGCACCGTCGTGCGGGCCGACGTGGACGGGCCCCGCGGTCCGCTCCAGGTGTTCACGACGCACCTGCACTGGCGGCTCGATCACAGCCACATCCGCCAGGAGCAGGTGCGCGAGATCGCCCGGTTCGTGAAGGCGTCGCCCCACCGCTCGTATCCCGCCGTGCTCACCGGCGACTTCAACGCCGACCCGGCGTCGGATGAGGTGCGGATGATCACCGGCCGCGCCGCGGTGCCCGAGCCCCCCATCGTGTTCTTCGACGCCTGGGACATCGCCGGCGCGGCCGCCACCGCCCAGATCGCGGACACGTGGTCGAACACCAACCCGTACGCCGTGCGCGACCTCGAGTTCTCGCGCCGCATCGACTACGTGTTCGCCGGGTTCCCCAAGCAGGGCGGCGCCGGGCACGTGACCCGCGTGGATCTGGTGGGCCTCGACGCCGTCGAGGCGGCCGCACCGATCGGTGGGTTCGGTGGCCCGGACGGCATCGCGGCCAGCGCCGGCCCGATCATGCCCAGCGACCACTTCGGTGTCGTCGCCGACCTCCGCTACTGATCGACCGCCCAGCCCCAGCCCCGCACCAGCCCCGACCGACCCCCGACCGACCCCCGACCGACCCCCGACCGGCCGCCCGTTCTCGGCTCCGCCCCGGCCCTCGGCCCGCGTCTCGGCGCCGCTCAGCTCACCGGACGCAGATCGGCGAAGGCGGGTTCGAGACCGGCCTGGTCGATGAACGGCTGCGCCGCGGCCGGCCACTCGTCGAGGCCCACCAGGTTGTCGGCCACCACGTTGTTCGTCCCGTCGTCGACCGACTCGGTGGTGTCGGTGAAGTTCTCGATCACCACGTTGTCCCGGATCGACGCGGTCCAGAGGTGGAGCCAGCGCGGCACGTGCGCGACGACGTTGTGGGCGACGGTCACGTCCCGCGTCCCTTCATCGAGGTACAGCGCGCCGTTGCGGTTGAGCTGCCCGTCGATCAGGTTCGCTTCGATGAACGAACCAGGCTGGGCGCTGAGCGTGTAGAGCGCGCAGCCGTCCTGCAGGACGCGCATGACGTCGGTGATCCGGTTCGCCTGGACCACGTTGTGCGCGGCGTACGAGTCGGTGCCCCAACCCCAGCCGAGCGAGATGCCGGAGTACGGGAGGTGGGCCAGGTCGTTGTGGCGGATCGACACGTCGGCCGCGAACGTCACCATGATGCCGACGGCATCGCGGTACTCGACCCCGGCCCGGGCGATGACGTTGTCGGCGATGTCGATGTGATCGAGCCGTTCGGGGGGCTCGGCCACCTCGGAGTAGATCGCGGTCTCGCCCACCTGGATCGCATGGCTCGCGATGTCGTCGAAGCGACTCCCGACGATCCCGATCCGCTGGCTCCCGGCCGCCAGATCGATGCCCCCGGCCCCGAGCCGGGTGAACCGGTCGCGCTCGAAGCGCAGGTCGGTGGCGTGGGCGATGTTCACGGCTCCCGGGGTGCGGGCCAGGTCGCGCTCGTTCGGCGGGTCGGCATCGCCCGCCAGGTGCCAGCCGGCCTGCAGGACCGCGTACCCAGCCGGGGTCGAGGGCGCCAACCAGGTGGCATCCGCGAACGTGATGCCCTGAAGCTCGATGTCGTGCACCGGCGCCTCGGGCCGCCCGTGGATCGTCACGAGGGACTCGGTGACCGGGGCCACGACCGACGTGCGCCCACGTCCCAGATCTTCACCCGGACGAGGGCGGTAGTAGAGCCGGCGCGCCGGCCGGTCGAGGTACCACTCACCTGGCTCGTCGAGCAGCTCGACGGCGTTCTCGACCCAGGTGACCTCGTTCATGGTGAACCGGTCGTGCGCGTTGGCGTTCTTCCAGCACGGCTGGGCCATCGTCACGGCCCGTCCCGAGATGGAGGCCACTGGGCACCGCAGGCTCTTCCACTCGGCGAAGCTCACGATCTCGATCGCCGAGGGGTTGCGCCACCCCGCCATGGCCGAGTCGGGCGCGGTGAACCCGTCCACGGTGCGAGCCCACCCTTCAGGGCGGACGGCACCTCGGGCCCGCGTGGCGCGCACGCCGTCGACGAAGAGCTGGCGGGTGTCGAGCGACGGATCGACGTCCGCCGCCCAGATCCCCGACGTCGGGTCCGGCTGCGTCCAGCCGCGGATCTCCACCCCGCCGCTGAGGACGGGAGGCGGGCCCGCCGGGTCCGCGGCCCGGTAGCGCACCGGATGACCGGGCGAGCCCGAGTCGGCGGTCGTCAGGTCGAAGGTGGAGGTGAGCGCGTAGGTGCCGCCCGCCAGTCGGATCGTGGCGTCACGCGCCGGGTCCGGGGGCAGCTGACGCAGGTGATCGCGGGCGGTGGTGAGGGCGCAGGGGGCGACCGGGGTGCAGGCGTCGCCCGCACCGCCGGGCGCGACGGCCAGCTCGACCGTCGACCCGTCGCCGGTCGCGCCCGGCGGGGGAGGCGAGGAAGGCCACTGGCCGCGCCGGGCGTCACCCGCTCACGATGACCCGTTGCCGTCGGCGATCATCCGCTCGTCGAGTCGGTCGAAGGCGTCGCGGATCATCTGTCCGTAGGGATCGTCACCGAGCACGCCGGCGGCCTCACGACCGCGCGCGAGGTGGGTGGCGGCCTGATCGAGGTGGCCGAGACGGTGGTGCACGTCGGCCAGGTTCAGGTGCAGCGACGGGAACATGGCCGCGGCCGGCGACGCCATGCCCGCCTGGTGGGTGTCCGCGTCGGTGACCCCGTGGGCGGCCTCGAGCGCCAGGAGATCCCACCGCAGCTCCTCGTGCGGGTCGTCCTGGGCGTCGGCCATCGAGTGCGCCACGCCGCAGCGCTGCAGTGGATCCCCGTCGGGCCCGATCCGCTGCCACAGCTCCTCGAAGAGGCGGCGCGCCGCGGCGCGCTCACCCTGCTGGTTCAGCTCGATGCCCCGGCCGATGCCGGCCATCACGTCATCTGGTGTGTCCATGGCTCCATGATCACCGAGGGGTGTGACAACGCGGTGGCACCGGGAGGTGTCGACGGGGGTTCGTGGCACCATGACGGGATGACATCGATCGGGGTGGTCCTGGGCGCAGGCGGGGTGGTCGGCGCGGCCTTCCACGCGGGGGCGCTGGATGCGCTTGCCGAGGTGACCGGTTGGGACGCCCGCACCGCCGCGCTCCTGGTCGGCACGTCCGCAGGTTCCGGGGTCTCGGCGTCGCTGCGCGTCGGGTTCTCCCCCGCCGATCTCTTCGCCCGTTCGCTGGGCCGAACGCTGTCGCGTGAGGGCCGGGCCCTGGGGGCCTCGGTCGGCGACGGGTCCGTGCAGATCCCGCCCGCACCCGGGTGGGCACCGCTGTCGTTCCTGCGCCCCGCTGCTCCCTGGCTCGCCGCGGTCTCGTTCCTGGCTCCGGGACCTGTCCGTCCGGGGCTGCTGGCCGGCTGGCTTCCCCGCGGCACGGTGTCCACCGGCTTCCTCGGGGAACGGATCCGTGCGCTCGGCCGCGAGCGCGAGCGAGCCGGCGCCTGGACCGATCGACGCTGGCCCGACGCCCCGACCTGGATCTGCGCCACCCGGATGCGCGACGGCAAGCGAGTCGTGCTGGGCCGGGCCGACGTGGATACCGACATCGGCACGGCGGTCGAAGCGTCGTCGGCCGTCCCCGGGTTCTTCGCGCCCGTCTCCATCGGCGGACACGACCACTTCGATGGCGGCACCTTCTCCCCCACCAACGCCGACCTGGTCGCCGGCCTGGGCTTCGACCTCGTCATCGTGATCTCCCCGATGTCCGCGGTCAGCGCGGCGCTCGGTCCGGCGGTGCCCTTCGAGCTCGACGACGGCGTCGGCGCCGCGCTCGTCACCGGCATCGGACGCTCCGTCGACCTGGGCGGACGCCGCCTCAACGCCATGACGTTGGCCCGCGAGGTGAAGGCGATCCGGGCCAGTGGCACCCCGGTGCTCGTGCTCCAGCCCACTGCCGCCGACCTCGAGGTCATGCGCGGCAACCCGCTCGACAGCGCCATGGCGGCGCCGGTGGCGCGCCAGGCCCGCGCCTCGGTCGCCGCGTTCCTCACCTCCGCCGAGGCCCAGGACCGCGTCGACGTGCTGCGCCGCGCGGCCGCGGACACCCACGCCGGCGACGCGTCCGGTCAGCGTCCCGGTCAGGGCCCCGCCCCGCGGTAGACGCCCGCACCCGCCGGCGGGTCGCGCCCGACCGGTCGATCAGTCGCCCGGTTCCTCGCCGATCTCGCGCAGGGCGTCACGGATCGCCACCCGCAACCGGCGGGCGATGACGGGGTTGAGGTGACCGACCAACCCGGCCCCGGCGCGGCCGACCTCCTCCACGGTGAGCACGACCCGCGGCTCGGCGTCGTCGTAGTCGTCGCTGATGGCGATGCCCCACGAGATCGGGGTGAGCTCGTCCTCCTCGTAGGCCGGCGGGTAATCGGTGGGGTCGAACGGGTAGTCATCGATCGAGCGGCGCATCCGTCCATTCAACTGGGAAACCGCGCCCGGCCGGTACCCGCCGCCTCGACGTGCCCCCGACGGACCGCCTCCCGTACGGTGGTCCCGTGCCCCCCGCCGACGCCTCGACCTCCGTCCCCACTGCCGCTGCGGTTCCCGAACGCCTCCAGGACTCGGCCTTCCTGCGGGCCTGCCGGCGCGAACCCGGCCAGGCCCCCGGATCCGCCGGGGCCGGCACCCGCGACCGGGTTCCCGTGTGGTTCATGCGCCAGGCCGGCCGCTCGCTGCCCGAGTACCGGGCGATTCGCGGCGCGGGCAGCATCCTCGACGCGATCGCGCAACCCGACCTCGCCACCGAGATCACGCTGCAGCCCGTCCGGCGTTACGGCGTCGACGCCGCGATCCTGTACTCCGACATCGTGGTGCCGGTGTCGGCCATCGGCTTCGGCGTCGACATCGCCCCGGGGGTCGGCCCCGTCGTCGAGCAGCCGTTCACCCGCGCGGCCGACCTCGAGCGGATCCGCCCGCTCGATCCCGAGGCGGACACGCCCTACGTCCTCGAGACCGTGCGCCTGCTCGTGAAGGAGCTCGACGTCCCCTTGATCGGCTTCGCCGGCGCGCCCTTCACGGTGGCCAGCTACCTGATCGAGGGTCGGCCCTCGCGCACCTACGCGAAGACCAAGTCCCTCATGCACGCCGACCCCCAGCTGTGGCACGCCCTCATGGAGCGGTTGGCCGACCTGGCCATCGCGTCGCTCACGTCGCAGATCGTCCACGGCGCCTCGGCCATCCAGCTCTTCGACAGCTGGGCCGGCGCCCTCGCGCCCGCCGATTACGAGCAGTTCGTGCTGCCCCACTCCCGACGCGTGTTCGAGGCGGTCGCCCCCTTCGGTGTGCCGCGCATCCACTTCGGCGTCAGCACCGGCGAGCTGCTCACGCTCATGCGCGACGCCGGGGCGGACGTGGTCGGGGTGGATTGGCGGGTGCCGCTCGATGTCGCCCGCTCGCGCCTGGGATCCGAGGTCGCACTGCAGGGCAACCTCGACCCCGCCCTCTGCCTGGCCCCCTGGGACGTCGTCGCCGAGCAGACCCGCGACGTGCTGCGCCGCAACGCGAGTCACCCCGGGCATGTGTTCAACCTCGGGCACGGGGTCACCCCCGACATCGATCCCGGCATCCTCGAACAGGTGGTCGCGCTGGTCCACGCCGAGGGCCGCGCCGATGGATCCGGCGACGAACAGCCGGCCCGCGGACCGGCGGTCCCGACGACGGAGGTACCGCGATGAGCGCCGGTCTGCTGGTGATGGCCTACGGGACCCCCCGCGCCCCGGAGGACATCGAGGCGTACTACACCCACATCCGCCGGGGCCGGCCCCCCACCCCCGAGCAGCTCGACGACCTCGTCGCCCGCTACGCCGCGATCGGTGGCATCTCGCCGTTGGCCGCCCGCACCGAGGCGCAGCGCGCGGCGTTGGAGCACGCGCTCACCGATGCCCCCGGTCCGGCCTGGACCGTCGTGCTCGGCCAGAAGCACGCCGCCCCGTTCGTCGAGGACGGCATCGAGACGCTGGCGGCCAGCGGGGTCGACGTCGTGGTCGGGCTCGTGCTCGCCCCGCACTACTCCGGGTTCAGCGTCGGGCAGTACCACGAGCGCGCCGCGGCCGCGCTCGCGCCGCACGGCATCGCCTACCGCCGCATCGATTCGTGGCACCTCGAACCGGCCTACCTCGACTTCCTCACCCGCGGGGTGCGGGATGCGCAGGCCACGCTGCCGGCGAAGCACAAGGTCTTCTTCACCGCGCACTCGCTCCCGGAACGCGTCCTCGCCGGCGACCCGTACCCCGACCAGCTGCGCGAGAGCGCCGCGACCGTGGCCGACCGGCTCGGCCTCTCACCCTGGGCCGACTGGGCGCTCGGCTGGCAGAGCGCCGGCCGCACCCCCGAGCCCTGGCGCGGGCCCGACATCCTCGAGATCATCCGCGACCTCGGGGGCACCGGCCGGGCCGAAGGCGTGCTCGTGTGCCCGCAGGGCTTCACCGCCGATCACCTCGAGGTGCTCTACGACCTCGACATCGAGGCCACCAAGGTCGCCGCCGAGCAGGGCCTGACCTTCGCCCGCACCACCTCGCTCAACGACGACCCGACGGTGATGGCTGCGCTCGCCGCTCGCGTCATCGCCGCCGTCGAATCACCGGCACCGGAACCGCCGGCGATGCCCACGACCGCCCCGCCGGCCAGCCGCCCGACCACCTCATGAGCGATCCTGCGCCTCGCGTCGGGGAGGCCGCCGATCGCACCGAACCGGCGCCGCGTGTCGCGATCATCGGCGCGGGGATCGCCGGGCTCACCTGCGCCTACCGGCTGCACCGCCTGATCCCCGGCGCGGAGATCACGGTCGTGGAGGCGAGCGACCACATCGGCGGCAAGATCCGCACCACGGCGATCGCCGGGATGGTGATCGACGAAGCGGCGGACGCGTTCTTGGCCCGCGTCCCGGTCGCGATCGATCTGTGCGACGAGCTCGGGCTGCGCGATCAGCTCGTGACACCGGCTATCCGCCAGGCGTTCGTGTACCGCGGCGGCCGACTTCACCGCTTCCCCGACGGCCTCGTGCTCGGTGTGCCGACCGATCTCGACGCGCTGCGCGCCACCGGTGTCGTGTCCGCCGCCGGCGTCGACCGGGCCGCCCAGGACCTCACGCTGCCCCGGGACCTGCCGGGCGCACCGGCACTGGGCGAGGACGAGTCGGTCGGCGCGCTCGTGCGCCGCCGGGTCGGTGACGAGGTCATGGACGCGCTCGTCGGTCCGCTGCTCTCGGGCGTCAACGCGGGCGACGCCGACGCGCTCAGCGTGGCCGGAGGCGCCCCTCAGTTCGCGGCCGCAGTCGCCTCACAACCCAGCCTCATCGCCGGTCTGCGCGCCCAGCGTGACGCGGCCGCCAGCACCGCCGATCCGGATGCGCCGATCTTCTACGGGCTGCGGGGCGGGACCCAGACCCTGACCGACGCGCTGGCCCAGGCGCTCACCCCGGGCAGCATCCACACGGGGGCCGCCGCCACGGCCATCGCCCGCACCGAGGACGGGCACGTCGCCGTCACCGTCGCCGGCGCGGCCACGGCGTTGGTCGTGGACACCGTCGTGGTCGCCGTACCCACGTTCGTCGCGGCGGCGCTGGTGGCGGGGGTCGAGCCGGCCGCGGGCGCCGCCTGGATCACCGAGATGGCCCAGGTCGAGTGGGCCTCGGTGATCCTCGTCACCTTCGCCGTGCCCCGCGCCGCGATCGATCACGCGCTCGACGGCAGCGGCTTCCTCGTGGCCCAGGACGAAGGGCTCTTGATGACCGCCTGCTCGTTCGGCAGCAGCAAGTGGGCGCACTGGACAGCCGGGACGGCCGCCGACGCACCCGACGCGGACGTGGTCATCCTGCGGGTGTCCGCCGGTCGCCACCACGACCCGCGGGCCTGGGCGATGACCGATGCCGAGGTCGTCGCGACCCTCACCGATGAGCTGGCCACGATCATCGGCCTGCACGGCGCCCCCACCGAGGTGCGCGTCTCGCGGTGGGCCCAGGCCCTCCCGCAGTACCGGCCCGGACACCTGGATCGGGCGCGGCAGTGGAAGGCGGCGGCTCACGCCCTCGGGGTCCACCTCATCGGCGCGGGCTACCTCGGCCTCGGCATCCCGGCGCTCGTCACGGACGCGACGGCGACCGCCACGACGATCGCCGCCGAGCTCGCGCCATGACCACCACCGGTGCCATGACGAACGCGAACGGGGCTCTCATCCTCCTGCCCGGCCACGACGACGACCCGGCGGCGTTCGAGGCACCCGCCGCCGCGATCGCACCCGCCGGTTGGCAGGTGCGCATCCCGCTCGCACCCGCCGAGCTGGGCCACGGGCGCGCGTGGTTCGAATCCGACGACGACGGAACGCCTGATCTCGCGCAGGTCCGCGCCTCGCTCGCGCTACTCGACGCGACGATCGCCGAGGTTGCCGACCGGGGGGTGCCCGCCGAGCGGATCGCGCTGGTCGGCTACTCCCAGGGTGCCGCGATCGCGCTCCTGTGGGCCCTCCGGGCCCACGTGCCGACCGGCGACCGGACCCCCACCACGGTCGGGGCACTGGCCGCGATCGCGGGGTGGCTCCCCTCGTTCGACGGCATCGAGGTCGACATCGAGCGCTGCCGGGCGAACCGGGTGCTCGTCGGCCACGGGGCCGACGACGACGTGGTGCCGCTACCCGCGGGCCGCAGCGTCGCCCGGCTGCTCGAACGCCACGCCATCCCCACGACCTTCGTCGAGCTCGAGGTCGGTCACGACCTCGAGCCGTTCCTCGTGACCCTCGCCGGTTGGCTCACGCCGAGCTGAGCGTCAGAAGGTCGACTTCGAGCGAGCCCAGCGGAAGCCCGAGGGGCGAGCTTCACGTGCGGGCTTGGTCACGAGCGGATCGATCGGGGCCTCCTCGAGCGTGACGAGCCCGGCGATGGCGCTGGACAAGGCGGCCGAGCCGTCCGCGTCGACCGACGCGACCCGAAAGCCCATGGTGGGCACCCCGGGCACGGCGGAGAGCTCGACATCGAGCTCGGCGGGCAGGGCGACCGGTTGGCCGAAGTCCGCCCGCACCCGGCGCACGCACTCCGGCGTGCCCTCCGCGAGTTGCAGCGCGCTGCTCACCGCCATCGCCAGCAACCCCGTCGGCGGCATCGTGAGGCCCGGCCGGCCGGCGTCGATGGCGACCGCGCGGTCCGAGTGCACGGGGTTCCACATGTTGGCGCACTCGCCGAACACGTGCGCGACGGCTGTGCCGAGGCGACGCCGGCCACGGCGGGACACCTGCTCGCCCCCACCGTCGAACCCGTGCAGCAGGTGCGCGCCCGCACCGGTGATCGTGGCCACGGGCGAGCGCAGGTCGATCACCGCATCGGGGGACCGCAGATCCAGCCCCGCCGGTCCGCTCGCGAGCGGCACCCCCGGGAACAGCAACGTGGACGTGGAGCGGGCCACGATGCCGCCGTTGCCGCGGGTGGTGGTCCACTCGATCGCGATGGTCGACCCCTGCGCGTGGTGCTGCACACCGAGCACGGCCGCGGCCGTGTTGAGGGTCTGACCCGGGCGGATCGTGCGGTAGAGGGTGACCTCGTGATCCAGCGGCGTGGCCATCATGGCGTCTTCGCGAGACAGGCCGAGACCGATGAGGTCCCGCACCACCAGGAGGTAGACCGGCCACTCGAGCGCGATCGTGAACAGGGGGTGCGCGATCACGCCGTCTTCGCGGGAGGTGTCGATGAACTCGGGACGGGCATCGCCGACGGCGGCGGCGAAGCCCATGGTCCATCGTTGATCGATCTCGTGGCTGAGCGGGCGGAACTCGTAATCGACGATCTGCGCAGACAACGGCACGGGGGCGCTCCAGTGCTGTGGTTCCCAGGTCATCGCCAGACCCGAGAGGGGGATGGGGTGCAAACTGCCGCCTTCTCGATCGGACCTTACCGTAGGTCGAATGACCTATGCCTCGTTCTTGACACAATGTCAGAATGACTGCAGATACCACGGGCGGTGAGGCCACGTCCGCCGGCCGCGACGAACGGTGACAGCGGCAGCTGCACCCCGGCCCCGTGGCTCGGACGGCTACCGTCTCGCCGTGCCTGCCCGCCTCCCGCTCCCCCGACGGTCGGCCCACGCGACGCTCACCGCGCTGGCGCTCGCGGTGGTCGCCCTCATCGCCTCGGCGTGCGCCCAGACGCCGACGGCGCCGGCCTCGGCCCCGGCGACGACCGCGCCCGGACCGCCCCAGGTCATGGTCACGGCCGACATCCTCGGCGACGTCACGCGGGCGATCCTCGGGGACCAGGCCCGGGTCGAGGTGGTCGTGCCGACCGGGGCGGATCCGCGGTCCTACACGCCGACCGCGGACCAGCAGGACGCCATGAACCGGGCGCAGCTCGTCGTGGCGGTCGGGCTGGGGTTCGAAGCCGGCGCCGCCGCGGCGCTCGCCGACGCCCGCGAGCACGGCGTGACCGTGCTCGAGATCGGCCCCCGGCTGAACCCGATCCCGCTCGGCGGCAGCGAAGCTGGGGCCCGCGGTGCACCCGCAGAAGGCACGTCACCCGCCACCGGCTCGGACCCGCACGTCTGGCTCGACCCTGACCGCATGGTCCGGGCCACGCGGCTGATCGTTGACGGCGTCGCATCCCTTCCCGCCGTCAACGCGCCGGTGGTGGAGCGCCAGCGCGACGCGTACGAGAAGCGGATCAACCGGGCCGACGAAGAGGTGCAATCCACGCTGGCCCCGATCGGCGACGACCGACGGCGGTTGGCGAGCACGCGCGACGACATCGGCTACCTCGCCGATCGCTACTCGTTCACGATCGCCGCGGTCGGCTCGACCGGGACCGCGACGAGCGGGAGCGACGACCGCAACACGGAGGTGGGCTCGCTCGCGGCGGCGATCGTCGCCGCGGCAGTGCCGGTGCTCGTCACGACGCCAGGCACCTCCGCGCAACCGGTGGTGGTGGCCGCCGCGAAGGCCGGCGCCACCGTGACGGTGGCCGAGCTCGACCTCGAGGCGCTCGGCCCGCCGGGCGGCGGCGCCGACACGTACCTCGGACTGCTCACCACCAACGCCCACCGCCTCGCCGCTGCCTTCGCCTGACCGGTTTGCGCGCGGTCGCCGGGCCGTCAGCGGTTCAGCTGGTAGATGACCATGTCGGTGCCGGTGAAGACGGGTTCGAGCTCGGCGCGCCAGTCCTGCATCCACCCCTGCGCCTCGGGGGTCAACCAGGACCGGGCCACGACCACGTAGGTCACGCCCGTGGCGCGCAGGCTCGCGACCGACCGCTCGCTCGGGAAGCTCTGCATCGCCTGCTCGAGCTCGTCGTAGGTGGCGGGGAACAACCCCGAGTAGCCGTTGGCGAGCCGATGCCCGTGCTCGAGCCCCGACAGCATCCAGCGGGTCGTGGACTCGTACGCACCGACATCTCCGCTCGTGGGGAACGGCACCATCGCCACCGAGCCATCGCCAGTCGATGCGCCGGTCGACTCACTGGTCGATCCGCCGGGCGGGGCGGCGGTGGCGTCTGGCGGCGTTCCCGACGGATGGTCCTGCAGCCAGGTCACCCAGTCACCGCCGGGCGGGGGCACGACGAAGAGGCGCTCAGGCCATGGGGTGACCTCGACGACGCCGATCGTGACGACCGCCGCCGCCAGGCCGATGCCGACCGCGGCCCCCACCGTGGGCGCCGTGACGCGCGGACGCCACGACCACAGCCGGTCCAACGCGAGGCCCGCGAGGGGCACCAGGAACACCTGGCTGAGCGCCGCGAACCGGAACGGGCTGCGCAGGTTGGCGAACCCGGGCACATGGAGGCGCAGCAGCTCGTAGGGCTGCAGCCCGCCGACCTGGGCGCGCAGCCCCAGGCTGCAGATGATCGCGAGGCAGGTCGCCGTGATGCAGAACAGCACGCGGCGGCGCTGATCGATCAGGGCATCCACCGTCGGCTCGACCGCGTCGACCGAGATCGGTTCCGCTGCGGCCGGGTCCGCGGTGCGGCGATCCGCGCCCGGATCCGCCTCCACCAGGTGGCGTTGGGCGCCCGCGGTGCGGACGAGCTCGGCGCTGGCGCCGACTGCTGCGAGCACCAGCAGGGCGGTACCGGGATAGAGGTAGTGCGATGACCCGCCCTCGTCCCGCAGCCACGGCAGGAACGACGCCCCGAGCCCGGCCGGCGGCAGTCGCAGGAAGTCCACGGGATCGGCGCTGAGGTTCGCGATGGTCTCCGCCGTGCGGTGGTACGGCTCGGTGTAGCGCGCCTGGCCGAGCACGACCGGCAGCGCGAGCACGGCGAACACCGCGGCGCCGACGAGCAGATCGCCGACCCGCGGCCAGGCCCACCACGATCGGCGGACCAAGGCGAGCGAGGCCAACCCGACGACGACCACGGCGAACAACCCGTAGTAGCCACAGGTCAGGAACGTGACCGCCAGCCACAGCCCGACGGCCGCACCCCGGCGCCGCCCGCCGTCGGGCGCCCAGGCCAGCACCGCGTCGGCCAGCAGGAACAAGGGGAACAGGACCACGAGCTGGAGCACGCCGAGCTGGCCGGCGACGAAGGGCAGCGCCTGGGCGAGAACACCGGCGAGCGCCGCCGGTCCCGGCGCCACGCCGAGTCGGCGGGCCAACCGGGCCGCCGCGAAGCCGTTCAGCGTCAGGATGACCAGCAACGTGACGTTGTAGGCCAGGGTCGGGTTGTGGGTCAGCCACGAGATCGGGGCGAAGAACAGGCCGGTCAGCGGTTGGGGTTCGGACAGCGCGAACGCACCCGGCGTCGGGTGGAAGATCGGGGCGTCCCAGTAGTGGCGGAACAGCTCGCCGAGCTGGATCTGGTTCCAACGCAACGTCCAGAGGTTGAACAGCGGGACCGTGCCCACGGGCTCGACTCCGAGCGGGACCGCGGTCGTGAGGTGCGCCGCGAGCGGCCAGGTGAGCACGAGCGCCACGAGCGCGTGGAACGGCAGTTGCACACGGGCCCGGGCCATGGCGTCAGCGTATGAGACGGCGGCGGACCCACCGAGCCGCCCGCCCACCGACCCGCCGACCCGCCGACCCGCGAGACGAGGCGAGTCGATCCTTGGTACACATGGTCCATGCCCTCGGTGGACCCGCGTCCGGAAACGTCCCCGCGCCCGACGTCGGCCGCCCCGGCGGCGAGATCCCCGCGGGTCCACATCGCGATCGCCGCGTTCGTCGCGGTCGTGCTCGCCACGACCCTCGGCCTCGGCCTCGACCGGGCCACCGAGTCCCCGGCCGCTCCGGTCGCGCTCGGCGCCGCCATCGGGGTCGAGGCCCGTGATCTCAACGCCACCACGATCCCGACCGGGCCCACGTCCACGAAGGCCAAGCCGGCGACGACCACGACGACCGAGGACCCCGGGCCCCTCCCGGACCCGATGCCGGCGGACCCGTACGCGCCCACCCCGCAGGTCGTGCTCGGCCAGATCGAGATCCCGAAGCTCGGCGTGATCGGCGACCTGCAGGAGGGCATCACCCTCACTGCGATCAACCGCGGTCCGGGGCATTGGCCGGGCACCCCGAAGCCGGGTGACATCGGCAACATGGTGATCGCCGGCCATCGCACGACCTACACCAAGCCGTTCAACCGCCTCAACGAGCTCGTGGCCGGCGACAAGGTGCTCTTCCACATGCCGACCGGGACCATCACCTACGAGGTGCGGGGCGTGATCATCGTGCCCGCGGCGAACGTCGGCATCGCGGCGCAGACCAAGACCGCCCATGTGGCCACGCTCTTCGCGTGCCACCCGCTGCACTCGGCCACCCAGCGGATCGTCGCGAAGTTGGAGCTGCTCGGACCTGACGGCAAGCCGGTGGACCCCGAGGCCGCGCTCCCGCCCCTCGACGCCGGTTCGAACCCGATCACCGACACCACGGTGATGGTCCGCAACACGGGCGGATCCTCGACACCCCCGTCCGACCCGCTCGCGGGAGCCGACGGCTGACCCGGCTCAGACCAGGATGCGGTCGTCTGGGGCGCGGACCCCGATGACGGCCAGCACCCGGCCGAGGCCGAGGAACATGCCACAGCACATCGTGAGGTCGGCCAGCTCGTCGTCGGCGAACGACTCGTGCGCCCGCGCCCAGAAGTCGTCGTCCATCGCGAGGTGGTCGAGCGCGAAGCGCTGGGCGAACTCCGCCGCCATCTTCTCGCGCACCGTCAGCACCGAGCTGGCTCGCCAGTCGGCGACCTCGGCGTAGAACGACTCGTCGATGGCCGCCGCAGCCGCGTGGGTCGCCCGGGTGTCCTGGCACACCACGCAGTCGTTGATGAGCGCGATCGTCCAGCGCGCCGCCTCGCGCTCGCGCAGCGGGAGCTTGGTGTTGCCGTAGACCGCTTCGGACAGCGCCCCCATGCCCATCGCCATCTCGGGGCGCAGCAACGCCCAGTCGGCGTGCTCGCCCAACCCACGTTCGGGAAACTCGATGCGTGCCATCCGGCCAGGGTAGGGCACATCCCCCTGAGCCGGCCGCCTCGCGTGCCGGCGGCCCGCCGGCCGGCGCGGCCCGTACACTGCGACGGTGCTGACCGTGCCCCGCGATCCGACCGAAGCCCGCGGCCACCCGGCCGCGTCGGCGCGCGCCGCTCGCTGGGCGGCCGTCGTGCTGGCGCTCACGCTCAGCCTCGTCGGCGCCTTCGCGGTGGCCTCCGGGTCGATCGAGGCGCGTGGCATGAGTGTCGACCAGGCCGCGGGCTCCGGCTCGATCGGGCCCGTCACGACCACGCCCGCCGACGAGCACGCCACCACCCCGACCGCCGAGCCCTGGTTGCGAGCCCTGATGCCTTCGTGGGGTCCGGTCCCCAGCACGGCCCCAGTGGCCCTCGGCACCTCGCTCGCCGTGGCGCTCCTGCTCCTCGCCCCGTCCGCCCGCCTCACCACCCGCCAGCGTCGCTGGCGCGCCCGCCTGGTCGGCGCTCCTCCCGGTTCGGTCACGTCCGCCATCGCGTGACCGCTTCGGCCATCCGGCCGAACCCGACAACCAGGAGCAGCCCATGTCATCCATCCCCACCGGGGGTGCCCGGCGCGCCCGTGCCCGCGCCCGGACGCCCCGGCCCCCCACCCGTCACGACACCCGAGACAGTGCCATCAGCCGAGTCGCGCCATGAGCGGCTGGGGTGTGCTCGAGGTCGTCTCGGAGCTGATCGTGCTCGGGACCGCATTGTTCCTCATCGTCGTC
>JBBQHT010000032.1:0-25098 GCA_038324235.1 Acidimicrobiales bacterium
TATCTCGCACATGCACATCGCGGGGGTGTCCGTCTTCGGCGGCACCCCGCCGAACGAGGACGAGATGCAGGCCTTGCTGGCGTCGAAGCTGGACCGGATCCCGCGGTACCGCCAACGGGTGCGGTCCGTCCCGTTGGAGCTCGGACGCCCCGTGTGGGTCGACGATCCGGACTTCAACCTCGCGTTCCACGTGCGGTCGACCGCGTTGGCCGAGCCCGCCGACGACGAGGCGCTGTGCCGACTGATGGGTCGGCTCATGAGCCAGGAGCTCGACCGGGACCGCCCGCTCTGGGAGGTGTGGATCGTCCACGGGCTCCCCGACGACCGCTGGGCGCTGGTCTCCAAGGTCCATCACTGCATGGTCGATGGCATCGCCGGGGTGGGCCTGCTCGAGGCGCTGCTCGACATCGACCCCGACGCAGAGGTCGCCGATCCGGTGCCGTGGCATCCCCGTCCGGAGCCCTCGGGCCCGGCCATGGTCTTCGACGCCTGGGGTGGACTGCTCAGCGACCTCGCCGGCACCGCCCGACACCTCCCCGACCAGATCCGCGATCCGCTCGGCACGATCCGCTCGCTGGCGGCCACCGGTCAGGGCCTGCTCCGCTTCGGCCAGGGGATGTCGTCGACGCCGCAGCTCTCGGTCGAGGGCACGATCGGGCCCCACCGCGTGTGGGCGCACTCGTCGGCCACGATCGAGGACGTGAAGCGCATCCGCAAGAGCCTCGGCGGCACGCTCAACGACGTGGTCCTCACGGCGGTCGCCAACGGTTACCGCGAGCTGCTGCTCACGCGCGGCGACGACCTCGACGGCGTCGAGCTGCGGACCCTCGTCCCGGTGTCGGTGCGAGGCGAGGACGCGGCGGGCGAGACCGCCAACAAGGTGTCGGCGATCCTCTACGACTTGCCGGTGGGGATGGCTGATCCGGTCGAGCGCCTCGCCGCCGTGCGGGCCCAGATGACCGACCTCAAGGCCTCGCACATGCCCGAGGCCGGCGACGCCGTCACGTCGTTCGCCAACCTGCTGCCGCCGATGCTCGTGGGCAACACGTCGCGCCTGGCGGTGCGCTACATGCAGAGCCGACCCCAACGCTCGCTCGACACCGTGACCACCAACGTGCCCGGGCCGCAGTTCCCGTTGTACTGCCTCGGCCGCGAGATGCTCGAACACCTGCCCTTCGTGCCGATCAGCCACGGACTGCGGGTCGGCACCGCCATCTTGTCCTACAACGGCAACCTGGCCTTCGGCGTGACGGGTGACTTCGACACGGCCCCCGACGTCGCCATCGTCGCCCGAGGCATCGCCGCCGGGATCGACCAGCTCCTCGAACGGGCCGATTGAGGCGGCGGTCGTCGGGCCGACGATCGACAATGCCCGCCGCAGGTTTCGGCTCTATGAAACCTCGCTGAACACCGGACCAGATTCGTTGACCGCCAGCGGGAGACGGGTCATAAGGGCCGGATGCGTCCTTTTCCAACAGCTCGAACCGGCCGGCCGTGGCCCGCCGTCGTGGTGACGGTGGTCCTGTGCGTCCTGGCGCTCGGCATCGCCGTGGTGACGGTCTCGGCCACCACGGCCGAGACCGCAGGAGCGCTGCCCGCCGGGTTCAGCGAGCAGACCCTGATCAGCTCGCTCGACGGGCCGATGGCCGTGCAGTTCAGTCCGGACGGGCGGGTCTTCATCGCGGAGAAGAACGGCCTGATCCGGGAGTGGGACGGCTTCTCGGACACGACCGCCACCGTCGTCGCGGATCTGCGGACGCAGGTCTACAACCAGCACGACCGCGGCCTGATGAGCATCCTGTTGGCGCCGAACTTCCCCACTGACCCGACGTTGTACGCCTTGTACGCGCGGGATGCGGACATCGGCGGGATCGCACCCAAGTGGGGAACACCGGGGGTCCGCAACGATCCGTGCCCCACGCCGCCCGGCGAGACCGCGGACGGCTGCACGGCCTCGTCGCGTTTGTCGAAGTTCACGCTCACCGGCAGCGTGGCGGGGCCGGAGCAGGTCCTGATCGACGACTGGTGCGCCCAGTTCCCGAGCCACTCGGTGGGCGACCTGGCCTTCGGACCCGACGGCTACCTCTACGCCAGCGCCGGGGACGCGGCGAACTACAACTACGCGGACTACGGCCAGGCGGGATCGCCCCTGAACCCGTGCGGTGACCCGCCCGCCGGCGTCGGCGGCACCCAGAGCGTCCCGACCGCCGAGGGTGGGTCGCTGCGGGCCCAGGACCACCAGACGCCAGGCGATCCGCAGACCCTCGACGGCACAGTCATCCGCATCGATCCCGCCACGGGTCAGGGCGCCCCCGGGAACCCGTTCGCGTCGAGCCCCGACGCAAACCGACGCCGGATCATCGCGGCGGGCGTGCGCAACCCGTTCCGCATGGCCTTCCGGCCCGGCAGCGGTGAGCTGTGGCTCGGTGACGTGGGCTGGAACTCGTGGGAGGAGGTCGACCGCATCACCGACCCGCTGAAGGGATCCATCGACAACTTCGGGTGGCCGTGCCGGGAGGGGGGAGCCGTGAACGGCGGCTTCAACATCGGCCTGCACCTGTGCGACCGGATCGCCAGCGGGGCCGAGCCGACGGTCTCGCCGTACTTCTCGTACAACCACGCCAACCCGGTCGTGATCGGCGACGGCTGCGCCACCGCGTCCGGGTCGGCGATCTCCGGGCTGGCGTTCTACCAGGGGGGCTCGTACCCGAGCGCGTACAACGGGGCCATGTTCATGGCGGACTACAGCCGGCAGTGCATCTGGGTCATGTTCCCCGGCGCCGACGGTCTCCCGGACCCGGCCACCCGGGTGCTCTTCCACCCCAAGGGGGCGGTGGCCGTGGACCTGCAGATCGGGCCGAACGGCGACCTCTTCTACGTGGACATCGCGGCCGGCGCCCTGAAGCGGATCATCTACACGGGCGCGAACCTGCCCCCGGCGGCGGCGATCTCCGCGACGCCCGACCGCGGGAACCTCCCGCTGCGGGTGACCCTCAGCGCCGCCGCGTCGAGCGACCCCCAGGGCAGCGCCCTGACCTACGGGTGGGACCTCGACGGGGACGGCACGTACAGCGATGCCACCGGGCCGACCGTCACCCGGACCTACTCGGTCGCCGGCGCGTACAACCCCGCGGTGCGGGTGACCAACGCCGTGGGGTTGAGCTCGGTGGCGACGACGCGCGTCCTGGCCGGCACCAGCCCACCGGTGCCGGTCATCGCCGCACCGACGGCCGCGCAGCACTGGCAGGTCGACGATCACATCGCCTTCGCCGGGTCGGCCACCGACGCGGAGGACGGCACCCTGCCGGCCGCGCAACTGTCCTGGTCCCTGATCCTGCACCACTGCGCCACGATCAACTCGTGCCACGAGCACGTGCTGACCGGCTACGACGGCGTCGCGTCCGGCGCGTTCGACGCGCCCGACCACGAGTACCCGGCCTACCTCGAGCTCCGCTTGACGGCGACGGACGCGACCGGTGTGGCGGCATCGACGAGCGTTCGCCTCGATCCCCAGGTCGCCGACATCTCGGTCCAGACCGATCCGCGCGGGCTGCAGGCCGTGCTCAGCTCGAAGAGCGGTCCCACGCCGATCACGGCCCAGGCCATCGTGGGTTCGCACCTCAGCCTCGCCACGGCCGCGTCCCAGGCGCTCGGCGCGAGCGGATACGCGTTTCGCGGTTGGAGCGACGGTCAGGCCCGGGTGCACGACATCATCGCCCCCGCCGGGCAGACCACCTACACCGCGTCGTTCGACCACGTGTCGGGCCCCGACCCCCGCCTCGTCGCCGCCTACTCCTTCGACGAAGGCCGCGGCACGACGCTGCTCGACCGTTCGGGCCACGGCCACGACGGCACCGTCGCCGCCGGGGTGTGGACCACCGGTCACACCGGGCGGGGGGTCTCGTTCAACGGCACCAGCACCCTCGTCTCGATCGCGGACCACGCGGATCTCGACCCCTCGAGCGGCCTGACGATCGAGGCGTGGGTCAGGCCGAACGGGCCGGCGGCCTGGCGCCCCGTGGTGGCCAAGGAAGGTCCGGGCGGGTCCGCCTACGCGCTGTTCGCAAGCGATCCCACCGATCGTCACCCGTCGGGTTCCGCCACGATCAACGGCACCGCTCAGACCGTGCCGGGTGCCGGCGCCCCCGCCACGGCGACCCTCGCCGCCGCCACGTGGGCCCACCTGGCCCTCACCTTCGACGGCACGACCATGCGGCTCTACATCAACGCCACGCTGGCCGCGACACGATCCCAACCGGGCGCGCTGACCCCCAGCGCGGGGCCGCTCCGCCTCGGCGGCAACACCGTCACCGGGCAGTACTTCTCGGGGATCCTCGACGACGTCCGGGTGTTCACCAAGGCGCTGTCACCCACCGAGGTCCTCGCCGACCGCGACCTGTCCGTCTCCACCGACCCCGTGCCCCCCACCGCTCCCACCGCGCTCACCGCGTTCGGTGGTCGGGGCCGCGCGGTGCTGACCTGGTCGGCGGCGACCGACAACATCGGCGTCGCGACCTACGACATCCACCGGTCCCAGACCCCCGGCTTCACCCCCGGCACCGCGACGCGCATCGCCTCGGTGGCCGGGACGACCTTCACCGACACCGCGCTCGCGCCCGGCACGTACTCCTACGCGGTGGTGGCACGCGACGCCGCCGGCAACGCCTCGCCCTCGACCAGTCGGGCGAGCGCCGTCGTCCTCGTCGACCTCACCCCACCGAACGTCGCGGTCACCTCACCGATCGCGGGCGCCACCATGGCGGGCACCGTGTCCCTGGCCGCGAACGCGTCGGATTGGGGGGGCATGCGCAGCGTGGCGTTCCGCGTCGACGGCGTGACCGTCGGCGCCGCGGACCCGAGCTACCCCTTCACCGGCGGGTGGGACACGACCACCGCCACCAACGGCCAGCACCGCGTCGTGGCCGTGGCCACCGACGCGGCGGGCAACACCGCCACGTCGGCCCCGGTGACCGTGACGGTGTCCAACGGCGCCGGCAACTGACCTGTCCCGCCCGGTCGATCACCAGGCACCCATACAGGCCTCAAAGACGCGTCTCGATCGTGGCATTCGATGCCTCACAACGCACCGCGGCGGCCACTATTTGTGATTATGACGTGCCATGCGTCATAGGAACGGACGCAAAACGCCCAGAAGTCGCGCCAATTTACGCCCTTGAAACAACGGTGACGCTTCCCGTAAACCCCCGCCTCTTACGGTTGCCGTGCGGTTGGTCAGCACGACACATTTGCTTGGGTTGGGCTGTTTGCCTCCGGACGGGACCGGGTTTTGAGCACCAGCTCACAGCTCGGCGGCGAGAGATGGAGAGGTTCCGAGCATGGTGCTGGCGAACGACATGGTGGCGGTGGCGGGCGGTGGAGCCGCTCGACGCGCACGGGTGCGCACGACCGACGTCGGGCCCGAGGGCGAGGCCCCAGACGGTGGCCCGGCGGACGCAGTGGCTGATGAACCGGCCGACGCTCCCGTCCGTCCGTTCGGCCTCGAACCGGACGAACGCGGCATCGATGTCGCGGTGCTGATCCCCTGTCGGAACGAAGCGGCGACGGTGGCCGACGTGGTGCGGGACTTCCGGGCCGCGATCCCCACCGCCACGATCTTCGTGTACGACAACAACTCCACCGACCGCACCGCCGAGCTCGCCGCGGAGGCGGGGGCGGTGGTCCGCCACGTCTCGACGCCGGGCAAGGGCAACGTGGTACGCCGGATGTTCGGCGAGGTCGACGCGACCTACTACGTCATCGTCGACGGCGACGACACCTACGACGCCGCGTCGGCCCCGACGATGCTGCGCCGCCTCCACCAGCACCAGATCGACATGGTCGTGGGCCGACGGGTCGAGTCCGCCAGCTCGGGCGACGCGTACCGGCGGGGCCATCGCCTCGGCAACCGGGTCCTGACCGGCTCGGTGCGCTCGCTGTTCGGCACCGGGCCCACCGACATGTTGTCGGGCTACCGCGCGCTCTCCCGCCGGTACGTGAAGTCGTTCCCGGCGACCTCGGCCGGGTTCGAGACCGAGACCGAGATGACCGTGCACGCGCTCGACATCAACCTGTCCTTCGACGAGGTGGCCACGCCCTACCGCGAGCGCCCCGACGAGTCGACGAGCAAGTTGCGCACGATCCCCGACGGCTACCGCATCCTCAAGCTGATCCTGCTGCTCTGCAAGGACTACCGGCCGTTGTTGTTCTTCGGCACGCTCGGCATGATCGTGGCGGTCCTGGCCGCCGCCCTGGCCGTGTTCCCGTGGGGCCAGGCGGTGATCACGCCGACGCAGGACTGGCTCTGCGTGGCCGCCGCGGTCGTCCTGCTCGGCTCCGGCATCGTGCTCGGGTCGCTGCGGCGCAGCCGTCAGGAGCTCAAGCGCATGATCTACCTGTCGATCGCGCCGCAGAGCCTCGCGGCGCCGACCAGCGAGCCGTCCAAGCCGCCCGCCAGCGCGCCCGCCAGCCCCACGATCGATCTGCGGTCGCTCGAGGATCCCGACTTCGCTGTCCGGGCCGTCTGACCGTGCCGAGGCGACTCGCCGGCGGGCGAACGATGTGGCGGTTGGGGTGCGCGGTCGTGGCCGTCGCCGCCGTGGCCGCGTTCGCGTGGTCACCGTCCTTCCGCGACGAGGTCGGCGCCTCGGTCGCGCAGCAGCCCACCCCGTTCACCGAGCTGTTCCTCGACGATCACGCCTCCCTGCCCCGCCAGGTCACGCCGGGCGTTCCCGCGACCTTCCACTTCACCATCGCGAACCACGAAGGCCGCGCCGTCGCCTACGACTATCGCGTCACCGTCACGGGGGCCAACGGGTCCTCCGCCGTCGCCCAGCGCGCCACGGTCGAGGTCGGGGCCGGCGCTTCGACGAGCATCGCCGCGACCTTCACCACCACGCCGGGATCATCCAGCTCGGTGATCTCGGTCGAGCTCGTCGACCGCACCGAGAACGTCCACTTCGAGGTCCGGTCATGAACCGTCGATCCCTCGACCGGCCGACCCGGGTCGCGTTCGTGTCCGACGCGGTCTGGCCCTACAACGCCGGCGGCAAGGAGAAGCGGCTGCACGAGATCAGCCGGCGCCTCGTGCGCGACGGGCGCGAGGTCCACATCTTCACCATGCGGTGGTGGGAGGGCACCGGCACCGTCGTGCACGAGGGGGTCACGTACCACGCGCTGTGCCGCAACCTGCCCCTGTACCACGGCACCCGCCGATCCATGGTCCAGGCGATCGTCTTCGGGCTCGCCACGCTGCGCCTGCTCTTCCACGACTTCGACGTCCTCGACGTCGACCACATGCCCTTCTTCCCGTTGTTCTCGGCGCGGCTCGTGTGCTCCGTGAAGCGGCGCCCGCTCCTGGCGACCTGGCACGAGGTCTGGGGCCGTGCCTACTGGCGGGAGTACCTCGGTGCCGCCGGCCTCATCGGGTACATCACCGAGGCGTTGTCGGTGCGCCTGCCGGACCTCATCGTGTCGAACTCGCCCCAGACCACCGCTCGCCTGCTCGACCTGCGTGCTGATCTCCGGGTCGAGACGGTTCCGCTCGGCGCCGACTTCGACCACATCGTGGACGTCCCGGTGTCACCCGACCGCGCCGACGTGATGTTCGCCGGGCGGCTCCTGCAGAACAAGAACGTGGATGTCCTGCTGCGAGCCGTGGCGATCGTGCGCGCCACCCACCCCGACATCGTGTGCCACATCGTGGGTGAAGGGCCCGAACGGCGACCCCTCGAGACCTTGGCCGAGTCGCTCGACCTCGCGCACGCCGTCGTGTTCCACGACTTCTTCGCCCACCACGACGATCTGCTCGCGCTGCTCAAGGCGTCGCGCACCTTCGTCCTTCCCTCCGATCGCGAGGGCTTCGGGATCGTCGCCCTCGAGGCGATGGCCTGTGACGTCCCGGTCGTGACCGTCGCGTGTCCCGCCAACGCCGCCCGGCACCTGATCCGCCCCGGCCGCAACGGCATCGTGACCGACCTCGACCCCGACGCCCTCGCCGTCGGCATTCGGACCTGCCTCGACGCCGGCCCTGACCTCGCGCCGCGGCGGACCTTCGAGCAGGAGTTCGCCCACCTCGATTGGTCCGTGATCGCGGCCCGCATGGCCACGCTCGTCGATCAGGCGGCGGGCCGGCCGGCCGGTCCTGTCCCCGACAGGAGGCCGACCGTTGCCGCGTGACCTCACCACCGTCGACCGACCGCGGCCGCCCCTGCACGTCACGACCAGTTGGGACGACGGCCACGTCACCGACCTGCGCACCGCGGCGTTGCTCGACTGCTACGGCTTGACCGGCACGTTCTACATCGCCCCCCGCTGCGAGGAGCTCCCCGAGCGGGACCGGTTGCGGGCCGCGCAGGTGGCCGAGCTGTCCACGCGCTTCGAGATCGGAGGCCACACGTTGACCCATCGGCGCCTGCCGTCGCTCGACGACCGGACCGCCGCGTTCGAGATCGAGGCCGGCAAAGCCGAGCTCGAGGACACCATCGGGCAGCCGTTGGCCAGCTTCTGCTACCCGGGCGGCCAGTTTCGCGACCAGCACGTCGACGCCGTCCGCCGCGCCGGCTTCACCGTCGCCCGCACGGTGCGGCGCTTCGACGGCTCGGTGCCTCGCGACCTGCTCCGAGTGGGCACGACGGTGCACGCCTACCGTCACCTGCGCGACCCGCTCGCGATCGCCCGCGTCGCCCGGGCGCGGCCCCGCGCCGCGGCTCACCAGTTCCGGGACTGGGCCACGCTCGCGATCGCGATCTTCGACGACCTGGCGACCACCGGTGGGGTCTTCCACCTGTGGGGCCACAGCTGGGAGATCGACCGCCACGGCGACTGGGATCGGCTCGAGCGGGTGCTCGCCCACGTGGCCGAGCGGACCGGGCGGGCGCAGCAAACCGGGCTGACCGACACGAAGGTGATCACCAACGGCGAGCTGGCCCAGGTCCGGGCGGCCGTGGCCCCACCAGTCGTCCAGGTCGTGCCGTACTACCCGCCGCACCTGGGCGGGATGGAGAACGTGACCCGCACGCTCGCCGAGGAACTGGCCCGCACCCGGCCCGTCGAGGTCCTCACGTCGCGGTCCGGAGCCGACGGCGCACCCCGGACCGAGCGGGACGGCAACCTGGTCGTGCGCCGCCTCGCCACCATCGAGGCCGCGCACCTCCCGGTGATGCCCACGTTGGCCGCCCACCTGCTCCGCGCGCCGCGCGGCGCTGTGGTGCACGTCCACATCGCGCAGGCGTACACGCCGGAGATGGTCTGTCTGGCGGCGGCGCTGCGGCGCCGGCCCTACATCGCGCACTTCCACCTCGACGTCGAACCGTCGGGTCCGCTCGGCCCGGTGTTCGTCGCGTACAAGCGTTGGGTCCTCGGGCCCGTGCTGCGCCGCGCCGCCCGGGTGATCGCGCTCACCGAGGAGCAGCGGTCGTTCCTCGCCACCGTCCACCACGTGGACGAACGCCGCCTGGCGGTGCTGCCCAACGGCGTCGCCGAGTCGTTCTTCGCGTCGCCGCGTCCGGCGCCGGTCGACCGGCCGCTGCGGCTGCTGACCGTCGGCCGCCTCTCCGCCCAGAAGAACATGGACCGGCTGCTCCACGCGCTCGCGTTGGTCTCGGCCGAGGTCGAGGTGCGCATCGTCGGGGAAGGCGAGCTGCACGACGAGTTGGAGGCCACCCGGCGCTCGCTCGGGCTGGCCCACGTCGAACTGGTCGGCGCGCGTCGCGGCCCGGACCTCGTCGCCATGTACCGCTGGGCTGATGCGTTCGTGCTGGCGTCGGACCGCGAGGGCATGCCCCTGGTGCTCCTCGAGGCGATGGCTGCCGCCCTGCCGGTGGTGGCCACCGATGTCGACGGGATCAGCCAGACGGTCGGGTCCGACGGCCTGCTGGCCGAGCCGTCGCCCGCCGCGCTGGCGGCGGCCATCGACCACCTCGCGAGCGACCCCGACCTGCACCTCGACCTCGCCACGCGCAGCGCCGCCCGCGGCCGGCGCCACTCGTGGGCGACGCTGGTCGCCGAGGTGGACGACCTCTACGCCGAGGTGGTCCGATGACCTCGCGCGTCGACCGCCACGGATCCGACCACGACGTCATCGACCTCGATGCCACGATCGACCGGGACGAGGTCATCGACCTCGACGACGAGATCGGCCCGGACGACGACCACGACGGCATCGTCATCCTCGACGACCCCGACCCCGACCCCGACCTCCGCACCCTCGGGCTCCGCCGCCCGGTGGGCCTGGGGATCCTGGCGGGCTACCTCGTGCTCGTGAGCGGGTTGCAGCTCGCCGGCGTGGTGCTCCCGGTCCCCGGGCTGAGCGCGCTCCTCGGTCTCGGAGCCGTGCTCGGCGTGCCCTTCTTCCTCATCTACCAGGCTGATCCGGGACGATGCGAGACCGCCACGGAACGGACCGTGTGGACCCTCGCGCTCACGTTGCTCGTGCTCATCGCCACCGGCCTCGGCGCCAACACGGTGCTCCCCCTCGTCGGCGTGACCGATCCGCTCGGCCTGGTCTGGACCATCGTGACCGTCGATCTCGCGTGCCTGGCGTTGGCCGCGACGCTGCGCCACCGCCACCCCGCGACCTATCGCTTCGTCCGGCCGTCGTTCACGGGTGCGGACCGCGTCGTGATCCGCCTCGCCGGCGCCTGTGTCGCCCTGTCGATCATGGGTGCCATCCGGCTCAACAACGGCCGCGGCGGCGGCCTCACGTTGCTCATGCTCGTCATGGCCGCCATCGCCCTGGTCGCCCTCGTGGGCTGGGCCGAGCGGCTCTCCGAAGCGGGGGCGGCGGCGAGCATGTACCTGCTGAGCGCGGCCCTCCTGTTCATGACGTCGGTGCGCGGGTGGTACACGACCGGCCACGACGTGCAGCGCGAGTTCGTGGTCTTCCAGCTCACCCAGAGCCTCGGCCGCTGGGACATGTCCGCCTACCGCGATGCCTACAACGCGTGCCTGAGCATCACGATCCTGCCGACGGTCCTGTCGCGCTGGGTACCCGTCGACAGCCCGACGATCTACAAGATCGTCTTCCAGGTCCTGTTCGCGGCATCCACCGTCGGTGTGTACGTGCTCGCGCGGCGGTGGGCGACACGGACCGTGGCCCTCATCGGCACCGTGTTCTTCATCTCGTTCGTCACCTTCTTCCAGGACATGCCGATGCTCGACCGCCAGGAGATCGGCTTCTTGTTCCTCATCCCGGCGCTGCTCGCCGCGTTCCGCACCGACGTGGCGGTCCGGCGCCGTCAGCTCTGGTTCGTCGCCTTCGGGTGCGGGCTGGTCCTGGCGCACTACTCGACGACCTACATGCTCATCGGCGTGCTCCTGGTGGCCATCGTGCTGCGGGCGGTCGGCCGTCCGCTGTCCGGCCGCGTCGTTCCCGCGCGGTGGATCCGCGACGGCTCGCCGATCGGGGCGCCGGCCTGGCGGGACCGCCCGGGCCTCACGATCCTGCCGGTGGGCGTCCTGTGCGTGGCGGCGTTCGTGTGGGCCGGCCCCGTGACCCACACGGGTTCGGGCCTGGTGTCCACCGTGTCGAGTGCCGTCGCCTCGGTGCGGGGAGCGTCGGACGGGACCGAGAGCTCCTCGGACACGGCCTACGGGTTGCTGTCCAACGGGAAGGCCAGCCCCCAGGAGCGGCTGGACGCGCTCCGCCAGCGGAACCTGCAGTTGACCGAGGCGGCGCGCAGCCGGGGCGAGTTCTACGACGCCGCGACCATCTCGCCCCTTGCGACGCCGGTCGTTGCGCCTGCGCAGCTGCGGATCACCGCGGCCGGCGAGGTGCTCGGCGACCTCGGTGTGGATGTGCCGTCCCTCCAGAGCACGGTGCGGCAGGCGTCGGCCTGGCTGTTGCAGATCCTCATGCTCGTCGGCCTCGTGGCCGTCGCCTTCGGGCGCCGCCGGCTGCTGACGGTGACGACCGAGTACTTCACGCTGGCGGCCGCGAGCGTCGTGGTGATCGCCATCCAACTCGCCGCGCCGGTGCTGACCGTGGAGTACGGGCTGCTCCGGTCGTTCCAGCAGGCCCTGGTCATCCTCGATGTGTTCCTGGTGGTCGGGGTCGCGTCGCTCATCCCGAAGCTGGGTGAACGCCGGCGTCTGCACCTGGCTGGGGCCGCGGCGATCGCGCTCTTCGTGTCGTCGACCGGCGTCATCACCCAGTCGCTCGGCGGCTACCCCCCGCAGCTCCACCTGAACAACGCGGGCACCTACTACGACATCTACTACCTGCACCCCGAGGAGCTCGCCGCGACCGCGTGGCTCCGGACCAACACCGAGGCCGGCCTCCACGGCGAGGTCCAGTCGGAGGTGCAGACCGACCGCTACACCTTCACCCGCCTCCAGGCGCCCCGGCTGCTGAACCCGCTCGACGACATCGCCCCGGAGTTCCTCCGCCCATCCGCGTACGTCTTCCTCGGCTACTCCAACGTGACCAAGGATCAGTCGACCACGATCGTCGCGAGCGACCTCATCACCTACCGCTACCCGGTCGCCTTCCTCGAGCAGAACAAGGACCTCATCTACAGCAGCGGCGGGGCCCGTGTCTATCGTTGACCACCGCCAGACCGCCGCGATCCTCCGGGTCATCGCCGCGTACAGCTTCGCCGGCTGGGCCTACATCGCCCTCAACGCGGTCGTGCACCCCGAGTCGTTGGCGTGGCCGCTCACGCACCTGTTGTCCTGGCCCCGAGAGGACACGTTCGGCATCGTGTGCTTCGTGGTCTCCTTCGGCGCCGCGGTCGCGTCGACGATCCTGGGGACGCGGCCATGACCACGACGCCAACCGCCGAGCGCGACGCCGAGCGCGCCACCGAGCCCGCCACCGATCCCGACACCGAGCGCGAGCCGACCCCGGAACCGGAGCGCACGGCGCTGGTCGACCGGTTGCGCGCCGCGCATCGGCTGGTGCGGCGGGACCTGCTGCTGCAGAACTCGCTGTTCATCATGGGCTCGACCGCCTTGATGGGCGCGCTCGGGTTCTGCTTCTGGGTCCTGTGCGCGCACCTGTTCGATCCCGCCGCGATCGGTGTGGGTTCGACGCTCATCACGGGTGGTTCGCTCATCGCGTACGTCGCGCTGTTCGGGTTCAACGCCACCTTCGTGGCGTTCCTGCCGACCGCGCCGGACCGAGCCGATCGGGACCGTCAGATCAACACCGGCATCACCATCGTGGCGGTGGCGTCGATCGTGGGCGCCGTCATCTACGTCATCGCGGCGCCCCGGTTCGCGCCCGAGCTGCTCATCATCCGCCAGTCGCCGCTCACGGTGCTCGCGTTCGTCGGCCTCAGCGCGGCGACGGCGCTGAACCTGCTCACCGATTCGTTCTTCATCGGGATGCGCTCGGCCCGGTACAACTTCCTCGTCGACGGGGTGGTGCAGTCGGGCATCAAGCTCGCGCTGCCGTTGGCGCTGGTCGGCGCCGGCGCGTTCGGGATCTTCGCCTCGTCCGGCCTCGCCGCGGTGGCCGCACTCGCGTTGAGCCTCGGCATCATGGCGCGGCGGTTCCGCTTCCGGCTGCGCCCGGCGATCGACGCCGACGTCATCCGTCGGACGTTCCGCTTCGCCACCACGACCTACGCCTCGAGCCTGCTCAACCTGGTGCCGCTGTTCGTGCTCCCCATGCTCGTGCTGCGCGAGCTGGGCGGGGCCGAGGCGGGGTACTTCTACATGGCCTTCCAGATCGCGATGTTGGTCAACGCGATCCCGTTCGCGATCACGCAGTCGATGTTCGCCGAAGGATCGCAACACGGCGCCGACCTCGCGGCGTTGACCCGGCGTTCGGCCCGCTTGACGGCGATGGCGCTCGTGCCCTGCGTCGTCGTGCTCATCGCGGCGAACCAGCTCGTCCTGCGTCCCTTCGGCGGGGAGTACCAGGCCAATGCGGCCGGCGCCCTCGTCGTGTTCGCGCTCGGTTGCCCGGCCGTGGCGTTCAACACCTGGTCGTCGATGCTCGTGCGCCTGTCCCGCCAGCTCACCATGATGGTGTGGTCCAACGTCGTGTACGCCGTCGTGGTGTGCGGGTTGGCGGCGCTGTGGGTGGACCGGGGCGTGGCGTGGGTGGCGGCCGCCTGGCTCGTGGGCAACCTGGTCTCCGCCCTCGTGGCCTTCGGCGCCTTCGTCGGGCGCGACCGTGCGTCGGATCGGGCGCAGCAGAAGCGGATGGCCGTGTCGTGAACATCATCGAGGTGATCGACATCGGCTTCGAGGCGGGCGGCGCGGAGAAGAGCGTCAAGCTCCTGCGCGACCAGCTGCAGACCCGGGGCCACACCGTGCAGGTGATCTCGTCGGACAAGTTGATGGACGCGGACACCGCGGGCTTCGCGGACGTGCTCGTCCCCCACATCCGCGGCGCCGCCTGGCGCCGGCTGCTCGGCCACGCCTGGCACCGCCCCGCCCACGCCGCCGTGGCGACCGCGGTGGCCTCGATGCCCGCGGACGTGGTGCACCTGCACACCATCGGTGAGCTGAGCCCCAGCGTGCTGCGGGCGTGCGGCGACGTGCCGATGATCGTCACGGTGCACGGGCCCGAGGAGTACACCCTCGAGCTGCTGCCCTACCAACTGCCTGCGGATGACTACCGGCACCGCAGCTACTCCTGGGAGGACCTTCGTCCCGTCGGCCGCGCCCGGTACTGGTACTACCGGGGCGTGCAGCGTCCCAACTACCGCGCCGGCCTGCGGCGCGTGTCGACGATCGTGGCCCCGAGCGCGTACATGGCCTCGGTCGTGGCCGGCGATGCCGGACGGGTGCCGGTGGAGCACATCTACAACGGCATCGTCCTCCCCGATCCCCAGCCGGTGCCCGCGACGCCACGGATCGTCTACGTCGGCCGGCTCGAGGCGGTCAAGGGGGTCGAGCACCTGATCGACGCGGCCGCCCGCGCCCGGACCCTCGCGCCCGGGCTCGAGGTCATCCTCATCGGCGACGGTGCCGACCGGCCCCGCCTCGAGACCCAGGCGGCGGCGCTCGGCCTGGCCGACACCGTGCGGTTCGTCGGCTGGGTGGCCCCCGACGACGTAGCCACCGAGATGGCGCGGGCGCGAGCGCTGGCGATCCCGTCGGTGTGGCCCGAGAACCTCCCGACCGTCGCCATCGAGGCCATGGCGGTGGGGCGGGCGATCATCGGCACGAACGTCGGCGGGATACCCGAGCTCATCGAACCCGGGGTCACCGGGTTCATCGTCGAGCCGAGGGACCCCGACGCGTTGGCCGAGGCCATGGTCGCTCTGTGCGGCTCCGATGCGCGCGCCGCCCGGATGGGTGCCGCCGCCCGCATCCGGGGCGAGCGCTTCGACATCGACACGTTCGTGGACCGGATCGAGGCGCTCTACGGGGCCGTGCAACCCGCGGCCACCGGCGCGGACCCCGACGCCCATGCCGGTGCCTCTGTCCCGCTGGCCGCGGGGAGGCCCGGATGAGGATCGTCGTCGTGAACGCCTACCGGCGCGAAAACGCCGGCGACGCCGCGCTCGAAGCCAGCCTGCTGGCCCAGCTCGCCGCGACGTTCCCCGGTGCGGACCTCGTGGTCGCGGGCATGGAGGACCCGGCGGTCGACCCGTCGTTCGAAGGGGTGCCCAACATCGGCTCGATCCGGCGCGCGTCGGCCGACGAGCACGCGTCGCGGGCCCACCGGATGTGGCACAAGGCTGTGGCGGCGGTCATCGCCGCGGTCCCCCATCCCGAACGGGCGCGCTGGCTGCGCCGGGTCACCGCACCCGAGGTGTTCGCGCAGGTCGACGCCATCGCTCAGGCGGATCTCGTGGTGTCCCTGGGCGGCGGGTACCTGACCGCGCCCGGCACCGTCTCGGGCACCATCAACATCGCGACGCAGCTGCTCCCGATCCACCTCGCCCACAAGCTCGGCAAGCCCGTGGTCTTCGCCCCGCAGTCGATCGGGCCGTTCGGCACCGCCCGCCAGGGTGCGCTGGTGGCTCGGGTGCTCGCCCGCACCGATCTGGTCCTCATCCGCGAGGAGGTGAGCATGGAGCTGCTCGAGCGCCTCGGGGTGCCGCCCACGGTCCTCCAGCGCGGCGTGGACTCGGCCTTCACGTTCACCGCCGACCGACCAACACCCTGGCGGCGCGAGCTCGGCTTCGCCGATCACGATGTCGTGACGGGCATCACCGCCCGGCAGTGGCTCGAGCCCGCCGGCCAGGAACGATTCGAGCGGGCGCTCGCCGCGACCGCCGACCGAGGGTCCGCTCGCGGCCACCAGGTGCTGCTGGTACCGCACTGCACCTCACCGTTCGGCCGCGGCGCGGACGACGACCGCGTGAGCGAGCGGCGCATCCGGGCCTTCGCGACCTCCGACCACGTGATGCTGCTCGACCGGGTGATCGACTACCGCGACCTGAAGGTCCTCTACGGCGAGATCGACCAGCTCATCGGCACCCGCTTCCACTCGGTGATCTTCGCCCTCACGGCCATGACCCCGTGCATCGCGATCGAGTACGAGCACAAGACCGGTGGGATCATGCGCGATCTCGGCCTCGGCTCGTGGGTCGTGCCGATCGAGCAGGTCACGACGACGCGGCTCACCGACCTGTTCGACCGCCTCCTCGCCGAGCACGGCGAGTACCGCGACCACCTCGAGCAGGTGATCCCGCGGTACCTGGCCCGGGCGCACGACGCGCCCGAGGCCATGCGGGCGGCCTACGCGCGTCGGCTCGCCGCCGAGCGTGACGCGCCCGAGCTCGACCGGATCCCGTCATGACCGCGCGCACGCTGCTGTTGGTGACGCCGTACTTCCCGCCGGCGGGCGGGGGGCTCGAGCACTACGCGCAGCGCATCGGCGAGGAGCTCGCGACCGACTTCGGTTGGCGCGTCGTGGTCGCGACCAGCGGATCGTCCCGCACGCGCACGACCCACGAGCGCGTGGGCTCGCTCGATGTGCATCGCCTGCCCACGCAGCTGCGCGTCAGCAACACGCCGGTGGGCATCACCTGGCGCCGGGAGCTGCGCAGGATCATTCGCCGCTACCGGCCCGACGTCGTGAACGCCCACGCGCCGGTGCCCGGGCTCGCCGACATCGCCGGCACCCTGCGTCGAGAGGTTCCCTTCGTCCTGACCTACCACGCAGGCGCGATGCACAAGGGGCGACCGCTGGCCGATGCCGCCGTGGCGAGCTACGAGGCCACGTTCGGCCGGTACCTCCTCGACCACGCCGATTGGATCATCGCGTCCTCCGACTTCGTGCGCGACACCTACCTGGCCCGGGTGCGCGCCAAGTGCACGACGATCACGCCGGGCGTCGACACCGGGCGCTTCCACCCGGCTCCGACCCGTCCGCCCGACCGGCTCCTCTTCGTCGGTGGGCTCAACCACGCCGATCGCCACAAGGGGCTCGACACGCTGCTCGGGCTGCTCCCCGACCTCGTCGCCGACCACCCCGGCGTCACCCTCGACGTGGTCGGGGCGGGCGACGAGCTCGAACACTGGCAGGCCCGGTGCAACGCGACGGGCATCGCCGAGCACGTCCGGTTCCGGGGCCGCCTCGGCGGCGACGAGTTGGCCGACGCCTATCGCCAGGCCGGCTGCCTCGTGCTGCCCACGCGCAACGACAGCCACCCGATGGTGCTCCTCGAGGCGATGGCGACCGGGCTGCCGGTCATCAGCACGACCGTCGGCGCGATCAGCCAGGAGGTGACGAGCGGCCGCCACGGCCTGCTGGTCGACCCTGAGGACGAGCCCGGCCTGCGCGCCGCCGTCGCGGACGTCCTCGACGATCCGACCCGGGCCGACGCGATGGGCCTCGAGGGGCGGGCCCACGTCATCGAGCGGTTCGGGTGGTCACGCCTGGCCGCCGCGACCGACCAGGTGCTCGGGGCCGTCGCGGGCGGCGCCACCCCCGATCACCAGCGCCGGATCGCGGTCGTGTCGCCGTACTTCCACCCCCGCATCGGAGGCCTCGAGAACTACGCGCGCCAGCTGGCGGGGCGCCTCGAGCAATCGGGTGACCACGAGGTGATCGTCGTGACCTCGAACCACGAGGACCACCGCAACGCCATCGAGATCGTGGATGACGTCACGGTCTTCCGCCTGCCGACTTGGGTGCGCGTGTCGAACACCCCGATGAGCGCCGCCTGGGTGTGGCACCTCCGACGGATCCTACGGGCGAACCGCATCGACCTCGTCAACGTGCACACGCCGGTGCCGTTCATGGCGGAATCCGCCGCGCTCGCCGCCGGCCGGCGCCCGCTCGCCGTCACCTACCACGCCGGATCGATGGCGAAGCAGCAGCCGCTCGTCGACGCCCTCGTCGGCCAGTACGAGCAGCGGGTGCTGCCCCGACTGTTGCGACGGGCCGATGCGGTCGTGGCCGTCTCGCCGTTCGTCCGCGACACGTTCCTCGGCGCCATGACGAGCGATGTCGAGCTGATCGCCCCGGGCGTGGACCTCGACCTGTTCACGCCCGCGCCGCCCGGCGAGGAGCCCGATCCCCCGACGGTCCTCTTCGTCGGCCGGATCGACCACACCTCGGCGTGGAAGGGCATCGATCATCTGCTCGACGCGTTCGCCGTGATCCACCGGGCGCGTCCCGACGCCCGGCTCGACCTCGTCGGCGACGGCGACGCGATCGATGCCCACCGCCAGCACGCGAGACGTCTCGGCATCGAGAGCGGCGTCCGGTTCTGGGGCAGCCTGACCGGCGCGGCCCTCGTCGATCGCTACCGCGGCGCCACCGTCGTCGTGCTGCCGTCGGTCTCCGAGGCCGAGTCGTTCGGCATGACCCTCATCGAGGCGATGGCCTGCGGCCGGCCCGTGATCGGCTCCGACATCGGGGGCATCCCCACCGTCATCGCCCACGAGATCGACGGCCTCGTCACACCCCCCGGCGATCCCGCGGCGCTGGCCGCGGCGTGCCTGCGCCTGCTGGACGACCCCGATCTCGCCCGCCAGTTCGGTCGGAACGGGCGGGCCAAGGTCCGCGCCGACTACGGGTGGCCGTCGCGGGTCGCGGCGTACGAGAAGGTCTTCCAGACGCTCACCCCCGATCGATGAACCGGCACCGGATGGGCGGTCGGTCAGGGATGCGAGGCCTTGTACGCCGCGATCGCGACCTTGAGGTTGGACCAGGCCGGTTTGGCCGTGCCGTCGAACCGGCGGAGCCCGAAGAAGTTCTCCCGGTCGGCGGTCGAGGTGCCCTGGTCCTTGTACGAGTACCAGATGAGCGACGCGATCTGCGAGCTCGCCCCGGCCAACTGCACCGACTCGGTGGCCATGTGGGCCTGGCTCGCCTCGTCGACGTGATCCGGTCCGGAGCCGATCATGTAGTTCGACACCGTCGCGCCGACACCGGGCCCGTTGGTGGGAGCGCCGTACTCGGTGATCCAGATCTTCTTGCCGGTCACCCCGCACGCCCGCAGGATCGCCACGATGTTGTCCGGGTTCACCTGCATCTTCGCCCACGCGTTCCACGTCGCGGCGTAGCTGGGCGGCACCGGATACGAGTACGGGTGGTAGCCGACCCCGTCGACCGTGCTCAACGCCCCGGTGGCGCACAGGGCCGAGACGAAGTCGAGCTGCGCCACGTTCCCGTTCTTCGTGCTGGTCGGCCCGAGCCCGCCCGAGATGATCGTGGCCTGCGGATCGGCCGCGCGGATCGCACTGGTCGCGGATCGCAGCAGGGCGGCGTAGCTGGTGGCACTCGCCGGGGTCGTGGCGGTGGCGGCCATGTTGGGCTCGTTCCAGATCTCCCACATGCGCACGCCCCGCGCGCTGTAGCGCTGGGCCGACGCCGACACGAACGCCTTGAACTTGGCGAGGTCCGCCGGGTAGCAACGGAAGAACGTGCAGTTCGCCGGCCGCGCCCAGGCGGGCGTGTGGGTGAGCAGCGCCAGCACCCGCAGGTGCCGGGCGTTGGCCGCGGCGACGACCCGGTCGAAGCCGTCCCAGTACCAGTCGGTCTCGCGCAGGTGCTGGACGTCGTTCCAATCCAGATCCACGCGGATGGTCGTGATGCCGACCGACGCCGCGTCATCGAGCCGGGCCGCGAGCTCGGTGCTCGTCAAGCCCGGCAGGGTGTCGCCGAAGGACATGCCGATCTGCAGGGCGGGAAGGGCCGGAGGCGGTGGCAACGGCTGGCACGCGGTGGCGGCCACACCGAGGCAGATCACGGCGACGACCGCGAGGCGCGGCCATCGTGAACGCGAAGAGCGGGAGTCGTGTCGAGGGGGGAACACGGTGTCCGTCCGATCCTGTCGTGGCGAGCGGGTGGTGCCGTGTAGTTGTCGGTTGGTGGCCCTCCGACCTTGAGGAGCGGTGCGCCCCGCTCGGGCCCCGGGAGGTGGCCCGATGAAGATCCTGCGAGTCATGAGCTCGGGGTACGAGGAGGGCGGCGTCGAGAACGGCGTGGTCCGCCTGCAACCGGTGTTCGAGGCGCTCGGCCACGAGGTGCGCACGATGGCCAGCGATCGGCGCATGGATCTGCCGCGGTTCGCGGACTACACCTATCGCGGCATCAGCGGGAACAGCCTCGGCAAGTACGTACGGCGTGCGTGCAACCTCGACGCGCACCACGTGCTGCGCCGCGTCCTGGCGGACTACCGCCCCGATGTGGTGCAGCTCCACACGATGCACCAGGTCTCGCCCGCGGTCCTCTTCGCCCTGTCGGCGACGCCGACCGTGGCGACCGTCCACGGCCCCGAGGAGTACACCCCCAGCCTCATCATGTGGTACCTCCCATCGAGCGACTTCGCCGATGGATCGCATCGGCGAGAGGCGTTGACCCCGGTGGGCCGGCTCCGCCTGCGCTACATGCAGGCGATCACCCAGCCGCTCTACCGGCGGGGCTTCCGGAACGTCGATCAGTTCGTCGTGCTGAGCCGATACATGCAGACGCTGGTGCGCGCGGATCAGATCGACGCCGTCGTGGTGCCCAACGGCATCGAGCTGCTCGATGACGACAAGGGCGGCCCCCCGGGCCCCGTCGTGCTGTACGCCGGCCGGCTCGAGTCGTTCAAGGGCGTCGATGTGCTGATGCGGGCGGTGCCCCAGGTCCGCCGGGCCGTGCCCGATGTCCGCGTCGTGATCGCCGGCGACGGCGTGCACCGCGCCGCGCTGGCCGCGCTGTCCGCCGAGCTCGGGGTGGCGGACTGCGTCGAGCTCACCGGCCACCTGAACCGGGACGAGCTCGCGCAACGCTCCCGCGACGCCCGCGTGGGCGTCATGCCGTCGATCTGGCCCGAAGCGTTCGGCAAGGCCGGTCTCGAGATCGCCAGTGCAGGTCGGCCGGTCGTCGCCACCGACGTCGGCGGCATCGCCGAGTGGATGATCGACGGGCACACCGGCTACCTCGTCGAGCCCGGCGATCATCAGGCCTTGGGCGACCGGCTCGTGACGCTGCTGACCGACGACGAGCGCTGGCGGGCGATGAGCCGGCAGGCCCGCCGCCGCGCCGAGGAGTTCTCCCTCACCCGCCACGCCGAACGCATGATCGAGGTCTACGAGGACGTCATCGCCCGCTCGAACACGAGCCCGGCGGCCCGACCCGAGCCGATCACGAAGGCGTCGCCGCCTCGAGCAGCTCGATGATCCGGAGCTGCTCGCGCTTGGCGTCGGCCGTGCCGCTACCGCCCCGCCCACTGGTGGTCTGGGCCAACTGCAGGGCGGTCGTCCCGCGGTCGTTGGTGCGCGTCGGATCCGCGCCACCAGCGAGCAGCGCGTCGACGGCGCTCGCCACGCGGTTGCGCACGGCGCGCAGCAACGGCGTCGTGCCGTTGTGGTCGGCGGCGTTCGGGTCCGCACCGAGCGCCAGCAACGCCGTCACCGTCTGGTGCTGCGCGATCGGATCCCACCGGTCCGAGCCGGGACCGCCGTCGACCGCGTAGTGCAGCGGGCGTCCGCCCCGCCGGTTCTCCGCCTCGATGGCGGCGCCCAGACCTACCAGCTCGCCGACCGTGGCGGCGCGGTAGGCCGCCGCCGCGACGTGGAGCGCGGTGTCGCCCGCGTATACGTGGTGGCTGATCTCCGGGAGGAAGAACTCGCTGGCGTCTCGGCGGGTGGCGCCGCGCTGCAGGGCCGCCGTCGCCAGTGCCGGTCGGTCGCGCAGCGACCGGGTCACCGCGGGCCAATCACCAGTCGCCATCGTGCGGATGAGTTGAAGCAGCGGGTCGTCCTGCATCGGAAACACGATACCGACCCCCCGCCCACGACATCACGGCGGTCGGTCGCTCGTGGCACCAGAGGAAGAGGTCCTCGCGATCCGGGCCCAATGGACGCGCGACTTTGCCATCTCTTGGCCTTCACAGGCACTGCACCTAACTCGCCGCCCCGTACGGTTCGCGTCGGGCCATAGGAGGCACGCGTGACCACATCGAACGAACAGCACGACAACCGAGGATGGCGGGCGTCGGTCGCCCGTGTGGCCGTCATGGCCCTCGTCGGGGCGACGCTGGCGGGGGTCGCCACGACCGCCGCCACCACCGCGGCCACGACGGCCGGGGCCGCAACGGCCGCCGCGACGGTGGGGAACGGATTGACCACGACCGACCTCTCGACGGTCGGGATGAACCCCGGCAAACTGGCCGCGGCGCTCGTCGGCCCGGGCGTCACCGTTTCGAACGTCACGTACTCGGGGGCCAACGCCCAGGCCGGGACCATCCACGTGGTCGACCCGGCCGTGGTGTCGTTCAACGACGGGGTGATCCTCTCCTCCGGCAACATCGCCGACGTCGTGGGCCCGAACAAGTCCGACGGCATCACCGGCGACATGGCCGGGCCGGCAGACGCCGACCTGAACGCGCTCATCGCCAACACGCAGACCGTGAACCCCGTGACCTTCGACGCCGCGTCGTTGGAGTTCGACTTCGTGCCGTCGGCCAGTCAGGTCTACTTCACCTACACGTTCGGTTCCGATGAGTACCTGGAGTGGGTGAACCTCTTCAACGACGTGTTCGCGTTCTACGTCAACGGCCAGAACTGCGCCACGGTGCCCGGCGGCGCTCCCGTGACCATCGACACGATCAACAGCGCCGTGAACCCGAACCTGTTCCGGGACAACTCGTTCTCGTCGCCGCCGGCAAACCCGATCAACATCGAGTCGGACGGGCTGAGCGTGGAGATGATCTGCTCGGCGCCGGTCAACGCCGGCCAGACCAACCACATGAAGCTGGCGATCGCCGACACCAGCGACCAGATCCTGGACTCGGTCGTGATGATCAAGGCCCAGAGCCTGAGCACCACCAAGCCGGAGTCGTGCAACGACGGCGTCGACAACAACGGCGACACCCTCATCGACATGGCCGACGCGCAGTGCCAGGCCACGACCACGCCACCGCCGACCGGATCGGGCGGGATCGGTTCCGGCGGCAACGCGCCGCCCTTCACCGGGAACGAGGGCACCCCGATTCCCCTTGACGCCTCCGCCCTGGGCTGGACCGCCACGCCCGACACGGTGAGCACCTCGTGGACCGTCACCGGCATCAACGGCACACCCGGCACGTGCGATGTCACGCCGGCCGGTCCGGTCCCACTCGCCGCCGACGGCTCGATCCCCGTCGTGACCGCGACCTGCCCGAACGAGGGCGAGTACGTCGCTCATCTCTACGGGTGGGACATCGAAGCCAAGAGCTCGTTCGACACGGACGTCGACTTCTTCGTCCACAACGCCCCGCCGGCCGTGACGATCGACGCGCCGGCACCAGGCAGCCAGGTCAACGTCGGCGACCCGGTGCCCGTCTCCGCCACCGTCACCGATCCCGGCCTCGCCGATGCGGTCACCTGCCAGATCTCGTGGGGCGACGGCACCGCGGAGCCCGGATCCCTGACCGCCGGCACCTGCAGTGGCACGCACACGTACGCGGCGGAGGGGACCCAGGTCGTGTCCGTGACCGCCACCGACGATGCCGGTGACAGTTCGGCTGCCGCGACGGTCGTCACCGTCGTGGCGACCACGACGACGGTCACCTCGGGCGCCAACCCGACGGTGAAGGGACAGCCCGTGACCTTCACGGCCTCGACCACGCTCGGGGCGACCGGCACGATGACGTTCTCTGACGGCGCCACCGTGCTGGGCACCAGGACCGTCAGCGGGGGCATCGCCTCCTTCACGACCGCCGCACTCTCCACCGGCAGCCATGCCGTCACCGCGGCCTTCCAGATGACGCCCACGTCGGCGCCGTCGGTCTCGACGGTGTTGACCCAGCAGGTCGACCCCGCCAGCACGGCCACCACGCTCACCTCGAGCGTGAACCCCTCCGTGTCGGGCCAGCCGATCGCCATCAAGGCCACCACCAAAGCCGTCGCCCCCGGCACCGGCGTCCCCACCGGCACCGTGACCTTCTACGACAACGGCACCCTCGTCGGCACCAAGGCTCTGTTCTTCGGGACCGCGGCCCTCACCCTCAAACCCACCGCCGGCCCCCACACCTACACCGCCACCTACGCCGGCTCCACCAACCACCTCGGCTCGACCACCGTGTTGACCCAACAGGTCGACCCCGCCAGCACGGCCACCACGCTCACCTCGAGCGTGAACCCCTCGGTGTCGGGCCAGCCCATCACCATCAAGGCCACCACCAAAGCCGTCGCCCCCGGCACCGGCGTCCCCACCGGCACCGTCACCTTCTACGACAACGGCACCCTCGTCGGCACCAGGTCCCTGTTCTTCGGCGCAGCGGCCCTCACCCTCAAACCCACCGCCGGCACCCACACCTACACCGCCACCTACGCCGGCGCCACCAACCACCTCGGCTCGACCACGGATCCGCTGGTGCAGACGGTGTCCGCCATCTAGGGCACCCGAGCCGCGCCAGACGTCACGTGGCCTCCGGTTCGCGAAATGTGACACAGTGTCAGAAACTCCGTCGCACCCCTTCGAGGTGACCTGTGCCCGATCACCCCACGCACCCTGACATCGCCATCTGCGACGGGGCGTTCTACGCCAACAACCCGGCGCCGCACTACGCCTGGATGCGCGCCAACGCCCCGGTCTACTGGGACGAGGCGGGCAGTGTTTGGGGCGTGTCCACCTACGCCGATCTGAAGGCAGTGTCCAAGGATTCGGCCACCTTCTCCAACGCCGGGGGCATCCGACCCGACTTCGGCGCCCTGCCGATGATGATCGACATGGACGATCCCGAGCACTGGAACCGCCGCAAGCTGGTCAAC
>JBBQHT010000033.1:0-25082 GCA_038324235.1 Acidimicrobiales bacterium
TGCCGTTCGCGCCGATGGTCGCACCGCCAGTGAAGGTCAGCACACCGCCGAAGCTCCCCGCCACGAAGCGGTTGCCGGCGCCATCCACGCCGAGGGCACGGGTCGATGGACCGCCCTCGGATGTGAACACACGGCTCGACGAGGTCGACCAGCCCAGCGGAGCAGCGGCGACCATCGTCGGCTGCACGAAGGTGATCGGCAGCAGCGCCGCGGCGACCACGCCCACCGCGCCGCGGATCGACGGGGGGAACGACGATGGAGACCGCAGCCTGATCGATCCGTTCAAAGAAGCCTCCGACCGCGTAACCGAGTGGCCCGACCGACCTGCCTGCCGTGGCTGGTCGACGCCGACGCCAAACTGGCTGGCACCCTATCGGTAGCCGGGCGACACCGTGGGAGATCGGCCGCGATCTGGCGGGCTCCATCACGGGACAGGCCGGCTCGCTGTCATACCCCCTGGGGATGATGGCTCCATGGAGACCCCCGCCGCGATCGCCCACCAGTCCGTCGCCATGATCCGTGGCCAGACCTTCCTGTTCGGCTCGGGCGATCGGCCCGACGACTCGGGGCGGCCACGCGGGCCGCGGCTCCGGTCGGTGCCACGTGATGGTGACGTTGGCGAGGTCGGCGCCGCCAGCCCGGTCCGCGAGCCCGGTCGTCACGTCGATCTGGTCGTGATGGCCTTGGTCGAGCAGTTGTTGGGGCGGCACCTCAGCGCAGGTACCGCCGCTCGACGGCATCCAGCAGAGCGGCGCGGGTGACCTCAACCTGGTGGGCATGGTCGACCTCTTCGGCGGTGCGCAGATCGTGGGCCAGTTGTTCGTCGCGGATCACGTCGAACGCCCAGCGGGAGAAGTCGTGGCGGGCCACGTGATGGCAGATCGATGCAGCCGAGCAGCGCCGCAACGCCCGATCCAGTTCGTCGATCGTCATCACCGTCGCTCCGCTCCGGTCGCCGTCGTATTCGCAGAAGTGGAACGCCACATGTGTGGGCACCGGGTACTCGGCGTACTTGTGCCGGTGGCGAACGTGGCCGGTCACCCGGTGGTCGATGCGCACCTCGTCGATCTGTCCGGGACGGGCCCGGTCCAGCGAGATGGCGTGCCCGGCCGGCAACCCGGCCAAGCGGACGGCGAGGTCGTCCGCGTCGACCGCTCCGATCTCGGCGAGCGCCTCGATGTTCTGGTCCACGGTCGGTTCGGACGAGAAGGGGAGCGCGAGCACCCGCTCGATGCGGTCCCGCGTCGCGGCCGGCAGGGCCGCCGGCATGTAGGTCACGAGGCAGGTTCCGCTCTGGCCCGACGCGAGCATGTTGGCGGTGGTGGCCTCGTTGGCGAACAGGTGCGCCTCATCCATCACCAGCCAGTGAGGCGACCCGGTGCGCGTCCGCTGGTTCGCTACGTGGGGCATCACCTGCTCGACCACGCGCTGGCGCTCGGCTCCCGAGAGCAGCGAGAGGTCCAGCACCACACTGCTGAACCGGTGCCCCAGCATCGCGGTGACCGAGGCCGGCTCGGCCGCGGCCTGCTCGCCGTCGGCCAACAACACGCGCGGCAGGTGCGCGAGGCTGCTGTGGTCACCTTCGGCGTCGAGCACCAGCACCACGTACTCACGCTCGATCAGTCGCTCCGCGATCAGGCCCGCCACGTGCGACTTGCCCGACCTCGTCCCCCCGGCCACGAGCACCTTGTCACCAGGGCACAGTTCGTACGGGCGGCCGTCGCTGGTGACCCCCACCGCCACCCGATTCCGGGCGGTCGACCGGGCCCGCCCGGCGCGCAGCACCGGTCCTTCGAGGAAGGCGACGATCCCGGCGCCGTCGGGTTCGGCGAGGACCAGATCTGCCTCGAGCTTGAGCGATGGCACGGCGTTCTCCACCGCCACCGCGAGCTCCCCGCACTGGAGCAGCGCGTGGTCGTTCTCACCGTCGCCGATCGAGACGAGGTTGTGAGGCGAGATGCCCAACTCCTCGAGCGCGGCCCGCACGCCGGTCGCCTTGTTGACGCCCGGCGGCAGCACCATGAACTCGCCGCGGTTGCGCACCAGCTGGTCCTCGAGCCCGAGCTGACGCAGGGCGTCGAGCACGGCGCGGTCATCGCCGCCGGTGCCGGCGAGCAGCACGGTGCCAGCCCGCACGTGTACCCCGCGACGCGCGAGCTCGTGGACGAGTTGCTCGGACACCGGCGGGGCCAGGGCGCGCTGGCGTTCGCCGTGGGCCAGGACGGCGCCGTTCTCCGCGACCACCGCGTCGAAGTGGGCGGCCGTCCCCGGCGCCGCCTCGTCCAGCTCGTCCATGATGCGACCGGTCGCGAGGATCACCCGCACACCACGTGCCCGCAACGACTCGATCGCGCGTGTCACCCGACTGGACACGTGTCCGTCGGTCGTCAGGGTTCCGTCGTAGTCGAGCGCGACGGCTTTGTAGGGCATGGCGGCCTCGGGTGGGCGGCGGGAGCGGACGGGACACCTTCAACCATGGTGCGGGCGCGGCCACCAGGCCAGGGCCGAAGGTCGCTACCGCCCGCGGCCATCCCGCCATCTCATCAGCGCAGTCAGTTCTGCTCGTGCGCGAGGTGGTCGATCGGGTGCGACGGACGCCCGGCACGCCTCGTGACCGTCGGCGGCAACGTGTTACGGCGAGCGGTCGCCTCGAGTGCGTCCACGTCCAGCGTCACGACATCGTCGCCGGCCCCCGGGGTGGCACCGCGGCGATCCGCCGCGGTCCTGTCGCCCGTGCGGGGTCCGTGGGTCCCCGCAACCAGGCGCTCGTTGCCGGTCAGGCGCGCTCCAGGGTGGACGGCGGCGTTGCCGGCCACGAGCACCGTGCCCCCGATCTCGCCACCACCGACCCACGCGCGACCCTCGACCCGCGCCGCGCCGGCGACCACCGCGTGGCCGACAACCCGGGCGTCGCCGCGGATCTGCGCGTCGCCCCCGATCCGCGCGCCACCCGAGATGCGAGCGTTGCCGCTGACCCGCGCGTGATGCCCGATCTCGGCTTCGACCACCGAGCAGTTCCCGGTCACGAGGGCCTCGCCCGACACGACCGCCCCGTCGTCCAGGCGGGCGTTGCCACCGACCCGGGCCTGGTCGAGCACGAAGGAGTGGCCGAACAGGCGGGCGTTGCCGAACACGTGCGCGTCCGCGTCGACGGTGCAGGTCGGCTCCACATGAGCCGTGCGGGCCACCCAGCCGCCGAGTGTGCCGTCCGGGTTGCGGTGCCGGGTGGCGCGCACCACACCGTCGCCGAAGTCGAACTCCTCGGGCATCGGGGCGGGCGGGGCGGGCAGCGCGGACAGGTCGGTACGACGGTCGCGAGTTCTCCTGAACGTGATCACGTGCTCTCTCCGTTGTCCGTGGCCGAGCGGCCTCGTTGAGGGGTACCGCGAACGTGGGCGCGCCGAAGGGAGTCGTGGCTCCGGCCTCTCGATCAACCCGCGCCCGTCACCAGCCGGACTCGGGGTCGTCCCAGCCCCCCAGGTCTCCGGCGCGTCGTGCGAACGGGGTCCTGCGGGGATATAGGTCTATCGGCCCATGCGCGGGGCAACTTGAACACCAGGTGCACGGCGTTCGTCACACCGGCGCCACGACGTGTTGCGGACCGGCCCGGGCTTCGCGTTCGCCCCAGAACGCGGCGATAGCGTGCGGGCGTGCCCGAGCCGCGACCGAACGATGCCGTCAGGGCGCCTTCGGCGGTCGCCGCCGGCCGCGACGCAGCCGAGGACGGTGGCGATCGGCGGGTCTTCGGGCCGGGACAACGGATCCTCACCGTCGGGCTGATCCTCATCGTCACCCTGGTCGCGTCCGAGGCGCTCGCCATCGCCACCGTCATGCCGCTGGTCGAACGCGACCTCGGCGACCTCTACCTGTACGGCTGGGTCTTCAGCGCGTTCTTCCTCGGCGACCTCGTCGGTGTCGTGATGGCGGGCAAGGCCGCGGATCGGATGCCACCGGTGATCCCGTTCGCCGTCGGTCTGACCCTGTTCGTCATCGGTCTCGTGGTCGGTGGGCTGGCGGGGTCCATGCCGATGCTCGTCGCCGCGCGGGTGATCCAGGGGCTCGGAGCCGGGGCGCTCCCCGCCATCGTCTACGTCTGCATCGGCCGCGTCTACTCGCCCGCCGCGCGCCCGCGGATGTTCGCGCTCACCTCGACCGCGTGGGTGCTGCCCGCGGCGATCGGGCCTGGGCTGTCGGGTTTCGTCGGCGAGCACGTGTCATGGCGGATCGTGTTCCTCGGCCTCCTGCCGATCGTGGTCGCCGGTGGCGGGCTGGCGATCATCGCGATCCGGCGCCTGCCCGCACCCGAGACCACCACGCCGGGCCTGCCGCTGGGCTTCGCGGTCGTGCTGGCCGCCGGCGCCGGCCTGTTGCTCGCCGGTCTCGACTCCACCAACGCGCTGGTCGCGACCGGGCTGGTGGTCGCCGGGGGTGTCCTCGCGCTGGTGGCCTTCGGTCGGCTCACGCCGGCCGGCACGACCCGCGCCCGGCCCGGCCTTCCGGCCACCGTCGCGCTCCAGGGCGTGTTCACGTTCGCGTTCTTCGGGGCCGACGCGTTCGTGCCGCTGGCGCTCACCTCGGCGCGCGGCACGAGCGTGGCCTTCGCCGGTCTCGTGATAACGGCGGTCTCACTGTCATGGACCGTCGGGTCCTGGGTCCAGGAGCGGCGCATCCGGCGCACCGGCCCACGTCCGCTCGTCGCGATGGGTTTCGTGGCGCTCATCATCGGGTCGGGCTCGATGCTGGTGGTCATCGCCACCGAGGTGCCGGTGGGCTGGGCGTTGCCGGCGTGGGCGATCGCCGGGCTCGGCGCCGGCTTGACCTACGGGCCCCTCTCGGCCGCGATGCTCGCCGCGGCTCCAGACGGCCGCGAAGGCGAGACCACCGCCGGGTTCCAGTTGACCGAGGTGCTCGGGGTGGCCCTCGGCAGCGGCGTGGGCGGGGCGCTCGTGGCGCTCGGCGTGAACCGCAGTTGGGCGACGGCGACGAGCGTCACGATCGTGTTCGCGCTGTCCGTCGGTGTCGGCATGGTCGGCCTGCTCCTGGCGCGGCGCATCCCGGCGTCGGTCCTGTCGGGCTGATCCAACCACCGCGAGATCCACATGTCCGGTTGACGTGGTTCCCACGTGGCAGCCAGGTCGCGTTCGTACGTTGCTCTCACCCCCACTGAGCACGCCCCACGTCGGACAACCCCAAGGACACTCATCATGAACAACAAGAAGATCATCGGAAGCGCCTTCCTCGCGGCCGCCATCGCCGGCGGTGGTTTCGCCGCCGGCGTGATCGGCATGCCCGGCATCTCGGGCGCGCAGGACAGCACGACGACCGCACCCGCAGCCACCCAGGCGACCCCGGCGCCTGATTCGTCGACGGCGCCGAGCGCCGACCCGGCCACCCCGAGCGTCCCCGCCGTGCCGGGCGCCGGGCGCGCCGCGCGGCCGGCGGATGGCTCCGCCCCGGCCCACGACCCGAAGCTCGGCGGCCACGTCGGGCAGGACGGCACCAAGGAGGAGCTGTTGACCGGTGACACCGCGGCGAAGGTCACGGCCGCGGCGCAGGCCGCCGTGCCCGACGGCACCATCGAGCGCGTCGAGAACGACGCCGAAGGTGCGACCTACGAGGCGCACATGACCAAGGCCGACGGCAGCGAGGTCACGGTCAAGCTCGACGCCAGCTTCGCGGTCACCGGGATCGAGACCGGCCACGGCGGTCCCGGCGCCCCGCGCTGATACCAGCTCGACCCGCGCATGGCGTCCGGATCGGGTGGGGGAGACCCTGCCCGATCCGGCCGCGCGGGTGGACGTCATGCGGTACCATCCCCAGACCGCGCGCACACCCGAAGGAGCGAGACGATGACCGATCTGCTCGATGCCGTCTCGCCGCTCCCCGCCCTCAGCCCGGCCGAGTCGTGGACCACTCCGACCGCCGACGTCGATCCCGACGCGCCGGTGACGGTGCCGGTTGCGCTCGAGAAGCCCTTCGGGCGCTGGTCCGACCCGACGCCGCCGCACGGCATCGACCACCGGTGGTCCTCGCGCGAGCTGCTCGTGGCGGTGGCGATCCTGACGTTGATCGTCGCGATGGGTGCTGGCCTGTGGTTCGCCGCGACCGGCGGCGCGAGCCCCACCGGCGGCTGCGGCGGCGGTTGATCGGTCGCCCGGGCTGCCTTCGGCCCGACCATCTGACGTCCCGGGGTTGATCTGCCACCCGGGCAGGTTGTCATCCGGGCGGATCGTTGCTCGGCCTGTTGCGCGGCCGGCAGGTCGTCACTCGGGCTGGTCCGCGGCAGATGTCGCGTCGGCGGTCGTGGCGCGGGGACGGACCAGGAACGGCACCCGGGCCGAGAGCAGGAAGCGCGGGAACTCGTCGCGCAGGCGCCACAGGCCACCGTCGATCACGAAGTGCGCCATCACCACTCCGAGATACGCGCCGAACAATCCCCGCCACGGCACGGCGGCGTCGTGGAGGTGCGACGTGGTCGAGAGCACGATGCCGCCGATGAGCGCGACGTTCACGAACACGGCAATGCTCACGATCCGGTGCGGTCCCCGCGGTTCTCCGCCCGCCATCAGCCCGACGATGAGCAGGTACTGGAAGCCGTGGGCCATGGTCAGCCCCGCGACCGCGGCGTAGGGCGAGGTGAACACGAACACCGGCAGGAAGAACGCGAGGCCGAGCAGGTACAGCGCGGCGAACGCCATCGGGCGATCGGTCGGCGGGCGCCGGGTGAGCGCACCGACCCCCACCGCCGCGCCGACGGCGTACATCGCCGCCGCCACGGGGAACAGCGCCCGGCCACCGTGGTCGATCGACAGTTGGAGCAGATCCGGGTGCGCCACGAGCGCGACGATGCCCGCCCCGCCCGTGGTCAGCAGGGCCGCGCGTTCGACGGGACGCAGTGAGCTCGCCCCGTGCGACACGCCGGCCAGCGCGGCGAGTCCCAGGTTCTGCTTTTGGAAGTGGAAGAACTGCCACGCGAAGTACCCGAGCAGGAGCCACTCGAATTGGTCCGGCGGAACGAGGATCGCGAGCACCGCGCTGCCCCCGATGAGCACGGCGGGCGTGAGCACGTACCGGGCGGATTCTTCGCGCGCGAAGCGGCGCACGGGGGCGAGGGAGAAGAACCAGCCTGTCGAGGCCACGTGCATCGCCGAGCCGACGACGAGCAGGAGGCCGAGGGCCCGATCCGGTGATGCGCCGAGCGTCGGCGCCAGGGCGATCCCCGTGCCGAACGCGGCGACGGAGACACCCAGGGTCCCGAGCCACCAGACGCGTCGCATCGTGCTGGCGGGGTGGTCGAGGGCGGCGGCGCTCACTGCGCCACGGTACCGGTGGGCCCGGGCCACCCGCTGGTTCTCGTGCGCCCGCCGGTGGGTACATGAGATCCCGTGCACAGCGCACACCGTCGCTCACCGGGGCCTGCTCCCGCACGACGGAATCTCTCAGGAGGAGAAAGTCATGACCATCGGAGCTGCCCTCGTCGTCATTCTGGCCGGCGTCCTCATCGCCGCCTTCCTCAGCAGCACCATCGGCCTCATCGTCGCCGCGATCGGCGTCGTTGGCTTGATCCTCGCGGTGGTCGGTGGCTCGCGCAGCACGCGCACCCTCTGACGCTCACGTGCTGATCGCCTGTCCCGCGGGCATACCCCGGATCTGTGGGCCCGCCCCACCACGGGCCCGCAGATCACCGGCCGGCTGTCTTCTCCGACGTTCGCTCCGAGTCACCTGACGAGGAGCGACGCCCGCGGGCAGCCGGCCGGTCGCGCGTCCCGGCCACGTCACCGGTGGTCCGTGTGCTGTCAGCCGGTGAAGACCGGAGCCGCGGCAACGGGACTCGCCGGTGACGCCGATGCGGCGGCGACCTGCGCGCCGCCCGTCGTCGTGGTCGACCCCGTCGCCGTCGTGGTGGTGGTGGCCGGAGCCGCGGTCGTCGAGGTCGTCGATGTTGAGGTCGTCGAGGTCGTGGTGGTGGTCGTCGGCCCCGGGTTGGTCGGTGGCAACGGTTGGGGCTGGCACACGCTGCCGGTCGCCGGCAGCCCGGGGGCCGGCAGGATCGGCGGGTCGAGGAAACCGGGTTTGGCGAAGTCGAACGAGTCCAGCAGGTTGTCCGCGTTCGCGTCCCGGTACGTGAGCGCCCCCAGGTTGAACTTGGTCTCGATGAACTTGAGGATCGACGTGTGGTCGTGCAGCACGTGGGACACGTAGTCCCGCTTGGCGAACGGCGAGATCACGAATCCCGGCACCCGGATCCCGTACTGGGCGAAGTCGCCGGGCTCATCGGGTGGCACCGTTATCCGCGGGGCGATGTTGTCCGGTGCGACCGCCGCGGGCGGCGGCACATGGTCGTAGCCGCCGCCGTTCTCGTCGTAGCAGAAGAACATCGCGGTCTTGCGCCACGCGGGGCTGGCGAGCACCGCGTTGATGATGGACGAGCTGTAAGCCTCACCGTTCTGCACATCGCGTGAGCCCTCGTCGTACTGGTCGTGGATGCCGGGCGAGAGGATGCAGACCTGGGGCAGCGTGTCGGCCAGGCAGTCGGCGAGGAAGTCGGGGAAGTGCTTGCGGTTGTCGAGCGTCTTCGCCGCGAACGCCTTGAGGTCGCTGGTCGGGAACAAGAAGATGTCGCCGATGTCGATCGCGTAGTCCTTCCACGTGATCCCATGATCGTCGAGTCGATCCCAGATCGTGCCGTTCGGTGCGTTGGGCGTGGCGAGCACCTCGGTGGCACTCGTCTGCACGATGCCGACGGAGGTACCCGCCTGGAGGAAGCGACGGTTGGGGTGGGTCGGCCCCATCACCGAGCAGAACCACCGGTCACAGATCGGGAACGTCTTGGCGAGCCCGTAGTAGAAGGGCAAGTTCGTCTCGTCGTAGTAGCCCATGATGTTCGGCGAGTTGGACGCGCGTATGAAGCCGTCCATCGCGCCGTGGTTGAACGAGATGTGCTCGGCGTTCCACGAGTGGTCACCCGAGATCACCGGATCGCAGGTGCTCTCGGCGTGGTACACCGCGTAGGGCTGACCCTGCAGGTCCGGGTTCGAGTTGATCGGCACGCCACCGGGGCCGAGCGTGAAGCCGTCGCCTCGACCGAGCATGCCGAAGTACTGGTCGTAGGAATGGTTCTCCTGCATGTAGATGACGATGTGCTCGATCTCAGGCAGCGTGTCGACGCCCTCGGGCTTGGAGGGGTCGGGTCGCGTCCCGGGCGGCAGGATCAACCCCGCGGCCCGCGCCGGGCTCTGGGCCAGCCAGGTGCTGACACCGGCGCCCGCGGCGGCCACGCCGGCGGTGGCCAGCATGCCCTGCAACATGCGGCGGCGCGACACCTCGGTCCGCCACACCGTCTCGTCCTGGACCGATGGTGCTCGTCTGCGCATTCCGGCATCCCCCTCGTGATCCGTTGCCGGGCCCCGGGCCCGCCGCGGAGCGTACCCGGCGGAGCTGAGGCCACGGTGTCGTGGGCGTGGCCCGGCGATGGCCGGACGATGACGGCACGGTGCCCGCGTTGGTCCCGACGGTGACCCGGTGGCGCGGAGGTCCCCACGTGCCGCGCCCCGGGAACTCGTGGGCCGTCGCCGACGTCTGATCGCCGTGGGGATGGTGGCCGCGTCCGGAACCCCAGATCACGGCCGGAGCACGAGGAGGTGCGCGATGGGTGGAGACCATGGACGGTCACCGGGGCAGCGGACGGTGGCACCAGTCCGAGTGCCCGGACCAGCACGCGGCGGACGGGCCGAAGCCGGGGCGGTGGGTGATCCGGGTGGCTCTCGCATCGCGAACGGGGGCCGCCGCGCTGGCATCGGCCTCGTCGCGGTCGCGGTGGTGGCCACCGTCGGGCTGCTGGTCATGGCGGCGCGCAGCTGCGAGGCCGTGCTCGAGAACATCGGCGGGGTGACCTTCTCGGCTCCGGCCCGGGCGGCGTGCGACGCGGGCATCTTCGCTGCCGCCGATCGTGGGGACCTCGCCGAGGTCCGCCGACTGCTCGGCGCGGGCGAGGTCGGCACAACGAACCGGGATGGCCGCACCGCGCTGTATTGCGCGGCGGCCGGCTCGGGCCCCCCAGCAGCACGACTCGGCGTGGCCTCGTTCCTGCTCGACCGCGGCGCCGATCCCAACCAGGCCAACCTGGCCGGGGATGCGCCGTTGTTGTGGGCCGCCGATCATGGGGAGGTCGAGATGGCGCGACTGCTCCTCGACCGTGGCGCGAACGTGAACCAGGCGAATGCGCAGGATCAGACACCCCTGCTCCGCGCCACGTACGGCCGGAACACCGAGGCGGCCCTGTTGCTGCTGGAACGGGGGGCGGACCCGAACCGGGCTGGGCACGTCGATCCCTTCACCGAGTACGTCTTGTTGAGCGATGCCGCGGCGCGCGGCACCGCCGCTTCGCCACCCGGCGTGCCGGGAACGCTCGAGCCGGCCGGGCCCTCGTCGTCGACGATGCTTCAGCCGTCATCGAACCCGGCAGCGAACCCATCCTCCGCGGCGACCGCGGCGACGACAACCTCGAGTCGTCCGGCCCTGCCGTCGGGGGTTCGGCTGGGATACCCACCCCTCGTGGTGGCTGCGTCGAACGGCGATCGGCGCCTGGTGGTCGCGCTCGTGCAGCACGGCGCCACCGTCGACGTGCTGGCGGGACCCGGGATCACGCCGCTGTACGCCGCCGCGCAACAAGGTGACGAGCAGGTCGTGGCGGCGCTGCTGTTCGCCGGGGCCGATCCGACCTTCGGGGTCGCGCCGGGAACCATCTCTCCGCGGGCGGTGGCCAACCTCGGCCACCACGACGCCGCGGCCGCGCTCCTGGCCCAGGCGGAGGCGCAGCAGGCCGGCCCAGGCGGGTGAGGCAACCCGACCCACGGGCCGGACCCACCCGCCCGACTCACGGGCCGGACCCACCAGCCCGAACCGTCGGCTCCGCCCCTTCCGGCACGCTCTGCCGCTGGGTCGAGCCCGCGTTCTTGGCTCGGTGGTGGCCCCGTCCCGGGTGTTCTTGGCTGTGTGGTGGCCCCTGGTAGCTTGCGGCAACGCGATCGGCGCGCTGGGCGGCGATGAGCCAGCGCTCCGGCAGAGGGGGGAGTCTGCCCATGCGAGGTCGAACAACGGCGGGTCACCGTCGCGGCACGAACCGACCGCGCCGACGGGCTGGCACCGTCACCGTGCTCGGCATGGTCATCGGTGTGCTGGCGAGCGCGGCGTGCTCGAGCGGCGCGGCGGTGCCCGCGACGCCGGGAACGACCCCATCCGGTGTCGCCACCTCGGGGACGACAGGCCCGGGCGGCACGTCGACGATGTCGGCGGTCCCGCGCCCCGACGGCCCAAGCGCGGACGTGTCGAAGGAGCTGACCGGCGGTACCGGCGTGTTCATGGGCGAGTCGGCCGCCGCTGCCACCCTCACCCCAGGTTCGACGGCCTACGGCGAGGCGAAGATGCCGCCGGGCTACGTCCAGCACGAGTACCTCGCCACCGGTACGGCCACCGACTACAAGTCCCAGGGCGAGCTGGCGGGCGACGGCATCTGGACCTTTGTTCCCGACACGACCGCCGACTATCGCACCCGCATCGTGGTGCGTCGGCCCGAGGATCCGGGCCAGGCGAGCGGCACGGTCGTGGTCGAGTGGCTGAACGTGAGCGGCGGCATCGACGCCGATCCTGACTGGGCGAGCTTCTCCGCCGAGGTGGTTCGCCACGGTGACACGTGGGTCGGTGTCTCCGCGCAGCGCGTCGGTCTCGAGGGCGGACCCGTGCTCGTCGCCGTCCCCGGCTTCGAGGACCTGGTCGGCAAGGGTCTCAAGGTCATGGACCCGGAGCGCTACGGCTCGCTGGCCCACCCCGGCGACGGCTACTCGTTCGACATCTTCACCCAGGTCGCCCGGGCCGTGCGGGCTGGCGGGGCCGTGATCGGTGGCATCACCCCGCAGGTCGTGGTCGCCGCCGGCGAGTCGCAGTCGGCCATCGCACTCACCACGTACTACAACGGCGTGCAGCCGCTCACCAAGGCGTTCGATGGCTTCTTCGTCCACAGCCGGGCCTTCGCCGGGCTTCCCCTCGTCGCTCCCGGCCAGGCCGCCGACCTCACCGGCGCGATGACCCTGAGCAAGCCGACCACGTTTCGCACCGACCTCACCGCGCCGGTTCTCGACCTCCAGGCCGAGAGCGATGTGATCGGTGTCCTGAACTCGTATCAGGTCCGCCAACCCGACTCCGCCACGTTCCGGCTCTGGGAGGTGGCCGGCACCGCCCACGCCGACCAGCACCTGCTCGGCCCGGTCGCGACCAACCTGGACTGCGGCGTACCGGTCAACGCGGGACCGATGTACCTCGTCGCCAACGCGGCGTTGCACCGCCTCGACATCTGGGTGCGTACCGGGCAGGCGCCGCCCGACGCGCCGCGGCTTGCCATCACCACGACCGGGCAGCAACCCGCCATCGCGCGCGACGACGACGGCATCGCCCAGGGCGGCATCCGCACGCCGCCGCTCGACGCGCCCGTGAAGGTCCTGTCGGGCGCGCCGGGCACCACGACCGCGCTGATCTGCATCCTCCTCGGCTCGACCCGCCCGTTGGATCCGACGCGGATCGCGGCGCGCTACGGATCGCGAGACGACTATGAGCAGCGGTTTGGCGCGTCGACCGACGAGGCGATCAAGGCGGGCTTCCTGCTCGAGGCGGACCGCGACGCGATCACGACCTTCTCGGACCCGGCGCTCGTCGGCTGACCGGCGAGCGACACGTGGCGAGCGACACGCGGCGAGCGACACGCGGCGCGCGGCGAGGGCGGGAAACGTCCACCGCACCGGGGTCCGGAAACAGATGCGGCGCACCACAGGTGCAGAAACAAGTACGTTTCCCCTGATCGATGCCGGTTGGGAGGCACGCCATGATCGCACCGAACAGACATGCGAACCGCAGACCGAGCGACTGCCGCCCGGGGCGGGCGAACCAGGGGGTGCACCGGGGGCTGTGCCGGGTGGCACTGCCCATCGCGCTGGCGCTCACTGTCGTCGTCACCGCCGCTGGGTGCGACATCACCGTGAAGGTGCCACTCACCTGCAACATCGTCGGATCGCTCTTCACCCAGCGGATCCGCACGGTGACCTCGCCCGACGACGTGCCGCGGGGCGGTACCGTCCACGTCGATCTCACGGTGCACTGGATCGACGGCCGTTCTGAAGGCACCGTCCGGCAGGTGGAGCTCACGCTCCCGCTCCCGGTCGACCTGGCCAGCATCGACGACGTGACCTTCGTCGGCACCGATCTGGCTGGATCCTGGACCGTCGCCGGGCGGCAGTTGGTGCTCACCTTCACGGGAGCTGCCTCCGAGCTCACCGTCGAGGTTCCCACCGCGAGGATCACCGGAACCGTGGCCCCGGATGCCCGGACGGGACCGCTCCCGTGGCGCACCGTCTCGGCCACGACGTATTGGGCAGATCACCCCGACGGCCCGTTCCAATCCCGTTGCGTGCCGACCGACCCGTCGACCCTGCTCACCAACACGAACGTCATCTGACGACTGCGGGGCCGAATCGCGGTGACGGGTTCGCGGCCGGGCGCGCGTCGCCGTCGGCCAGCCAGAATTCACCCGCACGTGAGGAAAATGAGCGCTTTTCGCGCAGATCGGCCACGTTTCCCATCCAATCCCCTTGATTTGTTCCCCCAAGGGTGAATATGATCCCGTCCGGCCGCTACGGCGGCCGGACCGCCGGCGCTGGGTCGGCCGGATGGGTCAGCCCCGGGGAGCACACCATGTCTCGTACCACGCCGCTTCGTCGCGCTCGCCACCATGGCGCGGTCCTCGCGCTGTCCCTCCTCGGCGGCTCCCTCGCGGCCGTCGGCGTGTTGGCCGCGCCCCCCAGCGACGCCGCAGCCGCGACCGTCACGGTCACCATGGACTGCACCACCAACCTCGGGATCAACGGATCCGGGAGCGAGACCATCACCTCATCCTTCTCGCCCGCCGCTCCGGGGGCGGGCGCGCCGATCGATGTGACGATCGAGCCGGGCCCACCGACCCTCCCGGCGACCGTCAACCTGAACTCGATCGTGATCACCACGCCGATCCCGACCCAGATCAATCCGGCCAGCGTGTCGGTGACCTTCGCCAACGGGTCGACGCCCGCCAACCTCACCGGCTCTGCGGTCGTGCAGGGATCCAACGCCGTGCTCACGTTCACCGGCAACGCCGTGCCGTCCACCAGCGCGGTGCTAGCGGTCGTGACGGTGCACGCCACGGTCAAGCCCGGCACCGCGGGCCAGACCCTGACGCTCGGCTCGCCCAGCACCGTGACGGCGAACGCGAAGTTGAGCGGCCTCACGGTGAACGCGACCTGCACCCCGAATGCGGCGAGCCCGACGGTGATGAACAGCGCGGCGATCGTGGCGGTGCCGGGCGCGCCCGCGTTGGTGTCGGCGTCACCGGGCAACGCGGCCGCGAAGGTGTCCTGGTGGGCGCCCGCGGCGAACGGATCGCCGATCACCGGCTACACCGTGACGCCGTTGCTCGGCGGCGTGGCCCAGGCCCCGCGGACGTTCACGACGCCGGCGACGAGCCAGGTCATAACGGGCCTCACCAACGGGTCGACCTACACGTTCAAGGTCACGGCTCGCAACGCGAACGGCGCCGGCCCGGCGTCGATCGCCACGAACGCCGCACTGGTCGGCGCGCCGTCGACGCCGGGCAACGTGGTGGGCTCGCCGGGCAACGGGCAGGCGAAGGTGACCTGGGTGGCGTCCACCCCGAACGCGTCACCGCTCACCGGGTACGTGATCACGCCGTACCTCGCCGGTGTCGCCCAGGCGCCGGCGTCTGCCGGCCCGGGCGCCACGTCCCAGACGATCAGTGGGTTGGCCAACGGCACGACCTACACGTTCAAGGTGTCCGCCCAGAACGCGACCGGTTCGTCGCCCGCGGTGGTGACCGCGGCCATCAAGGTCGGCACCCCGACAGCACCCGTGCTCGTGACGGCCCGCTCGGGTAACAACCAGGCGACCGTGTCGTGGTGGCCCTCGACTGCGAACGGCTCGGCGCTCACGAGCTACGTCGTGACGCCCTACGTCGCCGGGGTGGCCAAGCCGGCGCAGACCTTCGCCGCCGCGAGCAACTCGGTCACGGTCACGGGGCTCACGAACGGGACGATCTACACCTTCAAGGTGTACGCCACCAACGCGGTCGGCGCTGGACCGGCGTCGGTGCCGACCCCCGCGGTGAAGGTCGGTACCGCGCTGGCGCCAACCGCCGTGTCCGCCACGGCGGGCAGCGCGCAGGCGACGGTGCACTGGACCGCGGGCGCGGCCAACGGCACGAGCGTGGTCACGGGCTACGTCGTTACGCCCTACGTCGCGGGTCTGGCCCGGCCCGCCCAGACCTTCGCCTCGACGGCGACGACCCAAACCCTTGTTGGCCTCACGAACGGCACGACCTACACCTTCAAGGTCGCGGCCATCAACGCGATCGGTACCGGTCTCTCGGCGACCGCGAGCGCGGCCGTCACCCCCGCCTGATCTCCGACAGACTGGAGGCGAGGACGATCGTCGTGATGGGCAGCGGGCCCGCACGAGCGTGGGCCAGCGTGCGGGCCGACGGGAACGGGGAGCGGAGAGCGATGGCGACGCCGGATGTCGACTCGATCAAGGAGCTGATCCGCTGGACCTTCGCCGCCACCGAACGACCGCCGAACGGGTCGCTGCACGCCAGCGAGCAGAGTGACGAGGCGAGCACGCTGCTCGAGGCCGACTTCGCCGACAAGGGCGACTGGCAGGGCCTGGAGGCCAGCTTCATCGATCAGGCGCCCGCCGGGTTCGGCTCGGCGTTGAGCTTCTTCACCGCGGAGGCCTTCGGGTACTTCCTGCCCGCGTACCTCGTCGCGGATCTGGACGGCCAACTCGATCAGGCCAACCCGGTCTTCCACCTCACCCACGGTCTCACCGACGCCGACCGAGCGCGGAACGAGGCGGCGAACGATGGGGCCGAGCCGATCGCCACCAGCCACGACCTCGACCGCTTCACGCCCGACCAGGCGAGAGCGATCGTCGCCTACCTCGAACACCAAGCCGCGGTCGACCACTGCCAGCGCGACCAGATCGAGCAGGCGCTTCGCCGCTACTGGTGGCCCCGCACAACCTGACGGCTGGCCTGTTCGTCGGTGTTCCCCCGTCCTCGGCGCAGCGTCCATCGGGGGGTGCAAGAGTGGGCGCGTGGTCACCCAAGAGGCGTGGGACAGATTTGTGGTCGGCCTGCAGTTGGACGACCCCGCCGTGATCGAGGACGCCATTCGCTACCTGGAGGCCGATCCCTGGGAGTTCCGCAGCGGGTACCTGAAAGGCCACGTGCTGCACCACCTGGCGAACCGCGAGCTCGACCAACGACAGCTGCTGCGGCTCCGGCCTGTGCTCCTGCGCTACTGCGACGTCGGGTGGCGGTTCGAGTTTCCCAAAGCGTGTCGCTTGGCGCGGCGAGTACCCATCCCCGGCCTGCGGGACGCGCTGGTCAAGGGGCTCTACGGCGGCATCGTGGCAACGGACGTGCGTTGCCTGCGGATGTTGTTCGCGATGAAGCACCCCCGGCTGTCCGGGCGCGACCGTGAACGAGGTCGGCGCATCATGCTGCAGTGGGCCGGTGACCTGCAGCCGACCACCTGGGACGCGCGGTGGGTCGCGCCGGCCGCGGAACGTCTGTGGCCGGCTGGGCCCGTCGCGCAGCTCCTGGCGATCGCGGCCGCCGACGACGAGATCGAACGGCACGGAGCCCGTGCACTGCTGCGAGCGCTGGAGCGCTCAGGGCGGCGGAGCTCCAGACATGGCACCTCAGCCAAGCCATCGCAGAGCCCGCCGCCGGCCTCACGCTAGCGAACACGCCTCGGCGACGAAACCGATCTGGCACGGCGCCCAGACGGTACCGGAGCAAAAAGCAGAAAACCACCTGTGACCAGGTGGTTTTCGGAGAGCGGGTGACGGGAATCGAACCCGCATAACCAGCTTGGAAGGACGACGGGCGCCACCTCGCTGACCTGCGAAAAGCCGAGAAAGTCCTGGTCAGAGCCGTGCGGTACGTATCGTCTCGTCCGCCTGATCGTGCCAGATCCGGGTCCGTACTGGCACGAATCTGGCACGAAACGACCCAAGCTGGTTATGTCCCCGGGAACAGTTCGTTCAACTCGGGGCGGGCGTAGGAATCCCTCAGCCGGGGCATCCCTGCAGGATGTGTCCGACTTCGCCTTCCCGGCCTGCAGGGTCACGTCACTCGGTCCGCAGGCTTGACCAATCGAACTCGACTCACCGATGGCCCGTCTGTTGCGCCCGTGGCCGGCGCGGAGGAGGGGCTTACACTGGTGGCCATGCCGATCACCGTGGTCCTCACCGACGAGCTCGCCGAGCGCGTCGAACGCGAAGCAGCCGAGCGGGGCGTCGCCCCCGACGAACTTGCCCGCGAGCTGTTGGACGCGAACCTGCCTGCACCCGGTGGTCACAAGCTGAGCTTCATCGGGACCGCCGCGTCGGCCGGCATTGAGGCGACCGGCCGAAACCACCGCGAGATCATCCGCGACGCCAACACGAAGAAGACCGCGAGAGACGTGTGATCGTTGTCGACACCGGCGTGATCTACGCGTCGATCGATCGCAAAGACCCCGACCATCGAGACGCGGCGCGGGTCCTCGACGAACACGCCGGCGAGCTGGCCAGTCCGACCCCGATCATCGTCGAGTCGTCCTGGCTGATCGAGGACCGCCTCGGTCCCGCCGCCGAAGCCGGCTTCCTGCGGGGCGTCACCAGCGGCGAGGTAACCCGCATCGATCTCGACGACACCGACTGGGCTCGCTGCATCGAGCTGATCGAGGGCTACTCCGATCTTGGCCTCGGCCTGGCCGACGCCTCGGTGATCGCCATCGCCGAACGCCTCGGCGTCACCACCATCGCAACGCTGAACCACCCTGACTTCCGGGTCGTGCGCCCGAAGCACTGCGACGCCTTCGACCTCATCCCCTGATCCGGATCTCGTCGAAGAACGCGATCACATCATCTGAGGACTCGAGTCGGCGCCCATCGGCAGTGATGGACGCGTCATCGGCGGTTGGCGCGTCCATCCCCGCGAGAAGATCTGCGGGTGCCCCGGCGGGCCCTCGAGGCGTGGATCGACGCGCAGCTCGCTGGACCCGACGCCGCGTGATCGACGGGGTCGATCCCTGACCGGATCGATCGAGGGCTGCTGGCCAACGTGTGCGTGAGCGCGTGCGTGACGCGACTCGGTCCGACGTGACCGACGATCGCTTCCCTGCCGTGCCGACAGTCGTCCCCTTCCGAGGGTGCAGATCGAGGACACGGCTGACTCGCACGGCCCCCGGCCGAGTCCGAATTCGACAGCGCTGCCCGCCACCTCGCGGCTCGACCTTTCGACCCCGAACGCACCGACACGCCTGAACGAAGCTCGCCATCGGTCGCACAACCGCGCCAGCTGCTCACGGCCGGTTCGACGAGCGCCGTCGATCGGCAGGCATCCAGTCGGACGCCACCCCCGACTGCGATCCCGCTGACGTCTCCAGGACTCCCGGCCAAGAAGGGCACATGAAGATGAACACGATTGCAACCCGTCCCGGTTGCCCGCGCCAACCCTGTTTCCACCGGGCCATGACCACGCCCAAGAGCACACAGCGACGAACCGCCGAACGATCCACGAACTTGCATCTGGATGCGCCCGCCTCAGGCGGGCGTGCGGTCGGGCGAGCAGCGGACATCCGTCGGCCCGGATCACCTCCCGAATCCGGGGTTGCCGGACACGGCGCGAGCGGACACGGCGAATCGCTCCGCCCCTGCCATCCGAAGAGAACCCCCGCTCTCGAGCGACCCGAGGGACGCCTACTGCGTCGAACGATCGAGTTCGGTTCGTAGATCCGATCCCGGACAGTCGATGAAGACGCAGTCGTGAGCGACGAGCGGGAGTCCGAGGTGGATCGCCGTCGTCGCGATCCACAGGTCGCCGATGTGATCTCGATTGTGCAGGCCGTGTGCGAGTCGGCGCACCCGGGCGCGAAGCAAGGCGAACGTTCGACACATCGCCTCGTCCGGGGCGATCACGAGGGCATCATCGACGTGCCGGCCGAGGCGCTCACGGCGGGCCGGGCCCACCCTGCGACCTCCGCCTCGTAGTAGAGCTCTGCGAGGGTCTGGGTCGATGATGAGGTCCTCACCGAAGAGGTGACGCCGGTACTGCGCTTGCAGCGACGCTCCGGCTCGGCGGAGGGCCGCCAGTGGCGCGCTGAAGACGTTGGTGTCGACGACGACGGCGCTCACTCGTTGATCGCTTGGAAGAACGCGTCCGCCTCTTCCTCGGTCAAGTCGTCAATGGCGAGGGAGTCCCACCGGTCTTCGGTCATGGGGGTCACCGACTTCAGGCGATCCTCCAACCACTCGGGGCGGCGAGCAGCGGCATCGGCAGCAGCGAGTCGGTGCTCGACATCACCATGCGGGACAGGGTGGGTCACGCCGTCGAGGTTAGCGGAGCGCGCTGTCGCCGCCCAGGGCCGGATCCTGCCCGTGTCGAACGCGTGCAACAGAGCTCCTCGATGCCGATCGCCGATCGGTCGCCCAGCACGATCCGCCCAGTGGCGGCGAACAGGATCTGCCCGCCGACCGCCAGTCGGCCACGTGGCGTGGCGGACGTCCGGTGAGGGTGCGCCGTCCCCGATCGATATGAAAGCGCGGCTGATCGGCCCCTATGCCCGCGTCCAGATGGGTGAGCCGCGTGTTATTGGGACGCTGCCTCGAGGCCTTCAGGCCGTGGCCGGAATGGCGGACAATGCGGTGGCAACCTTGCCTGATGGAACCAGATGAACTGATCGCACCCGAGCTCGATCCTGCTGAGCGAACGCTGCTCCGGTTCGGCCTCAGCGAGTGGGGCGGCCCCGCCCGATGCACCGACGAGCTTGCCATGGCCATGGGATTCCGGAACATGCTCGATGTCTTCAGCGAAGGCGATCGACTTCGAGACGCACTCGCGGCGGAACTGCCGCTCAGCAGACTCGATTGGTGTCGGACTCTGCTGGCCACCGAGATCGTCTTCGCGAGCAACCTCGTGGGATCGGGTCGGGACTGGAGCATCACAACGGGCATACCTGACGCTGAGGCGCTCACCACGCTGAGAAGTGTCCAGCGGAAGCTGACTCGGGAGGTCCGAGGCTTGATCGGTCACGGCCTCGGGACGAGGCCGTCTCCCCTACCAGACCATCCCTGACCAGGCGCGAAGGGCAGAAGCGTCCCAGATGCGCAAATCCCAAGGCGGGGAACCGGCTGCCACGAAACGCCGGCTTCGCCGCGCTGCGCGCGGCCAATGGCCGGATCACCGGGCATAGCCGATGGCCCGACGAAGGTGAACACTCGCCTCAGCCGCAGAATTGATTCGTCCTCGGTCGCACCGGTCGCTCTTCAGATAGTCCTCAACGGGCCCAGCTCCGAGGACGGGCAGCGCCCACGGCTCGTCACCGGCCGATTCGGCGAGTGCCACGAGCACACGGACAGGGTCGACGGATTCAGTCCCCGAGCGACCGAATCCAATCGCATCGACGCGCTCCCACGCCCACCACATACCCTCCGCCGCCTGGTCGTCCCCCTTATGTTGCGCCCGGAAGTACGACCAGTAGGCAACACAGAGCTCATCAAGCTCCGATGCTGTGAGCTCATGCTCTTCGTGTGACACGCGCCAAGTGTCCCAGAAACGCGCTACTCGGTGTCCTCGAAGACCGATGTGAACCATCCCTGAACACGCGGGCCATATCACGGACTCTCGTTCCCGATCAGCGTCACCGATCGCCGGCTCGGCGTGTCGATCGTTAGGGGGTGCGGGCGGCCGGGGGCGTCACAGGTTGTGGCGTCGTGTTCGGTAGGTGAGCCAGCCGGCGGCAAGCGCTCGCAGGATTGCCCGGAGTGCTCGGACGCGTAGGACCGACATGTGGCGGCGTGCGGCCTTGATCAAGCGGGCGCGGTAGTCCGCGAGCTTGGCGGTGTTGGCGGTGCGGTGGTGATGTTGGATCAGGGGACCAAGGGTGGTGACGAGGACCTTCGCGGTGTGCAGGTACCGGCGTTCGCTGACGACCCCGGACCCAAGGACCGCCCGGTCGTAGAGGTACAGGGCGTAGAACGCACTGTCGACGAGGCGCTCGTCGTTTCTGACGCCCTCCTCGTGCGACGGCCCCGTCGACGGAGGGCACCATGTCATGACGCTCATCGAGCGCTCGATCGCGGCGAGAGCCTCGGTCCAGCGTTCGAGGTGGCCGAGGTTGTCCGCAAGGTGGGCGCACTCGCGGGCGAGGGTGCGGCGACCGGTGTCCGGGCTGGGCGCAACCCCCATCGATTCTGCGAAGAGGTCGGCGGCCCGCTGGTGGTCAGCGGCGGCCGCGCCGTAGTTCGCGCGGTCATGTTCGGCGACTCCGCGCGTCGACAGCGTCAGGGCGACTCGGCGGGAATGGCGATCGGCCACACCGAAACGCGCGGCAATGGTGTCGAGCAGGTCGAGCGCCTCGGTGAGCGTCGCGACCGCGGCCGCCCGGTCGCGGACCTGCAGCTGTGCCTCGGCGAGGTCGTCGAGCGCGAGGAAGACCCCGTCCCATACGACACGATCGTCGGGGAGGTCGCGCAACCGGTCGCGACCGACGGCGACCTGCTCGCTGAAAGCTCGAACCGCTCGGGCGTGGTCGCCCGCGGCGACGTCCGCTCGGCCAAGCTCTCGCAACGCCACGAAGAGACCCTTCAAAGCACCGGCGTCGGGCTCGACACGGACCCGTTGTCGGCGCACATCGACGCCATGTTCCATCGCCTTGCGTCGCGCGTCGTCGTCACCGTCGACCTGGTGCTGCCAGGCGACCCGGTCCCACGCAACCGCGAGCCGTGACAGCCGCGTCGGCGCTCCAGGGGCGTCGGGATCGATGGACGTCATCAACGCCAGCGCATCGCGATACAACCCCCGTGCCTCGCCCGACTCGACCGCTTCGCCCGACAGGCGCCCGCTCAACAAGTCGCCGAGACGCCCGAGGCACACCGCCCGATCCGACATGGCGTTCCAGAACCCGGGTCGTTCCTCGATCACCTCGGCCAGCAGCTCGGCCGCCTCTGCCAGCGCGGCCCTCGCACCATTCGGGTCCGACGTGGCGATCTCGTCTGCATGAGCCCGTAGCGCGGCCGCGAGCTGAGAACGACCCTCCCCATCCGGCAGACGTCGGAGCTCATCCCGAGCAGCCTCCACCCCGCCCCCTAGCTGCGCCACCACCGCCGCCGCAACCAACCCGGCACCGCTCGGCCCACCTTTCGACGACGATGCCCCGGACCCCGGCACGCCGCCCCGCCCCCGGCCGGAGCCGTCGAGCTCACCGTTACCGGGCATCGCCTCGCTCACCCCGCCCTCGTCCACCCAGCAATTCTCGCGAACTTGGGCCACCGGCGCCGAGATGCCGCGCGTCCCCGAACAACCACCCGCGCCGTCCCCGAACGCCGACAGCCAGCCGGGCTGATCGCCGGGTCGGCTGCTCCTTCTCCTGGATCGGCCCCGATTGTCAGCGATGTCTGGTGCTCTGTCGGGTGTGCTCCCGTCGCGTTTGACGCTCAGTCGAACCAGAAGTTCCACGTCGTGCTCACCGCGACCGACGAGGCGATCCTGTTCACGGTGTCGAGGTGGCCGTTGAACGTGTCGCCGTACCCTGAGATCTCGAGCGCCAGGTCAAAGGTCGCGGGCCCGACTCCCGGCGGGTGGGGGATGAAGAGGTCGATCGACGCGAGGTCGATGCAGGCCAGTTCTGCGCCCCAGCGCTGTTCCCACCGCCGGAGCGCACCGGCGTGCACCCACCACGGCAAGCTGTTGCCGTCGGACCAGCGGATGGCCTCGATCACCTGCCACCCGTGAACCACGGGGAGCAACGCGAGGTACCCCGGACCGTCGGTGAAGATGTAGGGCGGCTCATAGTGAAACTGATGCTCAGGCCGCACGTCGATCCAGAAGCGATCATCGGTCGGCTCGAAAGGTTCCTGGTCTTCATCGACCGGCAGCCACCACGCCCGGTGATCAAACGCCCCGTTGCGGTCCAGCAGAACGCTCTCGACGTCTTGCCCCCGGTATCGCGGGTCGCTTCCACCGCCCTCGACGATGTCCCGGGCGGACGCCACGGCGATCGGCCACATCCCGGTTCGAGCCCGTTGTTCACGGAACCAGTCCCACGCGGTGCGTATGTCGACAGCGGGGACGTCGAGCATCAACGCATCCGCGCCGTCGGCCGTCTGCACGACCGCGAAGTCTTCCGATGGCGAGAACCGCTTGCGACCCTCGGACAACAAGCGCCAGGCGTCTGGCGTGAGGGGCGGACGAACGCTACGACTCGGGCTCCGACGAACGTGATTCGCTGGCCCGCCGCTCGAACTCGTCATAGAACCCGCCCTCCTGCCATTGCTCACGTGCGGCGGTGTCAAGAAGCATCCGCGCGGCGTGCTGTATCTGTGATCGCTTCTGGTCCAAGGACAACGCTCGGTTGAAGGAGAATTCCGCTCCCCCGCTCGAGTCGCCGTTGATCTCAATGGCGATCGTGGCCAGCTGTTCTCCGGGCCGGTCGATGTCCACAAACACTTGATCGACGAATTCCTTGACCTCGTCGAACTCTTCTCGGCTCTGCCCCACCCCCGCATTGTGACAGGACGCGGCAAGCGAGGCTTGAGGTGGTGACCCGCCGAACCCGGTGTGGGTCGGCTCTGCTGAGGTCTCCGTCGGCGATGTCAGCGCCCGGAACGGAACGTTCGCGATCACGCGGGCACAACCACCCCGGAGGAACGGACCTATCGCCAGCTTGGGACTGGGCATCTCCCCGTCGGGCGGACGGGTGGTTATGACGCTTGCTTGAACCGCTGCTCCCACTCGAGGGGGGCGACGTGGTCGAGGGTTGAGTGAAGTCTCGACGTGTTGTACCAGTTGATCCACTTGAAGATCGCGCGGCGGGCCTCGGCGCGGGTCGCGAACACGCGGCCGCGGACGCATTCTCGCTTGAGCGACTCCCATAACGACTCGGCCACGGCGTTGTCCCAGCACACCGCGGTCCGCCCGACCGAGGGCCGCATCTGGCGGTCATGGCACCAGTCGATGTAGTCGTTCGAGGTGTACTGCGAGCCTCGGTCGGCGTGCGCGATCACGCCGGCCACGGCCCGGTCACCGCCGCGGGCGGCGACGGCCATGTCGAGCGCGTCGAGGACGAGTTCGGTGCGCATGTGATCAGCCATCGAGTAGCCCAACAGCCGGCGCGATCCAAGATCGAGGACCGATGCCACGTACAGCCAGCCTTCGGCTGTGGCGATGTAGGTGATGTCTTGGCACCACGCGACGTCGGGGGCGCCGGGGTCGAACCGGCGCCCCACGAGGTCGGGGATCGTGTAGCCGTCGGGGCCGGGGAACGTGGTGCGGCACTGGCGTCGCCGGAACCGCCCGGCCATGCCGTGGCGGCCCATGAGGCGGGCGACGCGCTTGCGGTTGACGACGAGCCCGGCGTGGCGCAACGCCTTGTACATGCGCGGCACCCCGTAGTTCCCGTCGGCGTCGTCGAAGATCTCGCGCATCATCGCGACGAGTTCGGCTTCGGCGACCTGGCGGTCGGTCGGGCCTGTCAGCTCGCGCTGACACCAGTCGTAGTAGCCCGACGTGGACACGCCGGCTGCTTCACACGCGCTCGTGACCGGGAACCCGGCGGCCTTCTGGTCGTCGACGCACACGTAGCGGGTCACGGTGTCGACTCCTTCACCCAGAAGGCCAACGATCGTTTGAGCAGATCGCGCTCCATGCGCAGCTGCGCGTTCTCGGCCCGCAACTCGACCAGCGCGGACCGCTCCTCGACGGTGAGCCCGTCGCGGTCGCCTCGCTCGATGCGCTCGAGCCCGACCCAGTTCCCGAGCGTGCCCGGGTTCACGCCGGTCGCCCGAGCGACGTCAGCGATCGAGCGGTCCTCGTCGAGCACCATCGCTACCGCGTCACGCCGGAACTCCGGCGGGAACTTCGAGGGACGACCCCTCGGCTTCTTCTTGTTGGACATGGACTTCCTCCTATACGAGGTGTCCGTCCAACGGGGGGATGCTCA
>JBBQHT010000034.1:0-25068 GCA_038324235.1 Acidimicrobiales bacterium
GAGCAGCACCACACCCCCGCAGCCGATGAGGGCGAACCGCGCCACCCGGCTCATCGTGTGGCGCTCGCACGGGAACCTCGAGACAGGCCGATGGCATCGGCGAAGGCGAGCCGGGCGGACCGGCCGGTGGACGCAGTGGAAGAAGAGGACGCGCGGGCCGCGCCGGCGACGCGGAGCCGGGCGCGCAGCTCGTGATCGGTGAGCACGTCGGTCAGGCCGGCGGCGATGGACGACACGTCGAGCGGATTCACGAGCCGCGCGCCGTCGCCGGCGGTCTCGGCGACGGCGGTCGTTCCGGACGCGACGACGATCGTGCCGCGGGCCATGGCCTCGAGCGGCGGTAGGCCGAACCCCTCGAAGAGCGAGACGTACGCGAGAGCATCAGCGAGGTGCAGCAGCTGCTCTTTGTGGTCCTCCGACACCCGACCCAGGAACCGCACCGAGCCCTCGGGGGCGAGCGCCGCGGCTTCCTCCTCACCGCCACCCCACCACCGACCGCCGGCGATCACCAGTTGCACATCGGCCAGGTCGGGTTCGGTGCGAACCACGCGGGCGAACGCCTCGATGAGCCGGGCCACGTTCTTGCGCGGGTGCAGGTTCCCGAGGCACAGGACGAAACGACCAGCAACCCCGAGCTCGGCGAGCCACGCGCGCCCGGCGCCACCGAGCACGTCGTCGAAGGGCGGGGCCAGCGGCACGTCGTCGGGCACGACCCGGATGCGATCGGGGTCGATCCCGTAGCTGTCGATGAGGTCCTGGCGGGAGAACTCGCTGATCGTGAGCACCATCCGCGCGGCGCGGGCCTGGTGGGGCACGACCGATCGCAGGCGCCAGCGCGTGGCGCGGGGGTAGTGCTCGGGATGGTGGTGGAACGACAGGTCCTGCACGAACAGCGCGACGGGCGCCGGCGACCGGACCGGCCCGTGGTTCACCGCGCAGACGAGATCGGGCACCGGGTCGAGCGATGCGAGATCACGGGGGAGCCCGACCGTGAAGTGCGCCAGCCCGGGGAGCCGGCGCACCGGGTGCCGCGGGAACCCCGGGTGGTCGGCGACGGCGGCAGGGAGCTCCGCGTCGGTGCGCACGATGAGCGGGAAGCAGTCCTCGGCGGTGGCGACCTCGGCCAGGCCCTCGAGCAGGCCACGGACCATCGAATCGTCACCACCCTGCCCGGACCCGAGCGCGGTCGCGTCGATGACGACTCTCATCGTCCCGCTCCCGTTCGCTCGGTCCCGCTCATCGTCCGCATCGTCGTCTCCGGTTCCAGCTCTGGCTCTGTTTCTGGGTCTGGGTCTGGCTCAGGCGAAGGCCCGGGACCAGCGGCCCATCCAGTCGCCGAGCTGGCGGTACACCTCGCGGTAGTGCGCGGGTCGAGAGCTCAACGCCACCTGGCGGTCGTACTCGTCGACGAACGCCGCGAACATGTCGGTGTACGAGCCGGGCGTCACCGTGTCGGCCGCGGCGTCGACGCAGTCGTAGAAGCCGGTAGCCATCAGGTGCATCCAGTGCTCGAGCATGACGACGCGCTCGAGCCGGGTCTGCTTGGTGTGCTCCACGATCGGACGACCGAAGGTGGCGAGGTCGCCGCGCACGTCCATCAGCTTCTTGATGACGTAGCCGCCCCAGATGTCGTCGTGGCGGCTGAGCTGCCAACCGTCGATCCAGAGGTCCGGCAGGAAGAAGAAGGCCGGGGTGATCTCGGCGTCGAAGGCGGTGTTCATGCCGCACACCGGGAAGTTGCCGAGCGCCACCACGTTGGCGTCGCCGTACAGGCCCGGGTCATAGGGCGGCTCGGCGGCGAGCTTGTCGACGCCGTTGAGGTCCAAGATGTTGTCCCAGACGCCCATGTTGAGCTTGACCTCGCCCGTGGCCGTGGTCTCGGTGACGACCGACGCCTCCGGCGTGCGGTACTCGTAGGGATAGCCCCGGGAGTAGAAGCCCTCGGCGGTGATCGTGTTGATCCAGTTGCCCGCCAGCGCCGGCGCCTCCACCGCCTTGGTCAGGGACTCGAGGTGGGCGGCGAGCCACCCGTCGCGGGTCCGGCAGTCGTAGTCGAGGGCGATGATGACGTCGTAGCCCTCCTTGAACGCCAGGTAGTGCCCGACGTTGCGGCTCGCCGCGCTCTTGTGGGGCATCGCGGCGTAGTGGTCGCCGCAGAAGTCGCGCTGTTCGGCCTCGCCGAAGAAGCGGACGTTGGCGCGGTCGGGTGGGGTGAGCGTGCCGCCGCTGTCATCGACGACGATGATCGGCACGTCTTCGGACAGGTCGTCCCACAGACCCCAGTCGGGGTCGTTGGGCATCGGGATCACCACGACGACCGAGCGGTCATCCGGGCTGGCATCAGGCATAGGGGGGTCTCCTTGACTCGAGATCACCGAAATCGGGACGTACCGTCGGGCCGCGCCCGACGTACCGCCTCGATTTCGGACGAAAGGGGGGAGTGACAGGGTCAGGCGGGCAGGAGGGCGGGAGCGTCGCTGGCGACGAGATCCGGGAAGTACGTGTGGATGTAGTCGGCGAGGGCGACCGGCCACGGGCGCATCGTGTTCATGCCCTGCAGGTCGAGCGCCATGTTCCGCATGATCTCGGAGTACGGCCGTACCGACGAGAACTCCTCGGCGAAGAAGTCGGAGGTGACCTCGACCAGGTCGATGTCGGTCCGTCCGCACACCTCGAGGATGCGCTTGGCCACGTCGTACCGGCTGCCTTCACCGCCACAAGCCATGTGGTACGTGCCGTACACCTCGGAGTCGACGAGGCCCAGGAAGCACTCCGCGAAATCGGGCGTGTAGGTCGGGGTGCCGAGCTTGTCGCCCACGGCGTGGATGACCGACCGGCCTTCGCGGATCTGCTGGAGGATGCGGGCGACGAACTTGTGGTCCTTCTTGGGGCCGCCACCGACCATCCAACCGGCCCGGATGATGTAGTACTCGTCGACCAGGTTGCGCACGAACTGCTCGCCCTCGTACTTGGATTCGCCGTACACGTTGAGGGGGTTGGCCGCGTCGAACTCGTTGTACGGGCCGGTCTTGGTGCCGTCGAACACGCCGGCCGTGCTGATGTAGACCATCGGCACCTCGGCCTTGCGGCAGGCCAGCGCCATGTACTTGGTGGCGATGGCGTTGGTGAGGAAGCCGTGGTCGGGATCCGCGTCGGAGATCTCGAGCGAGGTCTCGGCGGCGAGGTGCATCACGAACTGCGGACGGACCTGTTCGAACGCGTCGGCGATGTCGTCGCGCGAACGCACGTCGAGGCGACCGATCGTGGGGCCCATCGTGCCCCAGGGCTGACGGTTGGACAGATCGATGTCGGTGACGACGAGTTCGTGTCGGGCCTGCGCCAGCGCAGGGACGAGGGAACTGCCCAGCATGCCGGCGCCGCCGGTGATCAGGATTCTCATGATGCGTGAACCTCCGGTTTCTCGAGACTGAGTTTGAAGTGGGTGAGATGAGCGCGCGCCGCTGCACGCCGGTTGTCGTCGCGGGTGACGGCGCCGGTGGCGCCATAGGCCGCGACCCGGAGGCCGAAGCCACCGGCTTGCAGGGTGCGCAGGACCGTGGTCTGTCGGGACCCGTGCAGGCGTTCGAAGTACCGGTTGAACGCCCGCAGGGCCTCGGGGGAGGCCGCGCCGGTCTTGCGCTTCGTGCTCTGCCCCATGAGGTGGATGCACGTGGCGGCGGGTTCGTACCACACCTTCCACCCGCCGTCCGTGGCTCGTTGGCAGAGCTCGACATCGTCCATGTAGACGAAGATGTTGGGATCGAGGGGGCCGACGTCGTCGACCATGGCGCGCCGCACGAGCATGCAGGCGCTCGACACCCAGTCAGGTTGGAACGCCTCGTCGGTGTCGTGGGCGAGGTAGTGGCCGGTGAACGCAGGGACGCGGTCGGCCAGTCGATCCAGGAGGAACAGGTAGCTGCCGACGCTGCGCAGGCTCGGCGCCTGGCCCGCGGTCCATCGTTGGAAGCGCCCGTCGCCGTAGACGAGCCGGGGGGCCACGATGCCGATGCGGTCGTCGGAGGCCATGCGCTCGCCCAGCGCCGGGAGGCAACCGGGGGTGAGCTGCGCGTCCGCGTTGATCAACAACATGTACGGGCGCTCGGTCACCTCGATCGCCTGGTTGTTGGCCCGGCAGAAGCCGACGTTGTCATCGTTGGCGATCAGGATGACCTCGGGCCACTTGTCCGCGAGGAGCTCGCGCGAGCCGTCGGTCGAGCCGTTGTCGACCACGACGACCTCGAGCGTCGCGCCGTCGGCATCGCCGTGGTCGCGCAGGGTCCAGAGGCACTCGTCGAGCAGGTCGACGGTGTTCCAGTTGACGATCACCACGGTGATGTCGGCGGCGCTGATCGCCGGCGCGGTGGCCGGAGCAACGGGGGTCGAGGGCGTGGGCGTGGTCGTGGTCACGTCATTTCCAATCGATCGAGAATTCCTGATCCAGCACGGTGATCTGGATCGGGCGGGACGGGCCGCCGTCGGCGTTCATGACGTAGAGGTCCGGTTGGAGGTTGTCGGTGATGGAGATGTAGGCGATCTGGGTGCCGTCGGGGGAGTAGACGGGGGCCAGCGCGGGGGAGTCGCTCGGCGAGGTGAGGACCTGCTGGGCGCCGGTGGCCACGTCGACCTTCACGAGGAACCAGTCGGTGCGGGGGATCGCACGACGCTCCTCCGGCAGGGCCAGCGAGGCGAGCAACGCCAGCCGGTCGCCGCGGTAGCTCGAGTACACGATCGAGCGGCCATCAGGGGACCAGGTGGGGGCCGTGTTGAAGAAGTCGTCGTCGGTCACCTTGTGGACGTTGCGCCCCGTGTCCGCGTCCATGACCATCACCTCGGTGCGGCCGCCGATCGTCGTGGTGAACGTGATGTGGCTGCCGTCGGCGGAGTAGCGCGGCTGCGCATCGTCGGTGGGCATCGCGCCCGCCGTGGCGTTGGTGAGGTTGAACTTCTCGCCGGTCGCCAGGTCGATCCGCAAGATGAACGACTCGTTGGTCACGGACGAGACATTGGTCATCACGACGTAGCGCCCGTCGGGTGACACATCGGGTTCCGTGTTGCCGCGAGCATCGCTGGGCACGAGGCCGTCGTGGTAGTCCTCGGTGTAGGGGCCGGTGAGTTGCGCCAGACCGTTCGGGCCGGCGACGTAGACCTGTTCGCGGGCCACGTCGGGGCGGACCACCGGCGGATGGAACGCCGCCTGCAGGTCGTCGAGGGTGAAGTGCTCGTGGCGGGTCTCGCCCGCCGGCGGTGGATCGGGATCGGTCGGGGCCGGGATGGCCCCCGGGACGATCGCGCTGAACACCGTGACGCTGCGGTCGGCGTTCCAACGGGCGAACCGGGGCGCCAGACCCGGCGGCACGGGCAGGTCGAGCGAGTTCCACTCGTCACGCGTCGTGCCTCGCAGGAACGGCGTGGTCGACGCATCGGTCTCGGACGTGGTGGTCAGGCCGGTGAGCAGCAGTCGGTCGCCCGGTTGGCGGAGCCCGACCGTGGGGACCGAGCCAGAGGGCAGTGCGCCGGGGATGATCCAGTCGAAGTAGGTGAGCGAGAGGCCGGGGACGGCGAGCAGCGTCCGAGCGTTGGAGCCGTCCTTGGCCACGACGCAGATGCACACGCGCAGGTTGTCGAGGGTCGAGATGTAGCCGATCTCGTTGCCGTCGGGCGTCCAGACGGGGACGTAGGCGGACCCTTCGCCGGGCTGGCACGGATTCGTCGGATCGCGATCGGCGCAGGCCAGCCCGGAGGTGAGTGACCGGTCGGTGCCGGTGCCGAGATCCCGGACCAACAGGTGGAAGTCCTGGCGCTTGGCCTGCAGGACGGCCTGGGAGTCCCCGGGGCTCCCTTCGCCCTGGTAGCTGGAGGTCGCCACCGATCGGCCGTCGGGCGACATCGCGGGGTCGACGTCGAAGTAGTCGTCCTGGGTCAGGCGCTGGAACCCGGTGCCGTCGGCGTTCATCAGGTACGCCTGGGTCTTGTGCTCGCCGATGTCGTCACGGCTGCGGGCGAAGACGATGCTGCGACCGCCGAGGGCGAAGCGGGGATCGGAGTCGGCGGTGATCGAGCGCGAGTGCACGGCCGAGAGGTTGATCACGAGCAGGGTCTCGAGGTCCACCTCGTAGATGCCGGTGAGGCGCGTTCCCGGGACGAAGCGGGTGAAGATCGCCGTGCGCCCGTCCGGGGAGACCTTGGGCTGGTCGTTGCGCCACGTGTTGTGGGTGATCGGCTGGACGTTCGAGCCGTCAGGATCCATCAAGAAGATGTTCTGGGGCGTGCCGGGCCCGGCGAGGCGCATCGAGTAGATGATCTTCGTGCCCCCCATCGCCCACTGCGGGAAGTCGTAGTAGTGGCCGTCGTTGGGCGTGATGCGAGTGACGTCGGTGCCGTCGCCCGTGGCGGTGTAGATGGCCTGCTGGCCGACGATCGTGCGGTCGGTCGCGGCGAACACCAGCCGCAGCGGGCTCGGGTTGCCGGCGCTGCCCGGCGCGGCGGCGAACAGGACGCTCAGCACCGCGAACGCGAGCAGCACCGTGCCGCCGAAGCGCAGGCGGGGGCCGCGTGGACCGCCCCGCCGGCCTCGCCTGGACGCGCCGTCGCCCGCGTCGGGGTCGGCGCCGGTGTCGCCCGTGTCGGCCGTTTCGGCCGATGCGGTGCTGTCCGGATCGAATGGTCCGGCGACCTCGCCGGTCGGGCCGAACATGTCGACCAGCTCGTCCAGCCACGAGTAGCGCGTCTCGGGCTCCATGGTCACGAGCTCGTCGAGCCACGCCTCTGACTCGCGCAGGTCGATGACGGGCGCACCGGGTGACGCGCTCCGCAGATCGATCACGTTCGGCTCGTCGGCGGTGGTGGCCGAGGGCGCTGGGTCGACGACGTCGACCGATCCCGCGTGCTCGTCCTCGGGCGGTGCCGGGGAGTCGGCGCGGTTGGTGCTGATCGGCAGGCCGTTCCCGTTCCCGTCGCCCGCGTGGCGCCCACCACCGAGGGCGTAGGGAGCAGAGCCGTTCCCGTTCCCGTTCCCGTTGCCGCTCGTGCCGTGGCCGTTGCGCAACGGCCGTTGGGTGCCCGGCACCGGCCGCAGGCCGGCGGGATCAGGCCGCCGCGAGCTCCGCTGGCGTTGTTCCTCGAACAGGATGGACGATCCGGCCACGACCAGGCCGGCCAGCAACCACCACAGCGCCAGCGGGATCTCCTGACGGAGGGAGAAGCCGAGCAGCTCCTCGATGGCGAAGAACACGATGATGGCGGTCATCGCCGTGCCGAGCCCACCGAAGAGCGGGTCGCGTTCGCGGCCGACACGGAACGACACGACGAGCAGCGCGCCGCCGACGACGAGGAGGCCGAGCAGGCCGATGTAGCCGGTCTCGGCGATCTGGAGCAGGTAGAGGTTGTGCACGGGGTTGCCGGCGAAGAGCAGCCCGTAGTTGTCGTACCGGCCCATGACCTGCTGGAAGTTGTTGAGCCCGACCCCGACCTCAGGATGGTCGGCGATCATGTTGTAGGCGAGCTCGTTGAGCTGGACGCGGGACTCGACCTCGAGGCTGAAGTGGTTCGTGCCGAACTGCTTGTCGTACTGGTCCTTCAGCATCGGGAACAGCGCCACGCCCACCACGAGCCCCACCAGGACCACGCGGCCGAGGGACCGGGCCGACACCCGCTTCTGGTAGGCGGACCACGCCACCACCGCCACGGCGATCGGCGCGAACGCCACCAACGCGGCCCGGGACTGCGCGAGGTAGATCGGGATGACGCAGATCGGGACGAGGGCGAGGCAGGCGACCTTGGCGCGCAGGTTGCGGGTGCTGAGCCCCAAGGAGAGGAAGAGCAGCGCGAGTGCGGCCATCGTGGCGCCGAAGAAGACCGGGTGCACGATCGTGCCGAACGGGCGGCCGATGCTGCCGTCGTTGACGACACGCTCACCGAGCGTCGTCGGCACGCCGAGGAACGACAGGCCGAGGACGCCGCCGGTCTTCCACTGCAGCAGGGTGACCACGAACTCGACGACGGCGAACAGGGCCAGCCCGACGAGCACGAGCATGATCTGGGTGCGCCGCCGGAGCTTCACGGCGAGATAGACGAACAACAGGTACATCCACGCCATGCGCACCAGTTCGGCGATGCTGAGCGTGATGTTCGGTGCCACCAGCAGGCTGGGCAGCGTGGTCAGCACGCCGACCAGGGGGATCCAGAGGATCGGCCGCTTGTACGCCACCTTCAGCTGGGCGCCCATCGTGCCCTCACGCCACCAGAGGGCGTAGAGCACGAGCAGGATCACGCCGAGGGAGGTCACGTAGATGGCGGGAGCGCCGCTGTTGACCAGTTGGAACTCGCTGAACGACTTGTGCAGGAACAACACGAGCGAGCACGGGACCAGGAACAGCATCACGTCGGCCTTCGGCCGGACGTACACCAGGAAGGCGACCAACGCGACGACGCCGATGATGGCGAGCGGGCCCTTCTTGCCGAGCGACGCGCCCAGCCAGGCGATCACGATGGCACTGCCGACCGCGGTCAGCGTGATGAACACGAAGAGCGGGGTCGACACCGGTTCGCCGCGCTGGGCCCGGCGGGGCCGGCCCAGATCGAGGAGGGGCTCGGGGGCCCACGCCGGGGCCGAGTCACCCTCGCGGGGCCCGACCAGCACGATGGCGATCTCGCGTCGGTACAGCACGATCAGCACGGTCGCGGCGGTGAGCACGACGACGCCGAGCGCCCCCTTCGTGCCGAGCGACCCGGCGGCGAACGCGATCACCCCGGCGCAGCCCGCGGCGAGCACGACCGTGATCGCCGACCACACCCACGACAGCGGCCCGCGGCGGCCATGTGACCGTGCGCCGTTCGCATTGTCAGCCCTGTCGGCTCGGGACCGGTGGGGCACCGTCGCGCCCGGTCGGAGCGGGCGGAGGAGCGGCCGGGCGATGACCACCACGGCGACGCCGATCGCCAGCGCGCCGAACGCGGCGAGGGCCTTGGTGCCGAGCGGTCCCGCGAGCACGGCCACCACGCCGGCGAAGACCCCGGCGATGACGATGGCGACACCCTGGAGGGCGCCCTGGCCGGCGCGCGCCGCGGGCGGCCGGGACGGCCGCTCGGGTGCGTCGGAGGCGCGCGGCGGGACCTGGGTCGTCACGAGGCGCCCTCGGCGGCGAGGTGCGGATCGGCCACGCGCGGCGTGGCGCTGGTGCTGGTGCTGGCGGCGCCGGCTGCCGTGAACGGGGTGGGCGTCGGGTGACGCGGTTCCTGCTCGCGGTAGCCGGTGTTGGTGTGGTGCAGCAGCACCTTCCAGTAGAGCCACTCGGTGAGCGCGGAGTTCTCGTCCCGCGTCTCGAGCCAGGACTGCACCGGCGGCACCGTGACCCGGTTGAACAGCGCCCGTCGGATCGACCCTCGCACGACGGCCTTCGTGCTGTTGTGCCAGCTGAAGATGCCGTACCGCTCGAGCAGGTCCGGATCGGGGATCAGCACCTCGAGGTCGCGCAGGCCCCGGCCGATCGACTTCTGCACCCGGCAGGCGCTGGTCAACCCGTGCGGGTGGAAGTGCTCGCCGGTGGCCGCGGCGTTGTACACGATGTCGCGACCTGCGGATGTCCAGCGGAAGCCGAGCTCCACGTCTTCATGGCCGATGTTGGCCCAGTCCTCGTGGAAGACCAGGTTCCGGGTGAGCATCTCGTCTCGGGGGAGCGAGAGGTTCATCGACCAGGAGTACCGGTAGGGAACGGTCTGCCCGTCGCGATCCGCGATCTCGGCGTAGGCGAAGGGCTGGTACCACGAGATGAACGGCGACTGGGGCATCTGGGGTGACTGCTCGACGAACCCCAGCACCGCGATCGGCTCGGTGGCCGCCGCATGGCTGCGGGCGTGTTCCCGCAACAGCACCGGCCGGGCCCACACGTCGTCGTTGAGAAAGAGCACGAGCTCGCCCTGGGCCACGCGCAGGCCGGCGTTGCGCTTGACTGCCGGCAGGCGTTCCTCGCTCCACAGCAGGCGGACCGGCACCCGCGCATCGGTGGCGACGCGCTCGACCATCGCCGGGGTGCCGTCGGTGGAGTTGTCGCACACCAGGATCTCGAAGCGGTCGCTCGGGTAGTCCTGGGCGAGGAGGTGCTCGATGGTCGTCTCGACGACGTCGCACCGGTTGTAGGTGGGGAAGATGACCGAGATGAACGGAAGCACGGCGCCGCCGTCGCCCGGATCATCGGGCAGGTCGTCTCGCAGGTCGATGGTCATGGCGGGCCGCTCACGGACTGTCGGCGGGGTCGGGACCGAAGATCTCGAAGCGACCGACCTTGGTACGTGCCGGTGCGCCGTCCCCCCCGTTGCTGCCCCCGCCGTTGCCGCCCCCGCCGTTGCCGCCGCTGTGGGACCCGTGGCTCGATCCACCGACGCCGACCTTGACCGGGTCGGAGAGGTCGAGGACCTCCTGGGTCGGCTCGTCGTACGGGTCGTGACCGTTGCGGCGTTGACCCGATCCGCCCGCGGCCACGGGCTCGACGTCGTCCTCGTCCACGACGTCGGTGCGATGGCGCAGCCAGGTGAGGCCGGCCCCCGCGAGCGCGCCGCACAACAGGCCCAGGAACAGGTAGTTGTACCGCACCGGCGACACCGGGAAGGTCGGCACCTGCGCGGTGTCGATGCGGGTGATCTCGATGTTGTTGTGCTGCGACGCGAGCACGGCGTTCTGGTATTGCGTGTTCACGTCCTGGTAGGTCTTCTGGGCGGCCGTGAGCCGCTGGTCGAGCTGCTCGACCCCCGCGGCCTGGGCGCTGAGGGCGCTGTTGGGGTCGCCGGCGAGCACGCCCTGCAGCGTCTGCTGCCGGGCCTTGGCTCCGGCGATAGCGCCTTCGAGCCGGTTCTTGTCGACCTGCAGCGACTCGTAGGTGGCGTTCTGCGCGGTGGTGACGATCGACGTGTCGCTCCGTCCGGTGACGATCTTGGACGCGCCGTCGATGGTCGGGCTGGTCGTCGCGAGCTGGCTGTTGACGGTGTCGAGCTGGGCCTGCAGGCCCGACAGCTCCACCCCGGCGCCGCGCAGGTCGTCCTCGACCTTGGTGCGCGAGGCCGCGCTGTCGTCGAGGCTGCTCTGCACGCTGGTCACGCCGTTCTGCGCCTCGTAATCGCGCTTGGCCCCCGCCGCGTCGTTGACCTCGGTCTCGGTCCGCTTGACCTGGGCCGCCAGGAAGTCGCGGTTGCGGTTCGCCTCATCCTGGTAGCGGGCTGCGCTCGTGGCGACGAGGACGTCTGCCGCGGTGTTCGTGACGTCCGCCGCGCCCTGGGCGGTGTCGGCCGACCCGGTCAGCTCGAGGACGTAGGAGTCCTTGAGCGGGGTGGCGGTGAGCCCGTCCTGCACCTCGGTGACCGCGGCGTCGCGGGTGGATGGCTCGGCGTAGAACCCGTGGGTCAGGTACGCCTTCGTGCGCTTGATCGTGCCGGCGATGCCGCCCTTGATCTTCGCCACGACGCCTTCGTCCGCGGGCTTCGGGGCGTCGAGGTGGAGCTTGTCGACGACGGCCTCGGACACCGCCGTGCTCGACACGACGGCGCTCTGGGTCTCGCCCAGCGCGGTGGCGAGGGTGGAGTCGATCACGCCGGGCTGGCCGGCCAGGTTCTGACCGGTGCTCGAGAGCAGGGTCGTCTCCCGCCCGCGCAGGAGCACCCGGGTGGTGGAGGTGTAGGTGGGGCTGATCGCGTAGCTCCCCAGGTACGCGATGAGGCCACCGAGGATCGCCACGACGTACACACGCCAGTACGGCTTGGCGCGGCTGAAGACGCTTCGGGTGTTCATGAGTCCATCACGCTTGTCATCCGTTCTCTCGCAGGAGAGGTTGCTGGGGGGGCTGGGGTGTTGGTGCGGCCACGCAGGCTGTTGCCGGCGATGACCATCGCGGCGCGGGCGGCGAGGGCGGCGCCCGCGACCAGGCGGAGGGGGTTCCACGCCTGGGGGGCGTGGTGCTTGGTCCAGAAGCGGAAGGCGCCGTAGTGGAAGTGCAGGACCTGGGAGGCCGGCCACCCTCGGCGGCTCCCGCCCTCGTGGTGCACGATGCGTGCCTCGGGCACGCACAACACGGACTGCCCGCGGTCGTGGACCCGGTGGCAGAAGTCCGCGTCCTCGAAGTGCATGAAGAAGCCCTCGTCGAGCCCACCGAGGGCGACGGCGTCGTCGCGTCGGACCATGATGGCGGCGCCCGACACCCAGTCCACGGGAAAGGGATCGTTGCCGACGTGGTCCCGGCCGGTGAGGAAGCGGGTCGACCAGCGGTTGTGCGGGAACGCCCGCGTGAGCGGTGAGCGGCGGCCGAACAGCGCGGCCGATGGGGTCGGGAAGGACCGGGCCGTGCCCTGGTCGGTGCCGTCGGTGTTGAGCAACTGCGGCGCCACGATCCCGGCGTCGGCCCGGGCGTCGAGCGTGTCGATCAGGGTGTCGAGCGAGCCGGGCTGCACCTCGGTATCAGGGTTCAGCAACAGGACCATGCGACCGCGGGCGACGTCGATGCCGCGGTTCACGGCCTTCGCGAAGCCGGTGTTGCCTCCCATGTCGATGACGGTGGCCTCGGGGAAGTGGCGCCGGACCAACGCGGGCCCGTCGTCGCTCGAGGCGTTGTCGGTCACGATCAACTCGACGGAGTGCCGGGTCGTCGTGGTGAGGACCGCGTCGAGGCATGCGTCGATGAAGGACGCGCACTCGTAGGTCACGACGACCACGGACAGGTCGGGATCGGTCATTCCGCGCCGACCCGCTTGACGACCATGATCAACGTGCGGCCGATGAGCTGGAGGTCGTACAGGAACGACCGGCGCTCGACGTACTCGAGGTCGAGGGCGATCTGCTCCTGGATCGAGAGGTTGTTGCGACCCGAGACCTGGGCGAGCCCGGTGATGCCGGACTTGACCGAGAACTTCGCCAGCTGCTCGTCCGAGTAGTACTGGATCAGTTCGGGCAGCTCCGGGCGAGGGCCCACCAGACTGACGTCGCCCTTGATGACGTTGAACAGGTTGGGCAGCTCGTCGAGGGTCGTCTTGCGCAGCGCCCGACCGAACCGGGTGTTGCGAGGGTCCACCGGCGGCTTGTAGTACGAGGTCGCGAACTGCTCTTCGGTGAAGGTGTAGTCGTAGAGCTCGGGGAAGCGTTCCTTGGCGTCGGTGTACATCGTGCGGAACTTGCAGAACTCGACCACGTGGCCCCCACGGGCCACCCGGCGCTGGCGGAAGACGGCCTTGCCGGGGGACTCCATCCGGATGATCAGGGCGAGCACACCGATGATCGGGGCGGTCAACACGAGCAGCGTCCCGGACACGACGATGTCGAGGGCCCGCTTGGAGGCCTCGTAGAGCGGGCGGCGCCGGGCGTGCTGCTCGCCGAGCACCCGGGACACGCGGTCGCGGATCGCCTGGTCGAGCGGTGGCGCCACGGCGACGTCGGGCACCACGACCACCGGAGGGTCCTCGACGATGACGGGTGTGTCGCGGTCCGCGACGTCCGTCGCCCGCTCGACTGACCCAGCGTGGTCATCTGACCAGTTAGAGCGCGAGTCGGAGCGGGTCAACGCCGTCATTTGCCCAATTGGATCGTGCGTGGTGCCCGTCATGAAAAAACCTCTGCGCTGACTGACTCGGACAATGGGGGGTAGGGAAGGAACCGAGACGACAGCTCCGCCCGTCGTGGCCTGACAGTACGATCCGCCAGATCGGACCGTAAAGGGTCCAGCAGGGGTGTTTACACGAAAGACACACCGCCGCCTTCTGCGAGTTGCATAAGGCGTTTGTGACTCAGTTCTTTCTCGCGCCATTTGTAGGCTAGTGACCACCTACAGTGCCGAGGACGCTCGAACGCCTGCCGCTCTCCGTGGCATTCTTGGTCATATTGTCGTCAAAGAAAAGCCGAATCTCCTGCGTTCCCGCTGAACTATTCGCGGGAGGCCACCTTCAGTGGCCCCTGGCCGGGGTGGGAGGCGACCGCGGCGCGGGGCCAGCTGGGGCGAACAATGGCCCAAGTGCCGGGCGGTTTCGTCCCCGCATTTGGGCCCTATGGTGACCGAACGTCCGCGTTTCGGACTCCCCGGTGCCCACGACGAACTGGGTTCGTCGGACAGCCCTGATCGCGCGGCGCTGGTGGCGTTCGAGTCGCGATGCGACGGGTCAGCCGAGCGTCAGCAATGAGGAAGAACCGCGTAAATGAGGACGTTCGGATGCCGTGATTTCCACATAACGTGAGGACACAAACGCGAACAGCGGTTTCTCGTCGGGGAGGCAGCGCCGTTGGGCGCCCCGGGACCCGCTGGGCCGCGCGGCCCATTTCTTCGAAGCCGATTCCATTTTTGGCGTGCGGTGCGTCAAGCTAGGGGTGCGGGTGGGCAGCAACGTTGGCCAAGGCGGGCCGGGGAGCACCATGACAAACAAGCGATCAGCGCGGCGATGGGGCGCTTCGGCGCTGGCGATGGCGGTCGTCCTCGCCGCCGCGGCCTGTGGCGGGGGAGGGTCGTCCTCCTCCGAGGGCAACGGCGCCCCGGCGCCGACCTCGACCGTGCCGGCGCCCACGCCCGGCGGCAAGATCGTCTACGGCATCGAGGCCGATCCCAACGGACTCGATCCCACCCGCAACGCCTGGGACCCTTCGGGCCTGCTGGTCGCGAACGCGATCTTCGACACGCTGACGGCCTTCGATGCGAACAGCGTCGCGCAGCCGTACCTGGCCAAGTCGCTCGATCACAACGCCGACTTCACCGACTGGACGATCCGCCTCCGTGATGGCGTCACGTTCCACGACGGGACGCCGCTGAACGCTGACGCCGGCGTGAAGATGCTCAAGGCGATCCAGGCGTCGGCCATCACGGGTCCCCCGGCGCAGTACATCGAGACCGTCACCAAGGTCGACGAGATGAGCTACGTCGCCCACATGAAGCAGCCGTGGGCCTCGTTCCCCGCGATCCTCACCGGGCAGGGCGGCTATGTCATCGCGCCCAAGCAGCTCGACGACCCCGAAGGTTCGTCCCACCCGATCGGCACGGGTCCGTTCCGGATCAAGGAGTGGGAGGTCGGCAAGCGCGTCTCTGTGGCGAAGAACACGTCGTACTGGCGCACGGGCCTCCCGTACCTGGACAACGTCGACTTCAAGGTGATCGAGGACGGCTCCGAGCGGGTGACCCAGCTGCAGAACGGGTCGGTGGATGTGATCCACGCCAGCAACATCTCCGAGACGAGCCAGCTCGACGCGCTACCGAAAGACGGCAGGATCGTGGTGAACCACGACCCGGGCGCGACCGAGTCCACGTTCGTGATGCTCAACACGGCCAAGGCGCCGCTCGACGACGTGCGGGTGCGCCAGGCCATCGCCTACGCCACCGACCTGCAGGCGTTGGCCGATCAGAACGGCTGGCCGAAGGAGCGGTTGACCGACAGCCCCTTCGCCCCCGATTCGCCCTGGTACGCCAAGGTCGATTTCCCCCGGGCGAACCTGGCCAAGGCCAAGGAGCTCATCGCGTCCTACGAGAAGGACAAGGGGCCGGTGTCGTTCGAACTGGCGGGGCCGTTCGAGATCAGCCTCCTCCAGCAGCTGAGCGATCAGTGGGCGCAGGCCGGCATCAAGACGACGGTGTCTGTGGTCGAGTTCAAGAAGAACGTCATCCTGGCCGTCGGCGGCAACTTCGATGCGTTGCTGTTCCGGTACTTCGCCGCCCCGGACCCCGATGTCGTCTGGCACTTCTGGTCGAGCAAGACCGTGGCCCCGCTCGGCTCGATCTCGTTGAACTTCGCCCACCTCGCGGACGAGCAGATCGACGAAGGCCTCACGGCCGGTCGGGCCAGCGCCGACCCGGCCGTGCGCAAGGCCGCCTACGCGAAGGTGCAGAAACGCTTCGCCGATCTGGTGCCCTACGTCTGGCTCTACCGCACCGACTGGGTCATCGCCACGAGCGCCAAGGTGCACGACGCCCGCAACGTGACGCTGCCCGACGGCTCACCGTCGATGCCCTACGCGGCAGGCGTGCACCGCTTGGCCGAGACGTGGATCTCGTCGGCCGGCTGACGTACTGCTGGCGACCTGGGACGAGCGGCTGACGATCCGCCCGTCGGGCGTGGTGGTGGGGCAGTATCGTCACATGACGAAATCATCGTCTCCGCTCGAGCGTGAGGGCGGCGACGCCGTGCGCAAGGAGCGGTGCCGGTGGTGTGGACGGGCGTTCGTGGTCGCCGCGCGCGGCCGGCCCCGGCTCTACTGCCGGCAAGGCTGTCGGCAGCAGGCGCACATGGCCCGCAAGTTGGCGGACTCGCACGGACTCGGTGACGACGACCTGGTCATCTCGCGCACGGCGCTCGACGAGTTGCAGAGCCGGCTGTACTGCCTGCAGGCCGCCATCGAAGATGTCGATCGCGATCTCGAGCAGGTCAGCAGTCCCGCGGACGTGACCGAAGCGCTCGGCTGGCTGCTCGAGAACGCCCGGCCCGCCGCCGAGCTCTGGATCGAACCCCGCGTCGCGCCCCACGGCTGACGCTGAACCGATCGACGAAAGGGGCCAGGACGCGCCCCGGTTCCCAGCACCGGCCCGTGAAGCTGAAGGTTCCCTGAACTCGCCCGCTCGTCAGGCATTTGATCGGTCGTTGCGGGGTAGGGCAGCACGGATCACCCACCTACCGTCAGGACCGGCCATGGTCTCGTTTTCCGACAGCGACCCGGTGTGGGGCCCGGGGGCTGCGCTTCGTGACGAGCGCGCCACGCCGGGTCAGTGAACCGACGGGCGCAATCCGTGCGGAGCCCGGTCGTGGGCGAAGGACCGCCCTGCGGGGGCGCGTTGGGGCACTGCGCGTCCGCCCTGGACGCGTTGCACCGGCAGCGGGCCACACCCATCAGCGGTTCTCGGCTGTGGCTCGAGAGCTGGACGAGGGCGTACTGCCCGCCCTGGGAACCGTGGGTGCTGGTCATCGCCGGCGGCCGGGGGCCCGTCGCCATTGCCCCGCTGGCGCGCCGCCGCGTCGCCGGCATGGTGCAGATCACGAGCCTCGGCGGCCCGTCGCCGGATCACAGCCCGGTGGTCGCCGCCGACGAGCCCGCGGCGCACGAGCTCGCGGAGGCCATCACCCGGGACCTCGATGCCATGCGCCGTCCCTGGTCCCTCCACCTCCCGCAGATCGAGCAGGGCGATCCGCTGCTCGACGCGCTGGCGGCGCGCCTGCCCCACCACCTGGTGGCCGCCGGGAGCGATCGACCCCGGCTGCGCATCCGCGAACGCAACGCCCGCGGCTACCTGTCGCGCAACATCCGCAGCTCCGCGGCGCGGCACCGCAACCTCATCGCCCGCCACGGCCGTCAGCTCGATGTGGCCTGGGAGGAGGACCGCGGGACCGTCCTCGGTCACCTCGACGAGATCATCGACGTGCATCGCCAGCGCGATCTCGACCTGCGGGGAGCCACCACGCTGGACGACCCGCACGTTGATCACTTCTACCGGCAGGTCCTCACGGACCACGAACCCCAACTTCGGTTGCTCACGGTCCGCATCGACGGTGCACTCGCCGCGTACACCCTGTGCCTCCGCCGTGACCGCGAGCTGTTCGTCTACGACAACCGGATGAACCCCGCCCTCGCGGCGTATGCGCCCGGGCTCCTGGCCACCGTCGAAACGGTGGTCCACACGATGACGGACGACACCCTCGACCTCGTCGACTGGGGCGCCGGCCGGCAACGCTTCAAGCTGGGGTGCGCCAACGAGGTCGAATCGATGACGCGCTTCACGGCGTGGTCGTCGCGCACCGTGCAGCGGACGCTCGACCTGCGGCGCCGCCTGATCGCACCGTCGAGAACGCGTTGATCGAGCAGGTCCGCCGATGCGCGCCAGGTCATCCTCCGCCGGTCGCCATCGACACACCGGGGGCCTGGCGCTGGTGAGGGACCAGCCTCGCGGTCACGAGCCCGGCGTGCGGTGGTCGTCGAGACGTTCGGCGGGAGCCTGGCCGGACGATGTCGCGTCATAGGTCCAGTCGGGCTGCTTCGACCGGTGGTGCTCGTCCACGTGGGCGACGCCATCGGTGATGTCGAGCAGTTCGGCGATGAGCACCGGCTCCACGGCATCAGCCGCCGGCGGGGTGCCACCTGGGCCGGGCAGGTGGGCGGTGACGTCGTCGGCGAAGCGGTCGAGGATGCTGGTGACGACGACCTGCTGTTGGGTGGCGAGGTAGCAACGCGCGCCGTCGGCCACGGTGCCGAGCCGGCGCCGCACGGTGTCGAGATCTCGTTCGGTGGCCTCCGAGGCGCACACCTTCTCGAGCAGGTCGGAGATCATCAGACCGTCCTGCTTGCACGGCGAGCACTGGCCGCACGATTCGACCGCCAGGAAGCGGCTGACCCCGGCCGCCACGGCGGCGAGGTCCTCGTCCTCGCCGAACACGATGAAGCCGCCCGATCCCAGACCGGCACCGATCGCCGCCATGTCCTCGTAGGTCAACGGGGTGTCGAGGAGGTCGGCGGTCAGCACCGCGTTGGACGTGCCCGAGAGCACGGCTTTGATCTGTTCGCCGGGGCGGGGGCCTCCGCCGATCGCCTGGATCGCCTCGCGAAGGGTGGTGCCCATCATGACCTCGCCGACTCCCGCGTGCTCGACCGCCCCGCTGACGGTGCACACGATCGTGCCAGGGGAGTCACGGGTGCCCTCGCTGCGGAACCACGTCGCCCCCCGAGCGAGGATGTGCGCGACGTTGGCCATCGTCTCGAGGTTGTCCACCAGGGCGGGCGGCGCGTCGTTCTCCTCGCTGTCACCGGCCATCTCGACGTGGGCCGACAGTCCGCTGCCGGTGTTCGCGTCGCCCTGGGTCTCGACGACCTCGCGCACGCCCCGCCGGAACGGGGGAGCGATCCGCGGGAATGGATGGCGCCCCGCGATGGTCTCGAGCAGCGCGGTCTCCTCCCCGTAGAGGTACTCGTCGGGACCTTCGAACACGACGAGCTCGACGCCGTCGCTCCATCCGGCGGCTTCCACCTCGGCGATCGCCGCGCGCAGGTGGGTGACCTCGGTGGCGAAGGACGCCTTCATCCCGAAGATGACCTGGTCGGCCCCCACGGCGCGAGCGGCGATCAACGCACCTTCGATGACCTGGTACGGGTTGTTGCGCACGATCGTGCGGTCCTTGAAGGTGCCGGGCTCACCCTCGGCCCCGTTCACCACGACGCTCGAGGCCTCGTAGGCCGAGTGGTTGTCCGCCACGGTGCGCCACTTGACGCCCGTGGGAAAGCCGGCGCCGCCCCGGCCGCGCAATCCCGACGCGCTGACCTCGGCGATGATCGCATCGGGCGTCATGGTCTGCGCCGCTTCCCACCCACGGCCTCCGCGGCGGACCACGTAGTCGTCGAGGGACGTGATGGGCTTGGGGTGCAGCACGCGGTGTACGAGGGTCATGGGCGGCAGTCTCTCTCGTTTTCGCGCCCATCGGGCGACCGGGTCCCCATCATGGGAATCCGATGGGAATCCGATGAGAGCCCCGCCGCCAGCCCTCGTTTCGTCACGTGACGATATGGCGCGTGGACGACCACACCGGGAAGCGGGGCCCTCTCGAGGATGTCTTGGAGCCAACCTGGGCGCGCGGCCACGAACCTGTGGGCGTCGGCGTCGTGGGCGTCGGCGTCGTGGGAGCGACGGATTGGGACCACTGGTTCCCGTGCGGTTTGCGGCGGTTCAGGAACGTGGGCGTCGACGTCGTTGGGACGGATCGGCCCACCCGGTTGTCGTGCGGTTCGCGCAGGTCACGAACGCGAGGCGGCGTAGACGAACGTGTGAGGCGGCGGGGACGCCAGGATTCGATCGAGCCCGTGGGTAGACCCGTAACTTTACATAACGAGGATTATCGGCGGTGAGGCTTGCGCAGCTCGAACAGGCCGGTGACCTCGTGGGCCTCGCGGTACGCGTCAAGGTCGGCGTCCGCCACGAACCGGCCCGCCGTGTCGATGGCCGATGTCGCGACCAGCTCGAGGCCGGCGCCCGTGAGCTCGGCGATGACCCGGCGGGGGTCGAGGATGCGGTGGGCGTTGAACTCGACGCGCTCGCGGCCGATCGGGACGGAGAAGTACAGGTACCCGCCCGGGGCGAGGACCCGCGCCAGGCTGCGCATCGCGGAGAAGCAGGCGAGCGGGTCGAGCGGGTCGCCGTAGCGACCGAGGCCGAAGTGCTCCACCGCATGCAGGCTCGACAGCGACTCGATCGACCCGTCCGGGATCGACGCCAGGGTCGTGGCATCTTCCTGGGTGAAGGTGAGGCCGTCGACCGGGGAGTCCAGCGGACGGATGTCGATGGCCTCGACCTCGCGGAACACGAGCAGGTGGGCGACGAAACCGTCGAGGCGCGAGCCGACATCCACGTGTCGGGCCGGGGCCCGCGTATGGATCAGCCGGGCCGCCCAGAGGTCCTGCAGGAAGTACGCGCCCGAGTCGCCTGCGGGCAGCACGGCGTCGGCGGTGATCGGGAACAGCTCGCCGAGGGGCAGCGCCGCTCCCCCGGCCACCTCCGTGGCCTGCTGGAACGTGCGGTACGAGCGGGCGAAGGCCGGCAGCGCCCGCACGGTCACCAGCAGCCGCCGCGTGTCGAGGCCGCCCATGACGGCGGTGCGGTGCACGACGGCGCGTGCCCGCCGGACGTCGCGGCGCGTCGGGATCCGGGGCATCGCCCGAGCCTAGGTGGCTGGCCGGGAACGGGTTGCCACCCACCTAGGGTTCTTTGCCCCTACCGCCGTGCGCACCGCAGCGTTACCCTCGGACCAGCACGTCGCCGGCGGGGAACGCCTCGGGGGGCAGAAGGAGGGGCTGCGAATGGACCATGCGCCGCAGCCGAGCCCCGCGGACCCCCAGCCTGTGCACGCGTCGGACGCACCGGCGACGTCCGGGACGGCCTCGGCGGGCCGTCGCCGCAATCCCCTGTCGCACCGCAGCCAGGACGACCGGTTCCGGGCCCTGGTGCACCACAGCCTCGATGCCATCGTGGTCTCCGATCCGAACAACGTGATCACCTACGTCACCCCGGCGATCGAACGGCTCTTCGGCTACCCGCCCGAGGGCCTCATCGGTACGAGCGGCTTCGCCTTCGTCCACCCCGACGACCGGGCGGCGTCGATCGAGGCGGCCCGGGCCCTGCTCACCCGACCCGGCAGTGCTTCGTTGCAGACCTTCCGCCTCCGCCATGTCGACGGCTCGTTCCGCTGGGTGGAGTGCACGAGCGTGAACCTGCTCGACCACGAGCACGTGCAGGGCATCTTGAACACGTTCCGCGACGTCACCGAGCGCAAGGAGGCTGACGACCGCATCCGGGCCAGCGAGGAACGCCTGCAGGCCCTGCTCGCCAACGACGACGGCGCGATCCTCGTGCTCGACCAGGCCGGCGTCGTGCAGTGGGCCAGCCCGACCGCCGAGCGACTCTGGGGCCTCGAGCCGGCGTCGCTCTGGTCGGCCACGATGAGCCGGTTGGTGCACCCCGACGACCGCCGCGAGGTCTCGCGCCAGTTCGCGCGGGTCGTCGACGAGTCGTCGCACGCGACCGCCCGCGTGGAGGCTCGCATGGCCCACGGTGACGGCTCGTGGCGGTGGTTCGAGTCGACCTTCGCCAACTGCCTGGACACACCGTCGATCCACGGCATCGTGGCCAACGTCCGAGACACCACCGATCGGGTCATCAGCGAGCAGGCGCTGCGAGACAGCGAGCACCGACTCGAGCACCAGGCCACCCATGATCCCCTCACCGACCTGCCGAACCGAACCCTGTTGTTCGATCGGATGGAGGTCGCCCTCGCTCGCGCCCGGCGCAACGCCACGTTGACCGCCGTGCTGTTCTGCGATCTCGATCACTTCAAGGTCGTCAACGACAGTCAGGGCCACTCCCTCGGCGACGCGCTGCTCGTCGCGGTGGCCGCCCGCCTGCGCGACGCGCTCCGCCCCGGCGACACGATCGCCCGCTTCGGCGGCGACGAGTTCGTGATCCTCGTCGAGGACCTGCACGACGAGCACGAGACCACGGCTGTTGCGCACCTCGTCGAGCAGACGCTGCGGGCCCCGTTCGCGCTCGCCGGCGGCGACGTGTACGTCACGGCGAGCATCGGCATCAGCCACGCCCAGGACGGCGAGCCGGGTGCCGAGGCGTTGATCCGCAACGCCGATTCGGCGATGTACCAGGCCAAGGCGCGGGGCCGGGCCCGGGCCGAGGTCTTCGACGACGCCATGCGCGCACGCGCGGTCGAGCGCCACCAGATCGAGACCTCGTTGCGCCGAGCCGTCTCGCGGCGCCAGTTGCGGGTGCACTACCAACCCATGATCGACCTGCACACCGGGCACATCGTGGGCAGCGAGGCGCTGGTGCGGTGGAAGCACCCGACGCGCGGGATGCTCTACCCCGCCACGTTCATGAGCATCGCCGAGGAGACCGGTCTGATCGTGCCCCTCGGCGCGTGGATCTTCGACCAGGCGTGCCTCCAGACCGCTCGGTGGGAGCAGCAACGCGGCGGCGACGTGTTCATCGCGATCAACCTGTCCGCCTCGCAGCTCGACGACCTGTCCCTGACCGACGACATCGCCAGTGTGCTGGCGGCCACCCGCATCAACCCGGGCCACGTCCACGTCGAGATCACCGAGAGCGTGCTGATGCACGACGTCGACGCCAGCAGGGAGGTGCTCGATCGGCTCAAGATCCTCGGGGTGCGCATCGCCATCGACGACTTCGGGACGGGATACTCCTCGTTCAGCCACCTCCGCCGCTTCCCTGTCGACATCCTCAAGATCGCCCAGTCCTTCGTCCAGGGCCTCGGCGCCGACTCCGAGGCCGACGCCATCGTGCAGGCCATCATCAACCTCGGGCACACACTGGGCCTGGTCGTCGTCGCCGAGGGCGTCGAGACCGCGCAGCAGCTCGACGAGCTCCGCACGCACGACTGCGACATGGCCCAGGGGTACCTCATCTCTCGAGCCGTGCCCCCCGAGCGCCTCGGCGAGCTCCTCCGGGCGGATGTGTCCCCCGCCCGGGCGGTGTCAGGGCGGACCTGAGGGTCGCCACTGGGCCACCACCGACGTGACTTGCTGGTCCGGGGTCTCGTTGTCCCTGGGATCCACTAGCTTTTCGGGTGATGAACCGTGGCCCGACCTTCAAACTCCTCGGGGTCCCGATTCGCGTCGAGATCTGGTTCCCCATCACCATCTTGTTGCTGGGCCTCAACCGGATCGAGGGCCGGGACAAGCCGGTCTTCTGGCTCGTCGAGTGGTTCCTGGTTGCCGCCGTGTCGATCCTGGTGCACGAGTTCGGCCACGCGCTCGCCTACCGGCGGTACCGGCAGAAGCCCGCGATCGTGCTGTGGGGGCTCGGCGGGCTCACCTACGGCGAGGAGGTGCTGGCCCCCAAGCGGAGCATCATCGTGTCGGCCGCCGGGCCGCTGACCGGGCTGGTGCTGCTCGGCATCCCCGGCTGGTTGGCGTACAACGCCACGTCGTGGACCAACGGTGATCTCAAGCTGTTCCTCTACGACGTCTACTGGCTCAACGTCGTCTGGTCGCTGGTCAACCTGCTGCCCTTGCTGCCGCTCGATGGTGGCCACATCTGCGAATCCATCCTCGAGATCGTGCACGGCGAGCCCCGCCGTCAGACCGCCCGGCTGATCTCGATCCCCACCGGCTTCCTGCTCGGCGTCTACGCGTGGATCAGCTGGGGGTCGGCGTTCGGGGTGTTCTTCGGCTGGGGCCTCGCGGTCATGAACCTGATCGGCTACCTCCAGGTGCGCAACGGCTCGCTGCGCGGGATGCAGTTCGAGTTCGCCCCCGAGCGCCCCGGCGACTCGGATCGCGAGCAGAACGTGGTCTCGATGGACAAGGCCCGCAAGAAGCGCGATCGCCGGTCCCCCGCCGAGCTCATCAACGATGGCTACACCGCCCTGGAGCGCCGTGACTACAAGGCGGCGCTGCGCATCAGCGACCGGCTCGAGGCCAAGCGGCTGAACGCCGAGCTGGATCGCTGGACCGCCGAGCTGGCGGCGTTCGCCTGGGTCGGCGAGCGCAACCCGCTCAAGGCCGAGGAGGTGCTCGCCCGGCTCGGTACCAAGGCGGTCCCCTCTCCCCCGCTCACCGCGGTCCTCGCTCTGGCCAACAAGCAGACCGACGCCGGGGTAGGCCTGATGGTCCGCACGATGGTGGACGAGCCCGAGGGTGGCCCCAAGCTCGTGGCGGTGGACCTCTTCGCCGAGTACGGCATGATCCACCGCCTCGCGCGCGATCTGGTCGATCTCGACGGGGGTCAGGGCTTCGAAGCCGCCGTGGCGCTCGAGTCGATGCTGCACCGCCTGCATCGCACGCAGGATGCCACCACGGTGAGCGACGTCATCATGCTGGGCTGAGGCGTCCGGAGGCGGAGACGGACGGGCACCCGGAAGCTCACGCCGCCCGGAAGCTCACGCCGCCCGGAAGCTCACGCCGCGAGGAAGCTCAAGCGGACCTGCCGGTCCGGGTTGTCCGCGTTGGTGTCGACGAGGGCGATCGACTGCCACGTGCCGAGCGCCAGCGCCCCGTTGAACACCGGGATCGACAACGACGGGCTGACGAAGACGGGCACGAGGTGGTCCGCACCGTGCCCTGAGCTGCCGTGGTGGTGCACGTAGCGGCCGTCGCGCGGGAAGATCCGATCGAGCAGCTCATCGAGGTCCGTGTCCGATCCTGCGCCCAACTCGAACAGCGCGAGGCCGGCGGTCGCGTGCGGCACGAACAGGTGCAGCAACCCATCGCCGCGGCCTCGCACGAACGTGGCCGCGCGCTCGGTGAGGTCGACGACGCGCGTCGAACCGCTGTGGATGCGCACCACCTCGCTGTCCATCGCGCGCACTGTAGCGGCGAGGTGACAGGCAATGTTCACATTCGCCATGGTGTGGGTCCAGCCAGTAGCGTTTCAGCCCTATGCCACGCAGGATCGAGGTCGAGCTCACCAGTTCTCGAAGCGACGGAACCTGGACCTGGCGCGCCGCAGGGGCACGCCAGCCGAAGGGAGAGCTCGACGGCTCGCTGTTGTACGAGGGCGCCAAGGTGGGCGATGTGGTGCGGGCCGATGCGGACTTCGCGATGGACGGCATCACCGTCACCGC
>JBBQHT010000035.1:0-24977 GCA_038324235.1 Acidimicrobiales bacterium
CAGAACGGCCCGAGACCGCGGACCCGCGGCGGCAACTCGAGCTGGACGCCGGCGCGGCGCGGTCGGTTGACGGGGTTGTCGGGGTGCAGGCCGCGCAGCTCGACGGGGACGGCATCGAGGTCGTCGACGACCTCGTAGCCCTCGACTCCCGCGCGGAGCGACGCGGCGACGTGGGTCGCGAGGTCGCGGTTCGCGCCGCCGAGCAGCATCGTGGTGAACAGACCGGCGCGGCCGAAGCCGTGGATGGCGATCGCCACGTCGACGTGGTCGATGAAGGCCGCGAGCGCCTCCGACGCCTCCGGATCCACGAGCTTGGACGGGACGTGCCAGCGCAGGTCCGGAGGTTGCACCACGGCGTAGAACGAGGCCCCCGCCGCCTCCGCCGCCGCGCGGGCGATGTCATCGGTGCCCTTCTCGAGCGAGCCGCCGTGGAACGCGAGGAACCCGACCCGCGAGCGGAGCTCGAGCTCCTCGATCACGCCCGGACAGGCCAGCAGCTCGGCGAACATGCCCGGCTGACGGTATCGGTCCGGGCCTGCGGAACCCACCGGGTCAGGGCCCGAGCCGCTCGATGGTCCAGGTCGCCTCGCCGTCGGCGCGCCGGTACCGGAAGCGGTCGTGGAACCGGTTGGCCCGCCCCTGCCAGAACTCGAGCTCGTGCGGGACGACCCGCAGGCCACCCCAGCCCGGGGGCCGCTCGACCTCGCGCCCGTCCCAGCGCTGCTCCTGGTCGACGCGGCGCGATTCGAGCTCGGCCCGATCAGCCACGACCTGGCTTTGGGGTGACGCCCAGGCACTCAGCTGGCTGCCCCTCGGCCGTGTCGCGAAGTACGCGTCGGACTCAGCTCCGTCCACCCGCTCGACCTGGCCGTTGACGCGGACCTGACGCGAGATCTGATGCCAGGGAAAGACGATCCCGGCCGACGGGTTGCTCGCGAGCTCGCCGCCCTTGCGGCTGGCGTAGTTGGTGAAGAAGACGAACCCGCGAGGATCCACCAGGCGCAGCAGGACGAGCCGAACCGACGGCTCGGCGTCGGCCGTGGCGGTCGCCACCGCCATCGCCTCGGGTTGATGCACGCCGACGCGCACCGCTTCGTCGAACCAACGCGAGAACTGCTCGAACGGGTCATCCACCAGCGCATCCCGATCGAGCCCGATCGCCTCGAAATCGCGCTGGATGGCCAGCAGGTCGGTCACGGGCGGGAGGTCAGCGTTCGACTCGACAGCAGGCACGGGCGTAGTGAAGCGCTCCCCCGACCGGCGCGCCAAGTCGGGGCCGGTCCGCGCCATGCGCGTTCCGGGCGACCGTCGGCCGCCCCGGCCCGGATCAGAACGTCACCAGCGAGTAGACCGCGGTGACCCCGAGCAGCACGCACACCACACCGAGCACGACGATGGCCCAGTCCCTTCGCGAAGGCGCCCACGTTGAGGCCAGGAGGACGTCGCGGATCGCCAGGAAGCCGTGGGCCAGGGCGAGCAAGAGGGCGAGGCCTTCGATGGTCCGCCACAGATCGTTGTGGAACCGGCTGACGATCGTGCCGGCGTTCGTCGCTCCGACATCGCCGGCGATGATGACCACCACGAAGTGCAGCGGGATGAAGACCGCCAGGAACAACCCGGTCACCCGCACGAGGTGCCAGCTCCAGGGATGGGCCCCGGGGTCGCTCGCGTCCGCCGCGGTGAGGGGATCGGTGACGGTCAGGGACTCGGTGACGGTGAGGGACTCAGTGGCGGTGGCCGCGCCCGCGGGAGCCACGGCCGCGCCAGCGGGTCCGATCGCGGCGTCACGTGCGATCGCGGCGTCACGTTCGATCGCGGCGTCGCGTTCGGCGCTCATCGCGCCACCCAGTCTCGAATCGACGGCCAGACCAGCACCAGAACGGCGGGGATCCACACGGCGAAGGTCACGAAGCGGACCACCGTGCGCGCCACGAGGTCGTGGCGGCGCACCACCGCGACGTGGTCGGCCACCGTCACCCGCACACCGTTCAGGCCGTGGAAGACGATGGCCCCGAACACCGCCGCGAACACCATCCGGGCCCCGAGGGCGCCGTACACCTGGTGGGCGGCGTTGAACGCCGTCGCGTTCGTGCGCACCATCGCAAGGTCGATCACGTACCAGACGACGTAGGCGAACGAGACGAAGCCGCCGATCGCCGCCCATCGACCGCTGCGGGCCACCTCCGCATCGGCGGCGCCGGCGCCGAGCGCGCCGCCGGTATCGCGGACGACGACGGAGTCGCCGTCGGACGCGGTGTCGGTGTCGGTCCCAGCCTCGGTGTTGCCATCGGACTCGGTCTCGGTGTCGGCCCCGGTGTCGGTGTCGGCCCCGGTGTCGCCATCGGACTCCGTGTCGGTGTCGGCCCCGACGTCGCCATCGGACTCGGACTCGGTGTCGGTCTCGATGGGTCGGCTCATCGGTGGTGCCTCCCTTCGCGTCGGCGGGCCGGTGGCGAGATCAGGTGGCGGCGATGCTGGTGGCCCCGCGCAGGTAGGGCAGGAGCGGCTCGGGGATCCGGATCGAGCCATCGGGTTGGCGATGGGTCTCGACGATCGCGGCCCACACCCGGGGCACCGCCAGCGCCGAGCCGTTGAGCGTATGCACGATCTCCGTGCCCTTCCCCTCCGCGCCGTCGCCGGGCGCGGGCCGGTAGCGGATGTTCGCCCGGCGGGCCTGGTAGTCGCTGAACCACGAGATCGACGACACCTCGAGCCACTGATCGACCCCGGGGGCGTAGACCTCGATGTCGAACGAGCGGTGGTGGCTCTGGCCCAGGTCGCCGGTGCAGATGTCGAGCACACGGTGGGCCAACCCGAGTGACGCGATCGTGGTCTCGGCCCGGTTGATGATCTCGTCGAGCATCGCCGGCGCCTCGGCGGGGGTCGTGTACGCCAGCAGCTCGACCTTGTCGAACTCGTGCACCCGCAACAGCCCACGGGTGTCGCGACCCGCCGAGCCGGCTTCGCGGCGGAAGCATGGCGAGTACGCCATCAGGCGCATCGGCAGGTCGGCCTCGTCGAGGATCTCGTCTTTGGCGATCGACGTGAGCGGCACCTCGGCCGTGGGGATGCACCACAGGTCGTCGCGTTCGATGTGATAGGCGTCGTCGGCGAACTTGGGCAGCTGACCCGTGGCCGTGAGGGTGGAGCTGAGCACCAGGCTGGGCGGGCGGATCTCCTCGAAGGCATCGGCGTTGCGATCGAGCGCCAGCTGGGTGAGGGCCCGGGCCAGGGTCGCCCCCTGCTTGCGGTACATCGTGAACATCGAGCCGGAGATCTTGACCGCGCGCTCGGTGTCGAGGATGCCGAGCTCGGAGCCGATCTCCCAGTGCGGCACGCGCTGGTGGGCGCCGTACGCCTCGGGGTCGAAGCCGACGGTGCGCACCACGGGGTTGTCGGCATCGCTCACGCCGATCGGAGCCCCATCGGCCGGGATGTTCGGGATGCGCAGCAGGAGGTCGCGCAGCTCGGCCGCGACCGCTTCACCGTCACGATCGAGCGCCGCCTCCTGCTCGCCGAGGTCGCGTGATTCGGCCTGCAGCTTCTCGGCCTCGTCGACCCGGCCGTCGCGCCGCAGCAGCCCGACCTCCTTCGAGATGACCTTGACCCGGGCCCGGAGGTCGTCGCGCTGCACGCTCAGCTCACGCTGGCGCGCGTCGAGCTCGCCCGCCCGTTCGAGCTGCGACACGACATCGCCGCCCCGGCGGGACATCGCGTCGCGCACGACGTCGAACTCGGTCCGGAGGCGGCGCACATCGATCATGGCGGAAACGGTAGTCGCTCCCACCCCCTGCTCACGCCCGCTTCCCCACCGCGCCCCGACCCCCGTCACCTCTCTCCCCACCCCGAAATTGGGACCGAACGTCGGCCCGGGGCCGACGAACGGACTCAATTTCCGGGCTGCTTTCGAAATTGGGGCGTTCCGTCGGCCAGACGGCGACGAACCGCCTCAATTTCGGGGAGCGGTGGGGGCGCCGGTAGCGTCGGCGGACGTGAAGGACCTCGCCGAGCCGGCCATCGACGTGCGCGGCCTCACGATCCGCTACGGCGAGACGACGGCGGTGGACCAGCTCAGCTTCTCGGTGGCGCCCGGCTCGATCGTGGCGCTGCTCGGGCCGAACGGGGCGGGCAAGACGTCGACGGTGGAGACGCTCGAGGGGTTCCGGCGGCCCGACGGCGGGTCCGTGCGCGTGCTCGGGCTCGACCCGGTGGCCGACCACGCGGCCCTGACCCGGCGGATCGGGGTCATGCTGCAACAGGGCGGCGTGTACACCGGGGCCCGGCCGCCCGAGGTCCTCCGCCTGTTCGCGTCCTACTACGACAACCCCGCCGATCCCGACGAGCTGCTCGAGCGCGTTGGGCTCCGCGAGCAGGCGCGCACCACGTGGCGCAACCTGTCCGGCGGCGAGCAGCAGCGCCTCTCGTTGGCCCTCGCGCTGGTGGGACGACCCGAGATCGCCTTCCTCGACGAGCCCACCTCCGGCATCGATCCGACCGGCCGCCAACTGATCCGCCGGATCGTCGCGGGTCTGCGCGATGACGGCGTGACGGTGCTGCTCACCACCCACGACCTCGACGAGGCCGAGAAGCTCGCCGACCGGGTGGTCATCATCGACCACGGCCAGGTGCTCGCCGAGGGCACGCCGGTCGAGCTCATGCGCGCCGGGCAGACCGACGAGGTCCGCTTCGGCGCCCCGCCCGCCATCGACACCGCCGCCCTCGGGTCCCGTCTGTCGGCCGCGGTCACCGAGGTCTCCCCCGGCGAGTACCAGGTGGCGGCCGCACCGACCCCCGCCACGATCGCGGCGATCACGGGCTGGCTGGCCGAACACGACCTCCCCCTCGCCGATCTGCGGGCCGGGCGCCAGACGCTCGAGGATGTCTTCCTCCGCCTCACCGAGACGGCGGCCGCCGCGTCGACCGCCGCCGACGAGGCTCGCCGCGCCGGCGGGCCGGGTGGACCGGGTGGAGCCGGTGCGGCGGGCCGGGCGGGCCGGCGCTCCCGCGGACGCCGGGGACGCCGTTCACGGGGTGGGGACCGGGCATGAGGCCATACGTCGCGCAGACCCGCGCCGAGCTCGTGATGAGCCTGCGCCAGGGCGAGCAACTGCTCGTCAGCCTCGGCATCCCCGTGCTGATCCTGGTGTTCTTCTCCCTCGTCGATGTCCTGCCGACCTCGTCATCGGGGGCCACCGTGTCGGGCGCGAAGGCGGTGGACTCCGTCATGCCCAGCGTGATGGCGCTGGCGATCATGTCGACCGCCATGGTCAGCCTCGGGATCGGCACGGGCTTCGAGCGCTACTACAAGGTCCTCAAGCGCCTGGGCTCGACCCCGCTCGGCCGCCCGCGGCTCATCGCCGCCAAGGCCACGATGGTCCTGCTGCTCGAGATCGTGCAGCTGGTGGTCCTCGTGCCCATCGCGTTTGCGCTCGGCTGGGACCCCGGCGGCCGGGTGGCGCTCGTGGTCCCGGCCTACCTGCTCGGCACGGCCGCGTTCGCCGGGCTCGGGCTGCTGCTCGCCGGCACGTTGAAGGGCACGCTCAACCTGGCCGTGTGCAACGGCCTCTACCTGTTGCTGCTGCTCTTCGGGGGCATCATCATCCCGCCGGATCGGCTGCCGGGCGCGCTCGGCGCGCTCGCCACCCTGCTGCCGTCGGGCGCGTTGGCCGAGATCATGCGCTACTCCCTCGTGCCCGACCTGGTGTTCCCGACGGGAGCATGGGTCGTGCTCGTGGCGTGGGCCGTCGCCATGCCGGTGCTCGCGGCCCGCTGCTTCCGCTGGGAGTGAGCGCGCTGGCGCTCAGTGCTGAGTCGGACCGGCCGCGGCTGCGGCGACGGTCGGCGCGGGAACCGTCTCAGGCGCCGGTGCCACGTAGTCGATGCCGTCTTCGATGCGCACGTAGCGCAGCGAGGCGTCTTCCTTCTCGGCCTTGAGGGACCAACGGAAGAAGATCACGATGATCAGCGCCCAGAGGTAGGCGCCGCCGCCGACCTTCATGAACAACCCGGCGTACTGCTGGTCGGTCACCGCGCTGATGTCCCACAGCCGCGGCAGGTGGTCGTAGGCGCCGTAGACGGCGCTGTCAGCCATCGTGAGCCAGGCACCCGGCACGGTCGGGATGATGGACTGGGCGAACAGGTACACGCACTGTCCGATGGCGCTGAGCCGGAGCTCCTTCCACGGGCCGCACACCGGGATCCACATCAAGAACGCCGCGGTCACGATGATCAGGTGGACCGTGTAGTGGAACGGCCCGACCTGCACGGAGGTGTTGACCATCACGGTCCAGTGCGTCGCGATCACCAGGGCGTTGAAGATCACCGCTGCCGGGACCGGACGCGCCACGCGGCTCAGGACGCCCCAGCCTCGGCTGCCCCGCGCCACGACGAGCTCGGCCAGCCACGCGGGTGTGGCCAACCAGAACAGCGGGGGCATGACCATGGTCAGCAACAGGTGCTGGATCATGTGGAACAGGTACAGGTACTGCTCGGCGATGTCGTGCAGCGGCCAATCCGAGGCCCCCCACAGGACCAGCACGCCCGCCACGAAGAACGCCTTCTGGCGACGGGTGATGGCCGGACCGTCGCCCCGGATCGAGGCCGGCACCTTGGGCGCGATGACCCGATCCACGTAGATGCCGAGGGCCACGACCCCGGCGACCAGCAACCAGACCTCGGGGTGCGGCGCCCACCGGAGCGACACGGTCTCGGCGGCGAGCAACGACATGGGATCAGGGTACGGCGTCAGGGCCCGCAGGCCCAAGCTCAGCCCGGCGTCCCGGTGAGGCCGTGCGACTGCGCCCGCATCACGTGTTCTTGATCATGTGGCTCTCGGGCGGTCCCCAGAACCGGAACACGGTGAGGATGGCGAGGTACACCAGCACGGCGAGCGAGAGACCGGCGTAGAACACGACGGTGAGCAGGCGCTTGTCGAACTTGAGGTGCATGAAGAACCAGGCGACGGTCCAGAACTTGATCGCCATCAGCACCATCAGGGCGACGATCAGGGTCGTGCTGGCTTTGCCGCCGAACGCGTCGGGGATCGAGTACGTGAGCACCTCGATGACCGTCAGGCCCGCGAGGATCAGCGCGATGAGCACGTACTTCTTGTCGCGGTTCTCGTGCGCCTCGTGGTGGACGACGTCGGGCTCGTGTGTGGTTGCGGCCATGGTCCCGGGCTCCTAGGGAATCAGGTAGACGAGGGCGAAGATGAGGATCCACACGACGTCGACGAAGTGCCAGTACAGGCCGACGACCTCGACGGTCTCGGCGTTGCCGCGGTGCAGGTGCCCCCGGTGCGAGAGCAGCAGCACCGACACCAACATGATGATGCCGATGGTGACGTGGACGCCGTGGAATCCGGTGAGCGTGTAGAACGCCGAGCTGGAACGGCTGGTGGTGTAGCCCATGCCTTCGCTGACGAACGACGAGAACTCGTAGACCTGACCCGAGATGAACACGGACCCGAGCAGCGCCGTGGCCACGATCCAGAGGCGGAAGCGCTGGTTGTCGCCCCGCTCGATGGACGACACCGCGAGCACCATCGTGAGCGAGCTCATCAGGAGCACGAACGAGCTGATCGAGGTGAACGGGATGTCATACAGCTCGTGGGGGGCCGGGCCGTGGCCCGCCGCCGGGATCTTGTACAGCAGGTAGGTCGTGATGAGCCCGCCGAACAGCAGGCACTCCGACGCCAGGAACAGCCACATCGCCAACTTGGTGTTGGACAGGCCGGTGTTCGTGGCGTAGCCGTGGCCGCCGTGGGCGACGTCGGGATCCGGCGCGTCGTCGAACGAGGTGTCGAGAGTGGTCGCCACGTCAGCCAACGGGAGCCACCTCCTTCTCGTCGTCGGTCGCAGAGTCGGCGTCGCCGTCTCCCGCGTCTGCATCGTGGACCGCATCGTGATCGTCACCCGAGGCGTGACCCCCATCGGGGCCGTGGTCGACGTCGTGGGCGGCGTCGGGATCGTCAGGGTGCTCCGTGGCCCAGCCGTAGATGCCGGCGACCACGATCAAGCCGCCGATGAGGGCGAGCCACATGGAGAAGATGAGGCCGTAGGCCGCCACCGGCAGGCCGAACGCGGTGACGATCGGCCAGTACGACGGCGACGGCAGGTGGACGTGAGCCTCGTGCTCGGGCTGGGTGACATCTTCGGTCTTGGCGATGCGCACCAGCCGGCCGTCCTCGGTCTCGCCGTACTTGCGGTACCAGAAGTCGTCGAGCTGGGTCACCGTCGGGATCGGATCGAAGTTGTACTCGGGCGTGGGCGACGGGATCATCCACTCGATCGTGCGGGCATCCCACGGATCCGGACCGGGCTTCTCCATCTTCTTGGACTTGGCGTAGCTCACGAAGATGTTCACGATGAAGAGCAGGATGCTCGCGGCGAGCGTGAAGGCGCCGATGGTGGCGACCTTGTTCCAGATCTCGAAGCCGTAGTTGGCGTCGTAGGTGTAGACCCGTCGGCTCATCCCCTGCAGGCCGAGAATGTGCATCGGGCCGAAGGTCAGGTTGAAGCCCAGCAACATCAGCCAGAAGTTCCACTTGCCCATCTTGTCGCTGAGCATGTAGCCGAAGACCTTCGGCCAGTAGAAGTAGAAGCCGCCGATGAAGCCGAAGAACGCGCCGCCGAAGAGCACGTAGTGGAAGTGGGCGACGATGTAGTAGGTGTCGGTCTGCTGCGTGTCGGCCGGGGCGACCGAGTGGGTCACGCCCGACAGGCCACCGATGGTGAACATCGTGATCAGGCCGATGCAGAAGAGCATCGGGGCGTTGAAGCGCAACTTGCCGCCCCACATCGTGGCGGTCCAGTTGAGGATCTTCACGCCCGTGGGCACCGCGATGAACATGGTGGTCAGCGAGAACACCGTGACCGAGACCGGGCCGATGCCCGACACGAACATGTGGTGGGCCCACACGCCCCAGCCCATGAAGCCGATGGCCACGCCCGAGAAGACGATGAACGGGTAGCCGAAGATCGGTTTTCGGCTGAACACCGGCAACATGTCCGACACCAGGCCGAACGCCGGCAGGATCATCAGATAGACCTCCGGATGGCCGAAGACCCAGAAGAGGTGCTCCCACAGCAACGGGTTGGCGCCCTGGGACACGTTGAAGAAGTTGGCCTGGAACTGCCGATCGAACAGCAGCAGGAACTGCGCGCAGGTGATGACCGGGATCGCGAACAGCAGCAGGAACTGGGTGACCAGGGTCATCCAGGTGAAGATCGGCATCTTCATGAGGCTCATGCCCGGCGCCCGCAGGTTGAGCACCGTGACGATCAGGTTGATCGCACCGGTCAACGAGGCGATGCCCGCGATGATCAGGCCGAGGTTCCAGAAGTCGATGCCGTGGCCCGGCGAGTAGAGGACGCCGGAGTTGGGGGCGTACATGAACCAGCCACCGTCGGCGCCGCCGCCGAGCAGCCAGCTCGAGTTGAGGAACAGCCCGCCGAACACGAAGCACCAGAAGCTGAACGCGTTGATGCGGGGGAAGGCGACGTCGCGGGCGCCGATCTGCAACGGCATGAGGTAGTTCGCGAACGCCGCGCCGATGGGCATCACGACGAGGAAGATCATCGTCGTGCCGTGCATCGTGTACACCTGGTTGTAGGCCTCGGCGCTCAGCAGGTGCTGGCGCGGCGCCCACAGCTGGGCCCGGATCAGCAGCGCTTCGGCGCCACCGATCATCAAGAACACCATGGCGGCGGTGCCGTACATGATGCCGATCTTCTTGTGGTCGACGGTCGAGACCCACGACCGCCAGCCGGTCTTGGTCTTCGGGCGCCCGAACACACCGAGCGGTGCGACGGTCGGCGCGCTCGCGCCCGACGGGAGCGCAAGCGCACCGGCGGGTTCGAGCTTCGCGGGGAGGATGTCAGTCATTCGCAGAACTCCTACGAGAGCGAATTGAGGTAGGCGACGAGCTGATCGATCTGTTCTTCGGTCAGCTTGAGGTTGGGCATGCCCCGTCGACGACCACCGGCGTACGGGTTCTCTTCGGGCAGCGGAGCCATGGGCTTCATCTTGGTGGGATCCCGGAGCCAGTCGGCGAGGGCGACCTTGTCCGGCGGGTTGTTGGGGTTGCCGGGCGCCGAGGCGTAGGGGATGCCGAACGCATCGAACTGGTTCGCCTGCGGGCAGGCCGGCAGATCCTTCTCATCGACCTTGTTCCCCAGGATGTCCGAGGTGCCCGAACTGCCCTTGACCGTGCAGGTCTGGCCGAAGGGCTGATTCGCTGTCGGCCCGTCGGTCGGGTTGGGATAGTGGCTGTTGAAGATCGCACCGGCGAAGGTGCCACGGGTGGCGAAGTGGGTCAGATCCGGGGCGACGCCCGAGACCAACTGGGTCTTCACGCCCTTGTCGGGGCTGCCGACCTGGGCATCGTTGACCCCGCGGATGAGGTGACACGAAGCGCACAGCAGGCCCTTGAACTGCGTTTCGCCGGCCGCTTCCTTCGAGCCGGCTGCCGGCACCTTGGCGGGCAGCTGCTGGTTCTTCATCCACACCGCGAACTGGTCCTCGGGGATGGCCCGCACGAGCATGCGCATGTTGCCGTGGGACAGCCCGCAGAACTCGGTGCACTGGCCGCGATAGACGCCGGGCGCATCGGCCTGGAGCTTCCAGTCGGTGATCATGCCGGGCACGGCGTCCTTCTTGCCGTTGAGGGCCGGGATCCAGAAGGAGTGGATGACGTCGTTCGAGGTCTCGCTGAGCTCGATCTCGCGTCCCACGGGGATGACCAGCTCGTCGGCCGTCGCCACATCCTCGGGGTCGGTGAACGAACCGTTGCCCACGGCGGCGTTGGAGTTGTCGTAGCTGAACTTCCACCACCACTGCTGGCCCTCGACCTTGATGTGCAGCGCGTTGGCCTCGGCCGGTGCGTTCAGGGTGGCAAGGGTGGTGACGGTGGCGATGCCGATGACGAGCAGCACCACGGCCGGGATGATGGTCCAGGTGAGCTCGGCCCAGGTCTTGCCGTGCAGCTGCTTGGGGATCTCGTCCGCCGTCTCCTCGTCGCCCCGGTCACGGAACCGGAAGGCGATGAACAAGACGACGCCCATGACGCCGATGAACACGACACCGGCGATGGCGAACACCGGGATGACGAGGCCTTGGATGTCCTGGGCGAACGGGCCCTGCGGCTCGAGGGTCGTGAGCGGCTTGCCGTCGTTTCCCTTGATCGCCGACCACGTCATCATCGCGAACAGCGCGAACACCACGATCGTGACGATCGTGCCGAACACCATCAGCAACGGGCTTCTGCGCTTCATCGCGCCCTCTCCTCGAAAAGGTCCTGCAGCGGAACGGTGAGCATCAGTGGCTCACCCCCACAGTGATCGGCGCCAAGCCGCCCTCGGTCGGGGTGACCTCGCCGGAGGTGGTCCCGCCATGCTCCTCCGGGCTGCGCTCGCCATGCGCGAGACCCCAGATGCCCAGGCCCAGGATCGCCAGCGCCCCGATCGTGACGAAGGCGATCGTGAGGGACCGGGAGAAGTGCGGGAAGAGGTACACGATCATGACGCCGGCGAAGAACAGGATCGCGGCGGTGCCGAAGATGATGCTCGACGTGTTCTTGTTGGGCGCCGCCAGGATCAGGCGGGACAGGCCGAACACCACGAAGCCGATGAGCAGGACCGCGAGCACCGGGATGCGGACCGGGTCGATGATGCGGTGGTAGATCTGGAAGTTGACCTCGTCGTCGCCGGTGGCGCGCTCGGCCCAGGCCCGCACCGTCCACGTGGCCATGAGGCTCACCAGCAGGGCGATGCCGGCGTAGAACATCGGCTTGCTCGAGATCCAGCCGATGCCGATCAAGGCCAGGGCGAAGGCGGAGAGGATCGGCAGGTAGTTCGCCCCCGCCGGGGCCTTGGTCAGGGGCACCGAATCGAGTTGCACCACTTGCGCGGCGGCCTCGGGATCGGCGTCGCGGAAGGCGATCAGCACGAAGGCGAGGAACGCGGCCACGATCGCGCCCACGAGCATCACCGTGTACCCGATGTGGTTGCCGACGGCGCCCTTCCAACCGAGCGAGATGGGCCCGGTGAAGGTGTAGATGACGCCCTGGTAGTCGAGCGCCTCGCGGACGGTCTTGAAGTGCTGGATCTCCGAACTGATGCCCACGGCCATCGCGCCTGCGAGCAGGAACGCGAAGACGCCGAAGTACAGCTTGAATCCGGGGGTGAACATGCGGCTGCGCAACATGGTGGCCTACTTGGTGATGTAGATCGCGTACCAGATGAAGACGAACACGACGACCTGGGCGTGCCAGAACATCGCAGCGGCCGACACACCATCGTGCTGGCGGCTGGTGAACTGACCACCGAGGGCTCGGAACGCCATGAGACCCGTGAAGATCATCGCGCCGACCAACATGAGGATGTGGGCTCCGGCGATCGTGTAGACGAGAACGGGGACGAGGCTCTTCGTCGCAATGTCGACGTTGAGCACGGCGAAGAGGTACGCAGCCATGTTGACCACGGCGAGGCCGAAGACCAGGGTGAGGCCGAGCGCCATGAAGGCCTGCGGTCGGTCGTCGCGCCGGATGGCATCGACGGCCCACTGGACCATCACCGACGAGCACAAGAGCGCCAGCAGCATCACGTTGGGCTGGGTGAGCGGGAAGTTCGACTTGTCGGGCAGCCAGGTGCCGCTGTCGCCGAGGACGGTGGCCCGCTCGGTGAGGTAGATGCCGATGAGCCCGGCGAAGAACATGATGCAGCCCGCTGACGCGAACGCGGTCGCGACGATGACCACGCGGGGCCGGGCGATCGGCGGCGGCGGGGCCTCGTCGATCGGCGCGTAGCTGGCCGGGACCTTGGTGGCAGCAGCCATCAGCTCTGGCCTCCCTCGGCGAGATCGAGCAGGGGTTGGGGCGAGGTGACCTCGGCGAGCTGGCCGAAGTTGCCGGTCACGGGCGGGCTGTCGCTCGCCCACTCGAGCGACTGGCCGGCGCCCCACGCGTCAGCCTCGGCCGTCGCCCCGCCGCCGATGACCGCGGCCCGGGCGGCGATGAAGGGCCCGACGGTGAGCAGGAGCGCCAGCCCGGCCAGGGCCATGCCGGCCACCGACATCGCGTAGAGCGCATTGGCGCTGTCGGCCAGGCCGTCGGCCTTGGCGACCAAGCCCAGCGCCAGGTACGGCGCCCCCGCCAGGAGGCCCGCGACGAGCAGGATCGGGGCGAGGAGCTTGCCGAGCCCGTCGGGCAGCTTGCGCCCCGACAGCTTGGCGCCCCAGTAGTAGACGCCGGCGATCCCGGCCGCGGCGGCGGCGACGACGACGATCGCGGTGACTCCCCAGGTGTAGATCGGCTCGCCCTTGGAGACGACCCGGATCGTGATGTTGTTCTGGACGAGCTGCTGCGCGGTGGACTGCAGGCCCAGACGGCCGAGCCCGAACGCGGCACCGGCGAACGCGCCGAGCAGGAGGAGCAGCAGCGCCACGACGCTGTTGAGGAAGGGGCTGGCCAGGGTCGGCTTGCCGTGGCGGAGCGACCCGATCATGCCGCCGAGGAACATCAGCACTGGCAAGAGGATGAGGGCGCCCTGAGCGACGTACAACCAGTTGTGGTGGACCCCGGGGTTGAAGACGTTCTGGGCGTAGGCGCCGAAGCCAAGGGCCCCAAAGGCGCCGATGGCGCCGAGGACCATGCCTCGTTGCGGCTGGCGAGCGTGGGCGAAGGTGGCGATCGCGTCGGCGATGATGCCGAGCGCAGGGATCGCGAACACGAAGATCTGCGGTTGGGTGACCACCCAGGACAGCTGGGCCCACTGGTCGGTGGCGACGCCGTACTTGGCGGGGCTGCCGTAGGTGGCGTCGACGAAGATGAGGGCCACGTTCGCGAGCCACACCGGAAGGGTGAGCATCGAGAGGCCACCCGCCACGACCATGGACCAACTGAACATCGGTACCCGGTCGAGGGTCATGCCCGACGTGCGCAGCGTGACGACCGTGGTGATGATGCACACGGTGGCCAGCAGGAGGGCGATGACGAGGCCGGCGAGCGCGAGGAAGGTGAGGCCCTGCCCGTTGATCTCGCCGCCGGCGATGCCGCCCCCGACCGACGGGAGGTACGAGACGCACAACAGGATCCCCGCCATGGCCCAGGTCCAGAAGGCGGCGGCCGCGGCACGGGGGAACGCGATCGTGTTGGCCCCCACCTGCAGCGGGACGATCGCCGTCGCCAAGCCGATGAACAACGGCATGAGGAAGAGGAACACCAAGCCCAACTGGCCGAGCGTGAACGCCTGCGGGGCCCGATCGGAGTGGACGTCGGACATCGCGTCGATGCCGAACCAGCCCATGAGGCCGAAGGTCAACAGGCCGAACAGCAGCGATGTGCCGATGTAGAGCCGGCCGATCGTCATGTGGTCGCCGGACCCGAGGATGCCGGCGAGGCCGCGCGGGTTCGGTACGGCGGAGCCGGTGGGGTCGGACGCGCCGGGGGCGGAACCCGTGGCCGTCTCGGTGGGGGAAGTGTCGGTGATCGCCATCTCGGTTGTGGTTACCTCACCGCCCGCATCCGACACACCGCGTCACGGCCCGAGAACGGGCCTCCGCAGCGCGTCGCGCGTGGCGTCGCTTCCAGGGACGAAACTGGTACAGGCGGGACTCTACACATGGCAGGGCTCCAGACTGAAAACGGGACAACAGGGTCTGACCTGCCCGGGAGCCCGACAAAACGGGGCCGGCGAGCGGGTCGGGCGGAGCCTCACAGACCACCCCGCACCAGGCTGTCGACGGCCATGGCCGCGAAGAGCAGGGTGATGTAGGTGATCGAGTAGCTGAAGAGGCGCATCTCGGTGCCCTTGCCCTCGCTGCGCAGCAGTTGGACCGCCATCGCGGCGAAGACCGCGCCGAGCACCACGGCGGCGACGAGGTAGATCGGCCCCATACCCGCGACCGGGGCGAACAGCAGGGTGAGGCCCCACAGCAACAGGGTGTAGATGAGGATGCGGACGGCGGTCTTGTGGAAGCTCTGGACGACCGGGAGCATCGGCACGTCGGCCGCCGAGTAGTCGTCCTTGTAGCGGATCGCCAGTGCCCAGAAGTGGGGCGGGGTCCAGTACACGATGATCGCGAACAGCAGGATCGGCGCCCAGTCAAGGCGATCGGTGACCGCCGACCACCCGATGAGCACGGGCACCGCGCCGGCGGCTCCGCCGATCACGATGTTCGAGGCGGAGCGCCGCTTCAGCCACAGCGTGTAGACGAACACGTAGAACAGGCACGCAGCCACCGCGAGGACGGCCGACAAGAGGTTGACCAGGGCCCACAGCCACACGAAGGCCAGCGCCTCGAGGGCGATCGCGAAGATGAGCGCGTTGCGGGGCTCGATCACGCCGGTGACGAGCGGCCGGTTCTTGGTGCGCTTCATCACGGCGTCGATGTCGCGATCGACGTACATGTTGATGGCGTTGGCCCCGCCGGCGGCCATGGTGCCGCCGATGACGGTGACGACCATCAGCCAGAGCGACGGCAGCCCGCGCTGGGCGACGACCATCGTGGGAACCGTGGTCACGAGCAGCAGCTCGATGATCCGCGGTTTGGTCAGAGCCACGTACCCGCCGATGCGGGCGCGAATGGTCGGTCGGGCCGGGGCGTACATCGGGGCGAACAGTAGGCGCGTGCTGCGCGACGTGGACAATCCGGCGTGGTGGCATCGCTGGCGGCGATGGGCGGCTCCGCCTGGGGGCGATGGCCGCGCACCTGCACGCCGTCCGCGAGGCGGCGGGGCGGCGCGCCGTGCGGCGGTTCAGCCGGCCCGGGTCACCGACACCACGCCCGGGACCGTGGCCCTCGCGACGAGCTCGTCGTCGCTTCCGCCGGTTCCCGCGACGTCGTGATCGAGCAGGTCGAGGATGGCGCGATCGAGCACCGGGGCCCACGGCGCTGCGCCCTGGGCCGGGGGCAGGTGATCTCCGCCGATGAGCGTGAGGAAGATGCGGGGCACGTGCACCTGGGCGAACACCGATGTGGCGTTGCCGTAGGGCACGATCGAGTCGTGATCGCCGTGTGACAGCAGCAGGGGCGCGGACCCGACCGAGCCGCCCGGCCCCGTCATCGCGTCAGGTGACAACGCGGCGATCGCGCGCACCCGGGCGTCGGATCGGCCCGGGTAGTACCCGAGATCGAGCACCGTGTCGGCGCCGTCGGAGTGGCCCACGGCGCCCACGCGGCTGGCGTCGATCTTGCCTGCGAGCACGCCCGACGAGCCGGCCGAGCCGCCGAGCTGGGTGATGACGAACGAGAGGTCGCCTGACTGGTTGGGGATGTCACCCCGATCGAGGTTCGAGCCGGCCACCGCCGCGTCGGCGAGGGGGAACGACGGCGCCGCGACCACGTATCCGCCGGCGGCGATGGCGTTGATGATCTGGTGGTAGTTGGCCGGTCCGAGCTGGTAGCCGTGGGCGAACACGATCAGGGGGTAGGGCCCGCCCGCCGTCGGGTAGGTCACGGTCGTCGTGAGGGTGCGGGTCGATGCGACCGTGCGGCCCCTGCTGACCGTGGGGCGGGACGCATCGACGAGGTCCACGGTGGTCGAGCTCACCGCGAGATCCCGCTCCGGCGCCGCCGCCGGTGCCGGCGCCGGCGCCGCCGCGCTGACCGGTGGCGCGGGGCTGGCAGTCGACGCGGGGGCCGGGGCGCGGGTCGTGGTGGACCGGTGCGTCGTGACCGTGGCCGACGCGGTGGTGGGCGCCACGGTCGTGGCCGGCTCGGTCAGGACCACCGAGCCGGGGGGCGTGCCCGGTGGTTCGCTCCCGGGCAGGGGCGCGGTCTGGGTCGGGAGCGAGCCGTCACCGGAGCCCGGGCCGGTGGCCGTGGATGCGTCGTCGGTGCCACAGCCCGCACCGGCGCCAACGAGCACCAGCGCCAGGATGGCCGCGCTCGCCGCCGTCGACCGGCGCCGCCGGCGGTCGGGGCGCACGTCGAACTCCCGGGAAGCCATCCGTGCAGTGTCCCACGACCGCATCGCCCGACTGTTCGCGCGCGCCCGACCGGTCGAGTCGCCAGGACGCCCGACGGGTCAGGCCCGCAGCCGGGTGAGGTACTGCGAGGGCAGCCAGCCGCCGTTCAGCACGACCTGGACCGGGCCCGGTACGACCGCGGCCGCGCCGGCGGACACGCCGATCGCCACCACGTCGCCCGCGGGCAGGACCGCCGTGCCCCACCCGCCATCGCCCGCCGGGCCGGCGATCGACCGGATCCAGCGCGGCCGGCCGTCGAGGTCGTACGCGGCCACGAAGGCATCCCCGGCGCCGGCGTCGGGCAGGGTCACGTCGTCGAAGGTCGGGCGGCCGACCACGTTGCCGGTGATGGCGACGAGTCCGGACCCCACGGACAGGCGCGCCGCCATGTCGTCGTCGGGGCCTCCCCCGGCGCGCACCCACCGCGTGGATCCGTCGGAGCTGAGCGCCATGACGAACGCGTCGCGGAGGCCACGCGAGATGAGCACCGGACCCGGGCCGGGGGTACCCGCCGCACCGAAGTCGACGGTCCAGGAGAACGTCCCCGACACGAAGAGTGCGTCAGTGGCCGGATCGACGGCGACGCCGAACACGACGTCGGCGCCGATGTCGCCGAACGAGCGGGACCAGCCGAGCGTCCCGTCCGCACCGAACGAGACGACGAAGGCATCGAGGCCACCGCCTCCCGAGGGCGGGGCCACGATCCCGGCGCCGAAGTTGACCGCGTGGGCCCCGCCGCCGACGATGGCGTCGCCCGCAGCATCCACGGCCACGTCGAAGGGCAGCACCCCGTCGCTGGAGGTGAACGTCCGGACCCAGTCGAAGGTCCCGTCGTTGCGGTAGCGCGCCAGGAGGCCGCCCGCGACACCCGGGGCGGTGACGACGGTGCCACTGACCTCAGCCGCACCGGCGAACCAGCCGGTGAGGTACACGGCGCCACTCGCGTCGATGACGGCGCTCGAGGCCACCGACCGGGTGGCCCCGCCGATCTGGCGCACCCAGCGCAGCGTGCCGTTGGTGTCGTACGCGGCAACGAACGCGTCTTCCTGTGCGTTCAGGGTGGCCGCCGCGGTGCCTTCACCGAAGGTCGCGACGCCGTCCACGTCGCCGGCGACGACCAGGTTCCCATCGGCGTTGACCGCGACCTTGAGCGCCTCGTCGGCGCCCGTTCCCCCGGCGCGCTTGGCCCACACCAGGTTGCCGTCCGGGCCGTACTTCGCGAGGTAGATGTCGCAGTCCCCGGCCGAGGTCAGCGTCACGGCGCCACTGCCCGCGCCGAACGTCGCGACGCCGTAGAACAAGCCGGTCACATACGAGTTGCCCGCCGGATCGGCCGCGACCGAGCGCCCGATCGAGCCCCAGGGCGCGTTCACGCGGTTGGCCCAGGCCACCGCAGGCACGGGCACCTCGCCGAACAGGTACCCCGCGCCTTGGGCGCCGGCGCCCAACACGATGCCGTCGATTCGACGGTCCCCGACCGTGCCGCCGAGCGGGCCCGCGGTCGCCCCGTGGGCTCCGAAGCCGTTCGGGGTCGCCTCGACGACGGCGTAGGTGCCGGGGTTCAGCGCGGCGAAGGACCAGGAGCCGTCGGTGCCGGTGGTGGTCACCACGTGGATGGTGTCGCCTTGCTCGTCGGTGCCGTCCAGGGTGACCGCCACAGAGGCCAAGCCCGGCTCGTTGCCGTTGCGCGCGCCGCTGCCGTCGAGGTCGGCGTACGCGAACCCGCCGATCGATGACGAGGTCTGCGGGTTCAAGAAGGTGTACCCGACGGCATCGGTGCCCGCGGCGAGCGTGATCCCTGCGATGGCGGGAGGATGCGATGAGCCACCGGCCGATCCGAGGTCGATGCGGGGCAGGGCGTAACCGGCGGGGACCGTCTCGCGGACGGCGTAGGTGCCGGCCCGCAGCTCGGCGAAGGTCCAGGAGCCATCGGCCCCGGTGATCACTGTCCTCGACACGGCGTTGCCGGTGGCGTCGGCACCGGTGAGGCTCATCGTGACACCGGCGGACGGGGGCTCGCCGGGATCCGCCACGCCATCGCCGTTGACGTCGGCCAGCACCGTTCCGGCGATCGAGGAGGGCGGCGCGGCGCAGTTCGCGACGGCGGCCGCCATGCCGGCGGCGTACTGCACCTGGCCGAGCGGGGTCGGGTGGATCGAGTCGGTGGTCCACTGCCCATCCGGCTCGAACGCCTGCCAGTAGATCTCTCGCACTCGCTGCCAATCGAACAGCTGGACCTGCGGATGGGTCGCCGGCAACGAGCGCAGGTAGGTGTCGAGCGCGCTGGCCCGGCCGTTGTACTCGGCGTTCGAGGTGCTGTTGTTGACCGTGACGATCGTGATGCACGCGGCGGCGGGGAACGTGGCGAGCATCGTCTCCAGCGCAGCCTCGCTGTCGGCGAGCGGCTGGCCCTGGCCGGCGTCGTTGGTGCCCAGCGCGATGATCACCTGCTGGGGGTCAGTGGCCGCGAAGCGCTCCGCCACTGGTTGGAGCTGGTCGATCCGCTGGTTGTTGATGCCGCGAACCGCGACGTTGGCCGTCGCGTCGAGCGCCGCGTGGATGGCGTGCGTGCTCAGTTGGGTGATCGAGTCACCCAACACGGCGACGGTCGGGCCGGACGCGAGGCCGGTGTAGGGCGGGATCGGCTGCTCGGCCGGGAGGTACACGGCCTCGTCGGCGGTGATCACACCGCCGGCCACGACGGTGATCACGGTGGCGTCCTCGGCATCGGGCGCGTCCGGCCAATACCCGATGGCGGGGTAGGTCCCGGTACTGTCGACGAAGGCCAGCTTGTACGGCCCGGCGGGCACCGAGCCGATCGTGTAGCTGCCGCCTGTGTCGGTCACCGCCCCCGTCACGTACGTGCCGCTCGGCAGGAAGAGGAGCACGCCGATGTTGCCCACCCCCACGCCGAGGTGCCGAACCACCCCGGTGATCGTGCCGGTGGTGGGGGCGTCGATGGCCGCGGTCGCGACTCCCGCGGCGGGAACCACGACATCGGCGGCCGAGGCGAAGGACGTGCCCCCTCCGAACCAGGTCGTGGGGAACCCGGCGGTGCTGCTCCACGCCTGGGCGCGGTACGTGCCCGGCAGGAGCGACGCGAACGCGTACGCACCGGTCGCGTCGGTGGTCGCTGACGCGAACCAGACGTTGCCAGGCACGGTGTAGAGCCACACGTTCGTCCCGGCGACACCGGATCCGCCGGCCGACACGGTCCCGTGCAGCGACCCGGCCACTTGCACGGACTGGTCCACGATGGTGGTCACGCCCCCCACGGTCGTGATCGGGGCGGCGCTCGACCACGACGGCGCGCCGTTCGGACCGGCGCCGTGCCACGTCGGCGCAAAGGCACTGGCGCCCTTCCAGAACTGCACCCGGTACGAGCCCGGGGCCAACGAGGCGATCGTGTAGTCGCCCGTGGCGTTGGTGGTCGTGCCCGCCACCAAGGTCTGGGTCGCCGAGGAGTAGACCCAGACGTTGAACCCGGCGATGCCGGTGCCGGCGGTGTCGACGTGGCCCGCGAGCGCAGGGACGACCGCCCCGGCGGGCGCGGCGACCGTCAGACCGCCGAGCACCAGCGCCGTGGCGACGCACGCGACGAGCGCCACCCGGGCGACGAGGGCCCGGACCGCGCGGCGGGGTCGGGCGGGGCCGGCTGACCGCACGATGAGGGGTGTCCGCTGCAAACTGCTCGCCTTCAGTCACGCCGGTCCCGTGGGTCGTGGCCCCGGGCAAAGGTCTACGGACTGTAACGGCACGGTCGCGCTCGGGCCTGAGCCAGTCGGCCCTCCGGCTTGGTCGGCTCCGGGGGTCCACCAGTACCCTGGCCCGGTGCGAACGCTGCGGCTGCCGACGATCTCGCCTCGGGCGTACGCCCGCATCACGCTGTTCGCCCTGATCGCCGTCGGCTTCATCATCGTCACCGGTGCCGCCGTCCGACTGACGGGCTCCGGGCTCGGCTGCTCGCAGTGGCCCACCTGTGAGAGCGATCGGGTGATCGCCCCGCTCGAACTGCACCCCATGATCGAGTTCGTCAACCGGATGATCACGGGCCTCGTGTCCGCCGCGGTGATCGTCGCCGTGCTCGGCTCGCTGATCCGCTCGCCCCGCCGCCGCGATCTCACGTGGTGGTCGCTGGGCCTCGTCGGCGGCGTCCTGGCCCAGATCGTGCTCGGGGGCATCTCGGTGCGGGTGGGCCTCAGACCCCCGTTCATCACTGCCCACTTCCTGGCTTCGATCGTCCTCGTGTGGAACGCGATGGTGCTGCACCACCGGGCGGCGCAGCCCGACACGCCGGCTGAGCCCATCGTTGCGGGGCGCGTCGTCTGGCTCGGCCGGACGCTGGTGACGCTGTCGCTGCTGGTGCTGGTGACCGGCACGCTCGTCACCGGTACGGGACCGCACGCCGGCGACGAACGGGCGCCGCGCTACGACTTCCTGCCGATCACCGACATCTCGCGCATCCACTCGCTGACGATGTGGCTGTTCCTCGGCGTCACCGCGTTCACCTTGTGGCGCCTCCGGCGGGACGGGGCGCCCGCGCAGGTCGACCAGCGCGGGCGCACCCTGGTCGCGGCGATCGTCGCCCAAGGCGTGCTCGGCTACGCCCAGTACGCTTCCGGTGTCCCGCCGTACCTCGTGATCGTGCACGTGCTCGGTTCGGTGCTCGTGTTCGTGGCCACGCTCGCCTTCCACTTCGGGCTGTTCACCCACCCCGCGGCCGCTCTCGACCTCGCCGATGCGGCGGTCGGGACCGGGACCGCCGGCGTGGCCCCCGTCAGCCCGACTCCCGACGGGCTCGTCACGACCTGAACGCCGTCGTTGGATCAGGGGGCGTTCGTCGGCGAGAATGCACGACATGTCCCCGGCGCCGACCCCGATCACCGCTTCCATGATCATGGGGACGGGGGCGTCGATGACCGCTCCGATGGAGGTCGAGGAACCGACCCAGGACACGGATCTGGATCAGGAGCAACCCTGGATCGTGCTCGTTTGGAACGACCCGATCAACACCATGGACTACGTCACCTTCATCTTCCAGAAGCTGTTCGGCTACTCGCTCGAGAAGGCCCAGGCGCTGATGCTCGACGTGCACCAAAAGGGTCGTGCCGTCGTGTCCAGCGGCAGCCGGGAGAAGGCCGAGATCGACGTCTTCCGGCTCCACGACCACGGCCTGTGGGCCACCATGCAGCAGGACTGAGACCGCGCCGATGCCCCTGATCCCCAAACGCCCGATCCGCCGCACCAGGGACGGCCGCTTCGAGATCAACGTGCCCCGGGAAGAGCGTGAGGTGCTCAAGGGCTACCTCGACCAGCTTCGTGACCTCTTGTTGAGCGACGACCCATTGCTGCGGCGCCTGTTCCCCACCGCCTACCCCGACGATGCCGAGCGCGACGCCGAGTACCAGCGCCTGATGAAAGGCGACCTCATCGAATCGCGCTTCGTCGCGATCGAGACCATGGAAGCGACCCTGGACGCCACCTCGATCGACGAGGCCGAGCTCAACCGGTGGATGCAGGCGATCAACTCGCTGCGCCTGGTCGTGGGCACCCGCCTGGACGTCTCCGAGGACTGGAGCGAGGTCGACATCGACGAGAAGGACCCGGACTTCGGCCTCTGGGTCCTCTACGAGATCCTCACGTGGCTGCTCTACGCCATCGTCAACGCGCTGAGCGCTGCGCTCCCGCCGCCGACGGCCACCGGCCCCGAGATCTGACGGCCGGCCCGGGGGCGCGAGGCAGGTCGAGCGTCAGGGACAGGCGGCGGTGGCCGACGTGCGCAACGCCGCCAGCCGCTCGTCGGATGGTCCCTGCTCACCGAGGTCCTCCAGCTTGAGGTCGGCGGTGAAGGCGTTGGCGAAGCACGTGGCCTTCGCTTCGTTGGCGCCGGCGGCGAGGTCCTGGGCCCACAACGAGACCCGGGCGGCCGGGAAGCCGATCGTCTTGCTCGACCGGCCGGTGCTGTGCAGATCCGCCGTGGGGCCGGGATCGCACGCATCGATCGTGACACCGGTAGCGTCGGGCACCACGTGCACGTGGAGCAGGTCGCCGGCCCAGGCCGCGAACGCGTCGTTGAGCACCGGCGCCGACGCGCTGTCCGTGGCGTCGACGCGGGCCTTGACGCACACCGTTCCGCCCTCATCGGTCACCGAGTAGGCATCGCCACCCCACACGTCCGCGGCCGCGAGCGCCTGGTGCGGATCGATGTGCTCGGCGAGCATCAGGTAGACGAACAGCGCGCCGAAGTTGTCCTGTTCGACGGCCTTGGTGGGAGTGGCGGGGGCGGGGACCGTGATCGGCTGGCCCTTGCCCTGGAGGAAGATCCACGGCTGCATGATCTGGCGATCGGCACGCGGCGGTGTCGTGAACGCGGCATCCACGCCCGCGGCTCCGCCATCGGTCTTCACGCCGCGCATGAACGCCGGACCGAACTGGTACGGCGCGCTGAACGAGGCGACGAGGACGTCGGGCACCGACTTCATGCCGGCCACCGCGGTGTCGCTCGCCGCGCGCGACTGCTCGTCGAGCGTCTTGCGATCAGCATCTGACAGGGTCTTGTCCCACGCCCGCTCGCTGTTGACGGCGTCACCTTCGGCCAAGGTGCGGAACGCGTCGCGCTCCTGGCCGGTGGGCAGATCGGGGAGGCGGGTGAGGTCGTAGTACTGGTCCTGCCAGGCGTGGGTGAGCTCGTGGACCAGCGTCTCCTTGACCGCGAGGGACAGGTCGGTGCCGCGCACCCGGACCCGTTTGGTCTGGGGGTCGTAGTAGGCCGCGGTGCCCGAGCCGTGCAGCGCCGACTCCTCCTTCAACAGGTCGATGTCGCCCTGCACGAGGCCGAGAGCCCGTAGCCGCCCGACCTCCTGGGCGGCGGCGACCCGTTGCGCGTCAGTCACGTCGGTCGTGCGGGCGGTCACGACCTTGACGAAATCCGCTTCGCTCATGAAGTCGATGAAGACCGGGTGGAGGAAGGGACGGCCCTTGTCCCCCTCGATGAAGGTCACGGCGTACTGCGCCCGGGCGTCCCATTGATCCGGGTACGACGGGCCCCGGGTGCGCCCGAGCAGCGTGATCCCGCCGACGAGCAGGATGAGCACGACGACGACGGACCCGATGACGATGATCGGCGTGGCCGACTTCTTGGGCGGGGGGACGTAGCCGTACGGGCCGAGCCCGGGCGGAGCCGACCAGCCGGGCGCGCCGGACCCGAACGGGGCCTGGCCGTACCCCGAGGGCGGCGGTTGGCCGTATCCCGGAACAGGTCCGGAACCCGGAGGTGGTCCGTAACCCGACGGAGGCTGTCCGTAACCCGGTGGTGGTCCGTAACCCGACGGAGGCTGTCCGTAACCCGGCGGTGGTCCGTAACCCGACGGAGGCTGTCCGTAACCCGGTGGTGGTCCGTAACCAGCTGGCGGTCCGTAACCCGGTGGCGGTGGGCCGTAACCCGGCGGTGGGCCATAGCCCGGTGGCGGTGGCCCGTAACCCGCAGGCGGGCCGTAGCCCGGAGGTGGGCCGGACGGCGGCTCGTACCCGGGTGACGTTGGCCCGTTTGCAGTGGGACCTCCCGGGGGTGGGGGCGGGCCGGAGGCCGGCGGCGGGACGTAGCCGGGCGGGGCGAACGGGAGCGGGGATGGTGCCGGTGCCCCCCGCTCGAGGTCGTCGCTCGCGCCTCGGTGCAGCGGTGCGCGGCAGATCCGACAGACCGAGTCGTCAGGGTGCACGAGGCCGGAACACACCCGACACTGGTCGTAGGCCATGGAGGCCACACGCTACCGGCGCGCGCGGAGTCGCTGCTCGCGGCCAGAGCGGGCGATGCGGCTCGGTCGAATCGGCGGGTCGGCCGTCGCGCAGCCGTGCGGCTGCCGCGGAGGTGCGAAACACGAATTTGGGGCGGCGCGCGCTACTGCTATGGTGTCCGAGCCTTCAGCAGAGTGAGAGCCCCCATCGTCCAGTGGCCTAGGACGCCTGCCTTTCACGCAGGTAACACGGGTTCGAATCCCGTTGGGGGTGCGA
>JBBQHT010000036.1:0-24816 GCA_038324235.1 Acidimicrobiales bacterium
GGAACCACTAACGTGGCCGCCGATGCCGACCGTTCTGCTCGCCACCGATGCCGACTGGATCTTCGACGAGGTCGAGGCTGCCCTCGGCGGGACCGACACCACCGTCTACCGCGTGCGCGCCGGGGTCGACGTGATCCCGGCGATCCACGAGGTGGCGCCGGATCTGGTGATCCTCGACATGCAGATCGGCAACATGGGCGGCATGGCCACGTGCATGGAGATCCGCCATGACGAGACCGCCGAGCGCATCCCGATCACGGCGGTGCTCATGTTGCTCGACCGGGCCGCCGACACGTTCCTAGCGAAGCGGTCCGACGCCGACGGCTGGCTGATCAAGCCGCTCGACGCGTTCCGGCTGCGCAAGGCCGCGAAGGTCCTGCTCGAGGGCTACTCGTTCTTCGAGGGCATCGACGAAGCGACCGACCTCGCCACCCACACCGGCGCCGCGACCGCCTGATCACCCGCCCTGCCGCCCCGGACGGTTTCGCATTTCGGCCGCGGCGCCGGAGTCGGTTACCATGCACAACCCGCCCGGCCCTGCCGGACGAAACGGGCTGTGGCTCAGCTTGGTAGAGCGCTGCGTTCGGGACGCAGAGGTCGTGGGTTCAAATCCCGCCAGCCCGACCACAAACATGCAGCTCAGGGGCCATTTCGGTGGCCCCTGTTCCGCGGTCGAAATCGCCGTGGACGCGAGATGGACGCGGCAGTTTGAGCCTTTCTCGTCCTGGCCCCCTTCTTGACTCAAGCGAAGAGCGCTGCAGCGGTCATCCCTACGCTCGTCCGGACCAATTTCGTCTCGGCCGGGGGGCCGTCGACGGCGGCCCGACTTTTACACTGGACGACGTGACTAAGAAGCCCACCACCGACGTCATCGCGGACAACGTCATCGATGACGTGGGCGCGGGGCTGACGGTGGCTGAGATGGCCAGGCACGGTCGACCAACGCGTACCGATGACACCGTCGTGATCGAGGGCGGCCGGCCGGCAACCCTCGACGAAGTTCAGGCGTACATCGCAGCCGACGGTGCGTCGCGCCGCAACGGGTGACCCGAACGGCCGACCTCAGTTCGTCGGCTTCGATGAGCTCGCCACTCGAGCTCAGACGATCGTCATCGACGGTGAACCGACCCTCGTCACCAGCCTCGACGACATCATCGCCTCCACCGAGACCATCGATCGACCACCCGATCGAGCCGCACTACCAGAGCTTCGAGCGCTGCAGGCGAGCCTACGAGCGCAACCTTCGCATCCACCGGAACCACCCTCGGTCGAGTGAAATGAGTAGCTGACCTCCGAGCGGCGGGAGCTTCCGTCGACCAGCCCGTCAGCCGAGCAGCGCGCTGAGCTCGGGGGACTCATCAAGTCGGGTGATGGCACGGACGATCGATGCGTTGGTCGATGACGATGAGATCGCTCGGGAAGACTTCGGCGCTCGAAGATAGGGGCGAGCGGTACCTACGAGCGAAGGACTCGGATCGCAGCCGGCTGGGTCTCGTTCGCCGCCTGACGGGCCATCGCATCGAGGGCGTCGGTGACGCGGTCCTCGTCCTGGGGAAGCAGGTGTCCGTAGCGATCGAGGACGGTGACGACAGACGTGTGGCCGGCCCGATCCGCGATCTCCTTCGGGCTGGCGCCGGCCGCGATCCAGAACGCGACCGCGGTGTGCCTGAGGTCGTGGATGCGCAAACCCTCGTAGTGCGTCCCGCTGGTGCCCGGGACGGGAACCATCTCCCCCAAACCGGCGGCGATGCACGCCGGGTGCCAGATTCTCCGACGGAACAGGCTGGCTCGCATCGGTCCACCTCCGGGAGCGGTGAACACGAGCGACGTCGGCGCCAGCTCTGCGACGCGCGGAGTCAGCTCATCTGCCACGAAGCGCGGAATGGGAACGACTCGGCGTCCCTTGCGCGTCTTCGGCGGGCCGAAGTGATGGTGGCCCTTCACTTCGACGAGGATTTCGGCAACGTCGACAGACGCGCGCATCAGATCGAGCCGAGATCGGCGAAGGCCGTAGAGCTCTCCCGCCCGGAGCCCGCTGTACGCCGCGGCGAGGACCCAGACCCGGTATCGCGCGTCGATCGCATCTGCCAGACGGGCCACCTCGGCCGGCGTCAGGAACCGCTGTTCCTCGCGCTCGATGCGCGGAAGCTCGCTCTCATCGCATGGGTTCTGCGCGATCAACCGTGCCTTCACCGCCGACTGCATCACCATGCTGACGATCTGATGCGCCCGGTGGACCGTCGCTGGCGCCTTGCCTGAACGGGTCAGGTCGGCGATCCATCGCTGCACCAGATCGTGATCGATCTTGACCAGCTGCAGGTCCTTGAACGTCGGGAGGATCATCGACCGCGCATACGACTCGTCGCGGGCCCGGGTGCTCGCCCGCAGGTTGACCGTCGTGTCGAACCAGGTGTCGTACCGATCGCCGAACCTCATCCGACCGCGCGCCGGATCGACGAGCGCACCGGTGTTCCGGCGGTGCTCGACCTCCGCGAGCTGGCGCAGGGCGTCGGCCTTCGTATGGAACGCCTCACGTCGGGCGTGCCCTTCGTTCGTCCGGTACCGCAGCTGCCAGGGCCTCCGCCCGTTGTAGTTGGTCCGAATTCGATCGCCGGTCGTAGCGTCGATCGTCCAACGTCGGTCTTCGACGTGTGCCATGAGTTCTCCGCTGTGGTTGGCCGATGCCCCGAAGGCGAAGAGCCGGCGCTGCGTTCGAGAGCCCGGCTACCGCCGGCCCTTCCCTCGTGGCTTCGTGCCGGTTCGTGCCGCCTCGTGCGGGGTGGGTTCTTGTTCGTGGTTGAGTTGGCGGATGGCGTCGGCGAGGCGTTCGAGGACGTTGCTGGCGTCGTCGAGGTCGCCGAAGGCCTGGTTGAGCAGGGCCTTAGCGTGGGTGGTGCCGAGGGGGCGGAGCCGATCCGCGAGGTCAGCGGGGCTGACGGAAGGTTTCTCGCGTTTGCTGCGGGGTTCGGGGGCGACACTGGCGGCGTAGGCGAGGAGTTCATCTTCCCATGCCGGGCGGTTGTCGGGGGTGCCGAGGATGGCGTCGAGGAGCACGATCGGGTCGAGGCCCTTGACGCCGGCGTCGGGGGCGTGGAGGCCGGCGTCGTCGGCGGGCGGGGGTGGGGTGAAGAAGTAGCCGATGGGCAGGTCGAAGCCGCGGGAGAGGGCGAGGAGCTCGTCGGCGGAGAAGACCTTGACGCGGGTCGGGTTCCAGGCCGAGCGTTCGAGGGCGGAGAAGCTGGCGACCGATAGGCGGACGCCGAGGTAGGGGGCGAGGTTGGTCGCGGCTTCTTCTTGGGTCCAGCCGCGCAGGGTGCGGGCTTTGGCGACGTTGAAGGCGACGATTTGGTTGGGGGACATCGTGCGACGGATGCCGAACTTGCGGGTGCCGGTCATGTCCCCACCCTAGTCAACGGTGATGAAGAAGTTCTAGCCAAACCGTAGAGTCGCGGCTATCCTACGGATCCGTTGATTTCTCCACTTCCCCGCGATGAGACTCCGGACCTGTTCACGGTCGAGGAGGCGGCGCAGGTGTTGCGCATCGGGCGCACCGCCGCTTACCAGCTCGCGCAACGCGACCTGGCCACCGGCGGCGCCGAGGGCTTGCACGTCGTACGGGTGGGCCGCCTGCTCCGGGTGCCCCGCGCCGCGCTCGAAGCGTTGGCCGGTGGACCGATCGTGCTCCCCCGGCCCGCTCCCGTCGCCGTCCCTGCCGTCCCCGCACCGTCGCCGCCCGAGGCGGCGTCCACCGCGCCTCACGTGGACCGCCACCCGGCGGAAGCGATCAACGCACCCGGACCACCCGCGCGGTCGACGCGAGCACCCGCGGCGACGACCGCGAAGCGCCGATCCGACCAGCTCACCCTCCCCTTCGCGAGCTGAGGACCGACCATGACCATCACCACCCGGCAGAGCACCAATGAAGCGGCAGGCACTTGCCAGCCCTCCGGGCAGGCCCCGCGGGCGCGCGACCCGCAGGCGGTGCGGTCGTGTTGACGATCACCAAGCTGAAGAGCGCCGAGTACGTCCTGCGCTCCGTCGCGGACGGGATGGAGGACTACTTCATGGGCGCCGGGGAGGCACCCGGGGTGTGGCACGGCCGCTGGGCACCCGCCCTCGGCCTCGAGGGTGTTGTTGCCGCGGAGGATCTGCGGGCGATGATCGACGGCATGCATCCCGGCACCGGGGAGGAGCTGCTGGCCGGTCTGCGGGAGCGGGCGGTGACGGCGATCGATGTGACCCTGTCCGTCCCGAAGTCGGTGTCGGTGCTCTGGGCGTTCGGGTCCCCGGAAACGTCGGGCACGGTGGCGAGGGCGGTGGTCGACGCGACCGACCGGGCCCTGGTGTTCTTGGAGGAACAGGCGGCAGTGACCCGCCGGCAGCAGGGCGGGGTCCGCCGCCGGGTCGGGACCGACGGGTTCGCGATCGCCGCGTTCGCGCATCGCACGAGCCGGGACGGCGACCCGCAGTTGCACACGCATTGTCTGATCCCGAACCTGGTCCGCCGGGACGACGGCCGGTATGTGGCGTTCGACGCGGCACCGTTGCACACGTGGGCGAAAGCGACCGGGACGGTGTTCCTCAACGAACTGGAACGGTCCCTGTCCCGGTCGCTCGGCGTGGAGTGGGGGCCCGAGCGCAACGGTTGCCGGGAGATGGTCGGCTTCACCCCCGAGCAGTTGCGGACGTTCTCGAAGCGCACCGTCGCCATCGCCGAACATTTGGACGCGACCGGGACGGCGTTCGATTCGAACCGGGACCGGATGGTCGCGGATGATCAGGCGTCAATCGCCACCCGCCCGCCGAAGGACCCGGCGTTGACCCCGGAACGGCTCCGGGACCGCTGGCACCGCGAAGCCGCCGCCGTGGGCCTGCACCCGGGACACGGTGTCGATGACCTGGTGGTGGGCCGGGCGGTGACCCGACCGGGACCGATCCGGGACATCGACGTGTTCACGGCGTTGGCGGATCCGGTCACCGGGTTGTGCGCGACCGAGTCCCGGTTCGGCGCAGCGCACGTCGTGGAACGGATCGCCGCGCTGTCCGCCGGGCGGCTCGACCTGGCCGAGATCGGGGCGCTCACCGACCGGTTCCTCGCCTCCGGGCTGGTGGTGCGGTTGGCGCCCGACGTGGCCGGGCGCCGGCCCCCGCAGTGGTCCACGGTCGAGCTCCGCGGCGTCGAGGACCGCCTGCTGGCCGACCTGCACCGGTTGCAGGTCCTCCCGGGTCCGGTGATCCCGGACCCGGTAATCAGGGACGCGGTCGATGGCGTCCCGGTCGAGTTGGGGGCCGATCAGGTTGACGCGGTGCGGGCCCTGTGTGGTCCCGGTCCGGCGCTGCGGGCGCTGGTGGCCCCCGCGGGGTATGGCAAGACCACGACCTTGCGGGCCGCGGTCGACGCCCAGCAGGCGGCGGGCCGGCCGGTGGTCGTGTTGGCCCCGACGCACAAGGCCGTCGCCGAACTCCGGGCGGCGGGGTTGGAGGCGCAGACGATCGCCCGGTTCCTGGTCCGGCTCCCCGACGAACCGATCCGGCCCGACACCACCGTGATCATCGACGAGCTATCCCAGCTCGGCACCCGCCCCGCCGCCCGCCTCATCACCGCCATGACCGGCACCGCCGGCGTCCAGTTGTGGTGCGTCGGCGACGCCCAACAGGCCCAGTCAGTCGCCGCGGGCGGCCTCGCCGTCGAGATCGAACGCCTCGCCCAGGAGGGCTTGATCGTGGGGGCGACCCTGACCGAGAACCGCCGCCAACACGACCCCACCGACCGCCAGTCCCTCGCCCACCTCCGCGCCGGTGATGTCGAGGAGTGCCGGACCATCCGCACCGCGCAGGGTTGGGACCACGAAGCGGGCCGCAACCAGGACACTCGCCAAGCCCTCGCTGAGGCCGCCGTGCGCGACGGGGACCGTCACGGGACCGACCAGGTTGCCGTGCTCGCCGTCAGCCACGTCGACGGCGAAGACCTCGCCGACCGCATCCGGGCGCTGCGGGCCACGCGGGGTGAACTGCGCGGCCCGACCATGACGGGACCCGCCTGGGGACCCGACGCCCGGGTCTATGCGGCGGGGGTCCGGGTCCTGCTGCACGCCACCATCGATCCCGGCCCCCGGCCGCGGGTGTTCAACGGCGCCACCGGGACCATCCTCACCGTCGACCAGACCGGGCTGCGGGTCCGGTTCGACCACGGCGAGACCGCCACCCTCCCCGCCGCCCTCGTCACCGGCCGACGCGCGGACGGGACCCCGAACCTGTCCCACGGCTGGGCCCGCACCGTCGACGGCGCCCAAGGCGGCACCTGGACCCAGGTCCACCTCCTCGGCACCCCCGCCCTCGACCGCTACACCGGCTATGTCGGGCTCAGCCGCGGCCGCCACCCCACCCACACCTGGTACACCCGCCCCGACAGCGACCACCCCCTGCACCTCCTCGCCGACCAACGCACCGCCACCGACACCATCACCGCCGCGCTCACCCGCGCCGAACCCAAAACCCTCGCCGCGGCCGACGACCCGTGGACCCTCGACCGTCAGCTCCGCGCCGAACGCGACCACCACAACGCGATCCTCGCTACCCGGCCCCCGGACCGCACGAACGAGCTCGACCGGGCCCGCACCGACCTCACCCGCCTGGCCCGCCAACGCGACCAGGCGCAGGGTCACCTCGAATCATGCGAGCAGCACCGTCACCAGCTCGGACCGCTCCACGCCCTGCGCCGCGGCGGCCGCGACGACATCACCCGCGCCGATACTGCCGTCCACGACGCCCACCAGGCGGTCGACCAGGCCGACCGCCGATGCCACGCCGCCGAGACAAAAGTCGCCGCCGAATCGACCGCCGCGCACGCCCGCCACGCCTGGGACACCGCGCACGGCTGGCGAGCCGACCGGGTCGCCGAGATCGACGACACCCTCGACCACCACTGGGCCGACATGGTCCTCCGCGCCATCCGCGCCGACGACCCCCTCGCGTTCGGCCTCGACGCCCTCCGCCACGCCCACGCCACCCACCGATCCGACCTGACCGCAATCACCAAGACACTTCCCCCCGACCCCCGCCACGACCTCCACGCCGCGCAGGACACCCGCCGGTATCAACGGCGAGCACTCCAGAACGCCATACGGGAGCTGAACGGCGCGGAGACCGCGCTGGCGCGGGCTCAGGAGCGGCACTGGGGCCGACGCGACAAACGCGCCATCGACACCGCCACCCGCCACGTCGCCGCCGCCGAACGCGCCGTCGAGTCCGCCCGCACCCAACTCGACCGCGCCGACGACACCCTCGCTGACGCGCAGCTAGCCCACGCGGAGTGGACCCAGGCGATGCACGACTCTGCGCCCGAACGCACCCGCCTCGACGCCGCCATCCAGGACCTCGACACCGCCCTCACCCGCACCCGCCCCGACCGCGTGCGGGTAGCGGTGACCGACCCGACCCACGCCCTCTGGACCGTCCTCGGCCCACCACCGCGCACCGCGGGCGGCTTCGCCGCGTGGTGCGGCCTCGCCGAACAACTCGAAGCCTGGAACGACCGACCCCCCACCACCGACGCCTGGATCGACCAGCTGCTCCGCGAACCCACCCACCCCGTCCTCGGCCGCCGCCCCGGCCGAGAAGGCCGCGACCATTGGAACCACCTCACGGTCCTGCTCGACAACTGGGACACAATCAAGGCCACCGCCGAACAACTCGAACCTCACCCCATCGCCATCAGCCCACACCCGGAGAACTGGCAGGCGGTCCTCGACACGGGCGCCGAAGCGGCCCTGCAACGCAGAGTCGGCGCGATAGACAGAGCCGACGACTTCGGGCTCAGCCTGTAAGGGCAACCCAAGACTCCAGGCGGCTCGGCGCATCAAGTCGTCCGACATGTGCAGCGAGCAGACTCCGCCCGCTGCCAGACAAGAAGCCCGCGCTGACGGCTACCGTTCGAACGCCTCAGGTGGCAGCGACGGCTGCGGGCGGCGTCAGGGTTCAGTGTGCGTTCGAGGATGGGAAACGATCGTTTCCCGACGCTCCGACCCGTCGGCGCGAACACCCAGGTCGGCAGCCTCGGCAAGTGGTGTTGAGAATCAACGACGAGAAACTCTGGCGCTGACAGATTCCGACGATGCTTCTTTGCTACGCCCGGGTCTCGACCGGCGAACAGAATCCGGGCCATCAACTCGACGCCCCGCGCGGCGAGGGTCGATCCGGCGAACATCTATCTGGATCGGGCGAGAGGCGCGAAAGCGAGCCGCCCGCAACTCGATTTGGTGTTGCAGGTGGCGCGGGCGGGGGACACGTTGAAGGTGACCCGGCTGGATCGCCTCGGCCGGTCCGTGCTGCACCTGGTGACCCTCGGCGCCGAGCTTTGCGACCGGGAGGTCGGGTTGCATGTCCTCGAGCAGGGCATCGACACCGCCACCGCCGAAGGGCGCGCCATGTTCGGGATGCTCTCGGTCCTCGCCGAGCTGCAGCGCGAACTCATCGTGGCCAACACCCGCGACGGCCTGACCGCGGCGCGCGCCCGGGGCCGCACCGGAGGACGACCCCCAGCGTTGACCCCTTCCCCGGTCCGTCTCGCCCAACAGCTTTACGACCAACGCGACCACACCGTGCAACAGATCGCCGACATACTCCGGGTCCCCCGGACCACGATCAACGGGCACCTCAACCACGTTCAAATGGGTGAGCACCATTGTGGTGATCGGGATCCCGATCACCGTGTGCCAGTACCCGCCCGGCACCTCGAAGTGGAACCAGATCGACCACCGCATGGTCAGACTTCATCTCTGTGAACTGGCGCGGCCACACCCTCACCGATCTGCGCACCATCGTCGAGCTCATCGCGAATACGACCACCGCCACCGGACTCACCATCCAAGCCGGCCTCGACCCCAAGTGGTGCCCCACCGGCGTCAAGATCACCGACTGGCAGTTCGCCGCCCTCCCGATCGCGTTCCACGACTGGCACCTGACTGGAACTACACCATCAACCCTGAACTTGGCGACCACATTTGCGGCGAGCCGTAAGCTACGCGTTTCGCTCGAAGCCGTCGTCCCAGTCGGCCCGGACCAACTTGGCAATGCTGTCCCAGTCCTCTTTGTAGAGCGCGAAGACGACTTGGTCCCAGAATCGGTCGCCGTAGTAGAAGTGACCGGGCATCCTGCCCTCGTTCTTTAGAAGGGACTGAACGCCATCGGAGAAGAGACTCAGATTGTACTCTGGGGCCTCAAGGTAGAGCTTTCGAAAGTTTAAATGGTCGAACAGAAATTGCACAAACGCGAATATGCCCTCCACCATCAAGCCGCGCGTTGACGACCCATCGGATGTCGCTCCGTTGTCCAATCGCTCCATCGCTATGCAACACTGGCGGGCCACCATATTGGGCGAATAGGCGGAAACAAATCCGATCGGTTCGCTCGGGTCTGACTCATCGATGACCATAAATTGTGCAACGACGCCGCCGTTGTAGATCGATTCGCGAAACTGTTCAGGTGATGGCGTCGCCCCGCGATAGCGCCAACGATGCGCGTGTTGCGGCTCGAGAGCTGCCAAATATAGCGAACCCAAATCACTCTCGACCAGCGGTCGGAGTGACACTGACACCGTACGATAGGAGCCGCGCTTTCCAACACTGAGTTGCTTTGCGGGCTGCGGCTCGATCCTGGACAGCCAATGCACTAGGTCATCGCCAGTCGCGTCGGCCAGGAAGGCATCACGCGGAACATCGGGCAGCAGGGAGCCACAGAGAAAGATGAGACCCTGCATTTGGGTATGGGCCAGCACGTCCTTCAATCGTTCGCGGGTTCGACCCTCAAAGTCTTTAGGAAAACCGGGGATTCGATCTCGAAGCATCGCGATGGCGTCCGCCGACGACGTGACAGCGTCCAAGCGATCCATCTTGCTCTCCTATCGGATGGGAGTGTCTATGAAGCTGGGCCACTACGCTCGAAGGCATGCCTGATGACCGACTAACAGTCCTTGGCGCCTTCGTTCGGGGCAGCCGGCGCGAAGCGTCACTGTCGCTTCGTGATCTCGCCGCACGGAGTGGACTGACCGAACAATGCATTTCGAGGCTGGAACGAGGGCTCTACCGGCCGACGAGCGTCGACATAGGTAAGATCGCCGGAGTCTTGAACATGCCCCCCTCCCACCTATCGCGGTTCCTGGATTAATCAGGCGTCCCAGCGACGGACCTGCGGAGGACTGAGAGTCGAAGCTACATCCGACAGTTGATCGCGGTGTCGGGCGTGAACTTCGAGAGCGCGTCGCTGGTTTGTCCGTTAGTAACTTCCAGGTACCCCCAGTTTCGCCACCACGTCTTGTAACCCTGACGACAGGTAGGGCTGATGCCCCAAACGACAAGACCCATCGATCCGGGGTTCGGTCCCTGAAAGCCCGCCACCATGTCGGTGTAGCCGCTTCCGTTGGCCTGTTGCAGCTGGTCCTCGCCATAGAGCGCCACCGGCCCCGGGGTGCAGGCCCAGATCTGGCCCTTTCCGGTCGCAATGTTGAAGTTTAGGTCCTTCGTCGGGTTTAGATCTCCGCCAAGCAGTTCACGACGACAACGTCTGCGCTTGTGGCCACACCGTCCGGACCGGCCGATTCCTGGGCCGTTTGAGAGATGTTTCCCCTGAACACCGGTTCCGCAACACTCTTGGGCGCAACAACCTTGGTGGGGGCGACGGATTCATCCCAATCGAATTCAGTGAGTGTGCCTTCGTTGAAGATCGACACAGTGGCTATACCGTCTCGGCTCAGCGTGGCGCCCCGAAACGAACCGGCGTCGTCTTGAAGGTTCAACGTTGATTTCACGAGTCCCTTCGGGTCGGTCACCCCAGATGAGGTGTGGTCGGAGAGCCATTGTTGCTCGTCGCTCCCGCGGAGGCCCCGCAGCCAATGTGCGGCCGATGGCGAACTGGTGTTTACCAGCCGCCGGACACCCGAAGCGAGGCAGGCGTCGACCACATTTCGCGTGCCTGAGACGGTATTCTCAACATACTCCCGCGCGCGTCCAGGGACCACCCACCCTTTGCACCGACGTGATGCACGCCGTCGATTCTGTTCACCGCTCGTCTGACAGCTTCCGTATCGCGCAAGTCACCAAATACAAGGCGCGCATCGTGAACTTCTGCCCTTCGCGTCTCAGATCGGGTTAGGACGGTGACATCGTCCCCTCGCGCCAGATGCTGCGCGCTATAGCGCTATCGAGAAGGCCGGAACCTAGTGATCAGAACTCTCAATCGGCAAGGTAGAGCCCGTTAGGTTGAGAGTTGGCCAGTGCGTTAAATGTCCTGCTCCGGTTCACGTCGTGTCCAGATCGGCCAGGCAAGGCTGATTCGCCTACCAAGATCGTTTCCTAGCGGAACGTGAGAACCGAAAGCACCGCTCCAGTTTGAGCGTCAATCTCTACGTTTTGCTCCGTATTGTGCGCACCAAGTGGCGCGTGGGGCGATGCCGAGGGGATAACCAATCCCTCGAATGATACGAGCCACACTAGCGTAGTAGCACCCTTGCGCGGAATCGTTCCCGTCAATGGAGCCCCGCTTGGCACCGTTCCCGTCGGACTCGCGGAGCCGTATTGGCCGAGTTGGACGAATGTCTTTGTCGGATCGCCATCTGGAACTTGCCCTTCAGCGATCTTCATTGCCTGGTCTTTGCTAATTGCCGTCGGTCGCGAGGCGGGGTCGACTGCCGAGAACGTATCGCCGGTCCGAGCGGTTAAGGTTGACGCGAACGTGTCGGGCGAGGCGGTTGTCGTCGGGGCCTCAACGGCCGTACCAGGAACTGTGCCGCCAGCCGGCGCGACGGGCGCGCCGACGTCGACGCTCCCTCCAGGGCCCACATGCCCACAGCTCGCAACCGCAAGCAAGACCACTATCGGACCTGCCAATCTGAAGAACTTCACTTCGGGACCTCCTCGGCCACCTAACTCATCGGGTCAGTCCAAATATCTACGCTATTGGCGCTGGTCAGATTGTCGTGATACCGCCACCCGAAGGGGTAGGCGTGATTGCCAGGGGGCGGATTTACCCAACTGCTGGGACCCTGAACCTGTTCATTCGTCTGGGAAACATGGCTGCCGGGGGTGCCGAACATGTCGTCGCCCCTGTCGTGCGTTTCGGCCAAATACTCTTCCGTGAAGGGCACATTGAAGATCTGCACCGGACTCCAAGGCGTGGAGGCATATAGCGAACCATCCGTGTACATACGCTCGACACCCGCATTGGCATCGTATTGGACCTTGAACCCGAATGAACTCTTGTTTGCAATCGGTACGTCCGATCGCCTAGTGAAGGTATTGCCTCCGTCTGAACTGTACTCGCTGTAAAAGTGGGGGGTTGCGAAGCCTGGGAGTCGAATATAGCCGGCCTGTACATAGCCCTCGGACACGCCATGGGCGTAGTCGTACGCCTCGATCATCACCCAAACACTAGAAAACTTGTACGGGTTTCCCGTCGTGCAGAGTTGGCCGCCGTTTGGATCGGGATTTGAAATCGTTGCTTGCGCACCGAACGTGAACGGGTTTCCACCCGTGGTACTGCCGGCGAAGAAGTGATTGTTGCCAGAATCTCGGCAGGTTTGGTTGGCACCGGCTGCCGGGGCGGTGGCGAGGGTCGCCACAGCTGAGCCGGCGCCTGTGGCAGCGACAGCGGCGGCAGCCGCGGCGATGCTGCGGGCTTTCAAGGTTCGCTGGTGTCCGGTCAAGGCGCATCCTCTTCGGTGTGAGACCGAGCGGTCGGTATCTGGCTGTCGCTCCGGATGGGATGAAGCCACTCGTACCAGCGCGTCGCGGGAACGTCAAGGAAGCTTGCACTTAGAGGGCCGCCTACGTAGCTGCGAGACTAGAGGTTGCCTAAGGTCTTTGCTGCGTTCATCACAACTTCACGGGAAAGGGGTCGTTTGGGGCATAGCAACGGCCCGTGTCCAAGGCCGAACGAACGATCCAAACCGCCTCTGTCGCCCACGGCACTTCCCTCGTTCTGCCGCCCGGCGAAGGCATTCGAGTTCTCTACTCGTCGCCGCAGACGCCCAACCACAGATCACCAGATTCCCGAAGGCACCTATATGGGCCCGTTCAGGTCGGCCAGCGCGCCACCGGGCCCGCACCGCAGCCGTGATAGTGCTTGGGGTTCCGAATCAACCGGCTAGGAGGAGCCCCCCGACGCTTATTACAAGAGCCGTGCCCAACAGGATTTGGGACGAGGTATTTGCGTATGTCGAACTCACGGGACGTCGGGTCTGCTTTATTCGTTCGGCCCCGGAGATAGGACACCACGAGAATCAGCCACACGGCGGCCGTGGCGATAAGCAGCACCGGCCTCATGGCCGGCACGACCTTTCCGACTTGGTCATCCGCCGCATGCTGTGATCGCCTTCTCAGCGTTCTGGTACACAAGCACTCCGGCGAATAACGCCACAACGACCGTTGCGCCGCCGGTGGGAGTTCGGGTTCGGGGTTATCGCGGGGTCTCGACGGTAAACCGGCCACGTGCAGCAACACACGAACCCGGCCGCCCCGTCAAGCGTTATTCACATGAACACCAAATTGTGGGTAGCCAGTGACGGCGCTCAGGTAGCCGCTGGTGGCGGCCCGCGCCTGTCGGCGGCCGCGCCGAGCTCCGCGACCGGGGGGTGCGGTTGCGTGTCCTCGAGGAGCGCATCGACACCGCAACCACCCGAAGGGCGGGGATGTAGTCGGTGCACGCGCTCGCGACACGTGGCCCAGGCAACGCTCACTGCGATATGGACGCGATATGGACGCGGACTGGACGCGACGGGACCGAATTCGAGGGCACAGGACGACACCAGATGGAACGATGAAAGCCCAGGTCAGGGGCACTTTCCTGCCAGATCCGCAGGTCAGCGGATATTGTCGGATCTGCGTTCGGGACGCAGAGGTCGTGGGTTCAAATCCCGCCAGCCCGACCAAAGACATGCAGTCAGGGGCCATTTCGGTGGCCCCTGTTGCGCGGCTGGATGCGAGCTGGACGCGGCGTTTTTAGCTGGCGCCCGCGCGACGACGAATTCGCGGCCGCTCGCGCAAACGGAAATGTAACTCGAGAGCCCTGAAATGTAACTCGAGAGCCCTGAAATGTAACTCGTGTGGGTTACATTTGCGGGCGTGCGCGAACCACTGACCGATCTGACCGAGCTCGTGCTCAACCTCCGCGAGGCCGGCGGCGACTTCGAGGAGGTCGAGGTCAAGTCAGCGGCTGGGGGCTTCCCGGAGTCGCTCACCAGCACCTTGAGCGCACTGGCCAACCTGCCAGGCGGCGGCCTCATCCTGCTCGGCCTCGACGAAACCACCGGCTTTCGACCAGTGGCGTTGAAGAACGCGCAGGCGCTCAAGCAGGCGTTGGGCCAAAAGGCTCGGTCGTATGAACCACCCATTCGTCTCACGATCCGTGACGCCGAGGTCGATGGCCATCGGATCATCGCGGCCACCGTGCACGAGTGTGATCCGTCCGCCAAGCCGTGCCGGGTGGCGGCGAGCGGAAAAACGTATCTCCGAAGCTACGACGGTGACTACGAACTGTCCGCCATCGAGGAACAGGCATTTCTGGCGCAGCGCCGTCCGCCTCACTTCGACCGCCAGCCGGTCGCCGGTTCCGCCGTAACTGATCTCGATAATGACTTGATGGCGCTGTGGCGCGAATCAGCTCGTGTACGGGACCCGAGAGGACTCGGCCGATTCACCGATGACGCCGAGCTGTTTCGGCGGTCTGGCATTTTGACAGCAGACGGGACGCCCAGCGTCGCCGGTCTACTGGCGCTTGGTCGTTACCCCCAGCAATGGTTTCCTCGCTACGTGATCCAAGTCGGGGTGGAGCCGCGATCGGACGATCCACCGGGTACTCGTGCCACCAATGTTCAAAGCATCGCCGGCCCGATCCCGTTGATGCTTGACGAGGCGTTGACCTGGGCACGGCGGAGTTTCACGACGCGGGTCGTGGCGGCCGACGACGGGTCGGTCGTCGACGTGCCGGCGTACCCGATCGAAGCGTTCCGCGAACTGGTGTCCAATGCGTTGGTTCATCGCGACCTGGATGACTGGTCGCAAGGGCTCGCAGTCGAGATCCGGCTTCGGGTCGATCGCTTGGTGATTCAAAGCCCTGGTGGCTTGTACGGCCTCACGGTTGATCGACTCGGTCGAGCCGGCGTCACGTCCGCTCGTAACGCCCTTCTCATCGCGATCTGTCAGGACGTCCGCTCGTCCGCCACCGGCGGACGTGTCACCGAGGCACTCGCGTCGGGCCTGCCGAGGGTGGTCGCCGACCTGATCCGAGACGGGTTGCCACCAGCTCACTTCGGTGACAGCGGTACTCGCTTCACGGTGATTCTTCGCCAACCCCCGCCGGCACCATCAACGAAACCGGCGTTCACCGAAACGGCCACTCGCATCTTCGACGCGCTCGCCGACGGACCGCTGACTGTGACGGCACTGGAGAACGCCCTCGGTTTGGCGGCTCCGAATATCCGCAAAGCGTTGCGACAGCTTCGCGGCGCGAACCTCGTCCGACAGCACGGCGGGAAAGGTCAGACGACAACCTACGAACGGCTCACCGACTGACACCGGGCGCACGTGGGGACGACCACGCCGTGTGACGCTCCGCGGCTGGACGCGAGCCGAGCACCCGAGCCAAGCCCGGCCTTGATATCGTCACGAGCCTTACTTGATATCAAGGAGGCCACCGTGACCCGAACCGTGATCGACATCAACGACACCAGCCTGAAGGCCGCGGCGAAGGCGCTGGGCACGTCGACAAAGGTCGACACTGTGAACCAGGCGCTCGCCGACATCGCGGGGCGCAAGCAGCGCCTGGCCTTCCTCGACGACCTGGATGGCGCCGCGGCCGATCTCGCCGACCCCGAGGTGATGCGCGGCGCCTGGAAATGACCTCGATCTACCTCGCGGACAAGTCCGCGCTCGAACAACGCCGCCACAGCCAACAGGCCCGGGCAAAGCTGGCCCTTCTTCTCGGCGAAAACGCATTGGCGTCCTGCCACGTGATCGCACTCGAAGTCCTGTACTCCGCTCGCAACCGTGCGGACTACGACAAGCTGCAACGCGACATCGCCGCCCTCCGGTGGCTCGAGGTGACGGCCGAAGCGATGGACCGCGCGATGGACGTGCAACGACTCCTCGCGAAGAAGGGACAGCACCGGCTGCCCCTGCCCGACCTCATGATCGCCGCCACCGCGGAGGTCCACGACGCAACGGTGCTGCACTACGACCACGACTACGACCTCATCGCCGCTATCACCGGGCAACCCACCAAGTGGATCGTCAAACGAGGGACTGGCGGATAGCGGGTGATGGATTCGCGCTCGCGCAAGATCCGGGACCGACCACGCGCGCGGCGTCTCGCGGACTGGTCGTGGGACGGGGACGAGGACGCGGCGAGCGGCGAAGCTGGCCGTCACAACCACGCCTACGTTGCCGGTTGCAGCGCTAGCGTCGTCGTGGCGACCGGTAGGTCAACACCGACAGGGGACGTGGACGTGGGAGATCGAACGCGACGGTGCAGCGGTCTTCGGCGATCGGTCATCGCCGTCGCCAGCCTGCTCGTGGTGGCGGGGGCGTTCATCCCCGCGGCGCCGGCGTCGGCGGCGGTTCCCTCGTGGACGACCACCGCCGTTTCGACGCTGTTCGCCAACGAACCGCTGGCGAGCCAGCCCGTGAGCGTGCGCGAGGTGGGCACCGACGCATCCGGCAACCGCTACGTGGCCGGGTACTTCTACGGGCCGACCGTCTTCGGTCCGGGCTCGGCGGGCACGATGGCGACGGTCGGAACGAACGTGAACACCTACCTCGTCTCCTACACGTCGGCGGGCGCGCTGCGCTGGGTACATCGCATCGCCAACGGACTCACCGCCGAGCTCGGCGGCATCGCGGTCACACCGTCGGGCACCGTCGTGCTCGCGATGACCACCTTCGGCACCGTCCACATCTCGACGCCCTACGGTGATCGGACGGTGGCCGGCCACGGCGCCCTCGATGTGTTCGTGGCGACGTTCGCCGGGAGCGACGGTCACATCATCTGGGCGCGCACGGACGGCGGAACGGGCAGTGATCGCGTGTCTCGGGTCGCACTCGATTTCTACGGCAACGTCTACCTGGTCGGTTCGTTCGCGACCTGGGCCACGTTCGGGGACACACCGGCGGTCACGTTGAACGTCAGCGGCGGCTACGTGAACGGGTTCGCCGCCAGCTACACCGCGGCCGGCACGCTGCGCTGGGCGACCGACGTGGTGACCGGCGGCAACGAGTCGCTGACCGGCCTCGCCGTCGGCGGTGGTGGCGTGTACGTCTCGGGCACCTACCCGCAGGCCGCCGTCGTCGGCGGCGTACCGGTGACGGCCATCCAGGCCGACTCCGTCAACTCGTTCCTGGCGCGCCTCAGCCCTATCGATGGGTCGTTCCGGTGGGTCGCCAAGGTCCGCCCCCAAGGCGCAGGCCCGTACGCGGTCTCCATCACCCCGGCCGTCTCCTCGGCGGGCGAGGTCTACCTCGTCGGATCGACCCACTCGACGGTCGAGTACCGCGCCCCCGATGGTGCCGGCTACGTCTTGTCCGGGCCCCAGTTCCTGTTGCGCGTGCAATCCTCGGGCGCGTTCATCTGGGGCCACGGCTTCGCCGCAGCAAGAGTCGTGACGCCCTTGGCGAGCCCGCCGGGATTCGTCACCGTGGCCGGCACCTTCAGCGGAACGATCGCGCTGAACGGCGACGTCAGCCTCACCTCATCCGGCGGCACGGACGGCTTCGTGGCGCAGTGGTCCTCCGCCGGGGCACTCACCCGGGCCGCGCGCTTCGGAGGACCGGGGAACGACAATCCCCTGGCGCTGGCCGGATCAGGCGACGCACCGCTGCTCGCCGCGCAAGTCGGCCCCGGGACCGACACGCTCCCCGGCGGCAACACCATCGCCGTGGCGAAGCCGAGCGGCGACGTCGTGCTCGCCGCGCTCGCCAGCGCCTGACCACCGATCGTCCACAACGCGCGGAGGAACCCGCCGCACGTTCCCCTGCGCGCCGGTCCCGTTGAGCAATTCATCCACCTCTTCGGCGTTGTTCGTCGATCGCGTCCAGGGCTCCCAGATCTGGTTCGAAGGCGGAATCGGCCCGCTCGATGTGTCGCCGCAGGCGGTGCTGCTCGCCCAACCCGGTTGGCAGATCACCGTCTCGATGGCGAAGCACAACGGGACGTGGCACCTCCTCGAGGTCGGCCACGTGTACCCGTAGCGGCGCTGGGCACGCGCACAGGTCGTGCGAAGGTTGCGGCGGGGACTCGCTCGAGCCGAGCTTTCACACGCGTCGCGACGGCGAGGTTCACGTGCGGGACTCGGACATGTTCAGGGGAGGTCCGCCGTGGCGAGGAACCAGTCGAGGGCCGAGAGGAGCTGGCCCGCGTGGCCGTCGGTGAGGTCACCGACGTCGACACCGGGGCGTCCGCCGAGGTTGGCGCGCGGGTCGAGACCGGCGGGCACGAGTCGATCGAGGAAGTGCTGGCGCAACAACTCCTCCGCCGTCAGGCGCAGGTCCTGGTCGGCCACGGCCCGGGTCAGGCCCTGGCGCGCAGGTCGACGAGCGTGGGCACGAGCTCGTCCTCGATGCTGAAGTGCCCGAGCTCGTCGTGCACGCGCAGCTCGGCGCCCGGCACGAGCGTCGCGGTGTGGCGGGCGTGGATGACGTCGCAGATGACGTCGTTCCCGCCGTGCAGCACGACGACCGGGCACCCGATGGTGGCCACGTCGAAGGTCACCCAGCCGGGACCGTCGGCGATGCGGTCGTCGGCGTAGCCCTCGAGGCCGTGGGCGAACATCGTCGGCACGTCCTGCATCCACAGCCGCCCCCACGGCGAGGTGAGCATCGCCTGATCAGACGGCGCGAGCGGCGGGCCGTCGTTGGCCTCGACGATCCGGCTGCCGTCCAGGCCGTGGGACTCGACCGCGGCCGCGATCGCCGCCTCGCGATCCGGGGCCTCCCACACGGCCAGCGCGTGAGGGCGGCTCATCGTGGCCCTTGCCGCCGCGAAGCGCATGTCGGTCATCGCCCCAAACGGCACGACGCCGCGCACCCGGTCGGGGACCAGCGCGGCGACCGCCAGGGCGTACGCACCACCGGTCGACAGCCCGACCGTGAAGAACGTGTCGACGCCGAGGTGATCGGCGACCGCCAACGCATCGGACACCCAGTCGGCGATGGTGCGGCCGGGTTGCGGATCGGAGCCGCCGTAGCCGGGCCGGTCGATCCCGATCAGGCGAAACCCGGACTGGGTCGCCCGCTCGGCGACGTAGGCGGGCTCGTGCCGGCTGCCCGGCCCCCCGTGGCACCACAGCACGGGCGTGTCGTCCGCAGACCCGTAGTCCGAGAACGCGACCTGCCGGGCTCCCGGCCGGTCGATCAGCTCTTCGCGCATCCGCCGGTTGTAGCACGGCGACGGCGGGGCGGCGCCCTACGATCCACCCATGCAGATCGGCGAGTTCCAGGACCTGATGGTGAACCTCTACGGCGAGGCCGACCGCGAGCGGGGCGTTCCGGCCACGGTGGCCTGGCTGGCCGAGGAGGTCGGCGAGCTCGCCCAGGCGGTCCGCAAGGGCACCCGGGCCCAGCAGCAGCACGAGCTCGGAGACGTGTTGGCGTGGCTGGCGTCGCTCGCTGCGCAGCTCGACCTGTCGCTCGAGGACGCCGCCCAGCGCTACGTCACCGACCCACCGGTGTGATCAGCCGCGGCGGCTGAGCAGCGCCTCGGCGATCTGCACGGCGTTGAGCGCCGCACCCTTGCGCAGGTTGTCGCCGCTGAGGAACAGCGCGAGGCCGTGCTCGACCGTGGGATCGACGCGGATGCGGCCCACGAACGTGGGATCCACTCCCGCCGCCTTCAGGGGCGTGGGCACGTCGGTGAGCTCGACACCCTTGGCCTTGACCAGGATGCGCCGCGCCTGTTCCGGCGTGATCTCGCGATCGAAGTGCGCGTTGATCGCCAGTGAGTGCCCCGTGTACACGGGCACGCGCACGCACAACGCCGAGACGGCGAGATCGGGGAGCTCGAGGATCTTGCGGCTCTCGTTGCGGAGCTTCTGCTCCTCGTCCGTCTCGTGCTGTCCGTCGTCGACGAGGCTCCCGGCGAAGGGGATCACGTTGTACGCGATCGTCTCGGGAAACTTCACGTGGGCGGGGAACTCGACGGCGGTGCCCGACATCGCGAGGGCCGGCGCGGCGTCGCCGACCTTGCGGATCTGCTCGTCGAGCTCGCTGGTGCCGGCCAGGCCTGCCCCCGACACCGCCTGATAGGTGCTCACGACGAGCGCTCGCAGACCGGCCTCGCGATGCAACGGCTTGAGCACCGGCATCGCCACCATGGTCGTGCAGTTGGGGTTGGCCACGATGTTCTTCGGGATCGAGTCGAGGGCGTGCTCGTTGACCTCGGGCACCACCAACGGCACATCCGGGTCCATGCGCCAGGCCGACGAGTTGTCGATCACGACCACGCCGGCGTCAGCCACCTGCGGGGCGAGCTCACGCGACGTGGAGCCACCGGCGGAGAAGAGAGCGATGTCGAGGCCCGAGTAGTCGGCGGTGGCCGCATCCTCGACGGTGATCTCACCGTCTCCCCAGGGCAGGCGCCGGCCAGCCGAACGGCTGGAGGCGAACAGACGTAGCTCTTCCACGGGGAACTGGCGTTCGGCGAGGATGGCTCGCATCACGCCCCCGACCTGTCCCGTGGCTCCGACGATTCCGATACGCATAGGGCGTCAAGGGTACAAGGCCGATGAGGCCCGGGGGAACCACGATTCGCGAGGCCGGCGCCGGAGGGGCTTGCTCAGCAGGGGCGGGGCTCGCCGGGCGGGACCTCGATCACCAGGGTGAGCAGGTCGCGCAGCTCGCGCCGCTGAGGCACCGTCAACCGATCCAGGAACGGCAGGTGCTCGAACACCTTCGCCTCGATGGCGTCCTGCAACGCGACGCCCGCGGGGGTGATGGCGACCAGCTTGATGCGCCGGTCGTGCGGATCGGCTTGGCGCTGGACGAGGCCCCGCTCCTCGAGCCGATCGACGATGCCGGTGATGTGCGAGGCGTCGTAGCCGATCTGGTCGGCCAGCTCCCGCATGGGGCGCGGTTCGTGGAGCGAGCGCAGGGCGAAGGCCTGGGTGGGCGTCAGATCCATCTCGGCGAGGGCGGTGAAGATGTAGTCCTTGCCCGCCTCCATGAGGCGCATCAACAGCTCGCCGAGCTCCTGATCGAGCTGGCGGGTCGTCGCCGAAGCCGCCCGGTGCGCGGTTGCCACCGGCTTGGTCGTGAGCACCGTCTCCCCCATGGGCCGAATACTAGCCGAACTCAATACTTGACACAATAAACAATTGGGTTAGTCTACGGTGAATCGGTGCGATGATTGACCTGACGCCACTTCCTGTGTCACTCGTCACACCACAGATCGTCTGATCCGGATCCGGATCGGTCCACGTCTTGGGAGATCCCGTGCTCAACCGCCTCGCCAGCTTCTGCTACCACCGCCGCCGTTGGGTGGTCGCCGCGTGGATCCTGGTCTTCATCGGCATCTCGGCCCTCAGCGGCTCGGTCGGCAACGCGTTCTCGCAATCGTTCTCCCTCGAGGGCAGCGACTCGCAGGTGGCCACCGACCTGCTCAAGGCCAACTCGCCAGCCGATTCGAGCTTCCTCAGCGGCGACATCGTGTTCAAGGCGGACGGCGGGGTCACCGACCCGGCGGTCCAGGCCAAGATGAGCCAGGTCTTCTCCTCGATCACCACGCTCGACGGGGTGGCCCGGGTCGATTCGCCCTACGACCCCACCGGCGCCCGCCAGATCGCGCCGGGTGGCAAGATCGCGTACGCCGCCGTCCACTTCGACCAGGGCCTGCGCAACGCCCCCGTGGCCACGACCACGGCGGTCGACAAGCTCGTCGCCGACGCGCAGGGCAACGGCGTGCAGATCGAGCTCGGCGGGTTTGCGTTCGCCGGTGAGCAGGGCCTCGGCAGCACGGAGCTCATCGGCCTCGCGGCGGCCGCGGTGATCCTGCTGCTGGCGTTCGGTTCGGTGCTCGCGATGGGTCTGCCCATCATGACCGCCCTGTTCGGCCTCGGCGTGGGCATCGGCGTCGTCGGCCTGCTGTCGCACGCCACCACCGTGCCCGAGTTCGCCATCCAGCTGGCCTCGATGATCGGCATCGGCGTCGGCATCGACTACGCCCTGTTCATCGTCACCCGCTACCGCCAGGGGCTGTCCGAGGGCATGGACCCGGAACGGGCGGTCATCCGGGCCATCGACACCGCCGGGCGAGCGGTGCTCTTCGCCGGCATCACCGTCGTCATCTCGCTCCTCGGCATGTTGTTGATGGGCATCTCGTTCGTCCAGGGCCTGGGCCTGTCGGCAGCCGCCGTGGTGCTCGTGACGATGCTCGCCGCCCTCACGCTGCTCCCCGCCGTGCTCGGCTTCACGGGGCGCAACATCGACAAGCTGTCGATCCCGGGCATCGGCAAGAACGCCCACGGCAGCCGCGAGGGCTTCTGGTTCAAGTGGAGCCGCTTCCTCCAGCGCCACCCCTGGCCCTTCGCCCTCGGGGGCCTGGCCCTGCTGCTGGCGCTGTCCATCCCCATGCTGTCGCTCCAGCTCGGCTCGTCCGACGACTCGAGCCTGCCGACCACCTCGACGGTCCGCCGCGCCTATGACCTCAAGGCCGAGGGCTTCGGCGCCGGCGCCAGCGCCCCGCTGCTGCTCGTGGCCGAGCTGCCGGCGGGCACCACGCCCCAGGCGATGCTGCCGCTGATGCAGGCCGTGCAGAACACGCCCGGCGTGGCGGTCGCCAGCCCGCCCATCCCGTCGGCTGACGGCAAGATCGCCATCATGCAGGTCATCCCGACCACCTCCGGCCAGGACCCCGCCACCACCGACCTCATGCAGAACCTGCGTGACAACGTGCTACCCCAGGCCGCGGCGGGCACCGGGGTCACGGTGCACGTGGGCGGTGTCACCGCGATCTTCGCCGACATGGCCGCCAAGCTCCAGGCGCGCCTGCCCATCTTCATCGGCGTCGTGCTCGGGTTGAGCTTCCTGCTGTTGATGGTCGTGTTCCGTTCGATCGTCGTGCCGATCAAGGCCGTCATCATGAACCTGCTGTCGATCAGCGCGGCGTACGGCATCCTGGTCGCCGTGTTCCAGTGGGGCTGGGGCAGCAGCATCTTCGGCCTCGGCAACACCGGCCCGATCGAGAGCTTCCTACCGATGATGATGTTCGCCATCCTCTTCGGCCTGTCGATGGACTACGAGGTCTTCCTCCTCTCCCGCATCAAGGAGGAGTACGACCGCACCGGCAACAACGAGCTCGCCGTCGCCGACGGCCTCAGCGCCACGGCCCGGGTCATCACGGCCGCCGCGCTCATCATGGTGACGGTCTTCGGCAGCTTCATCCTCGGTGATCAGCGCGTGATCAAGGAGTTCGGCCTCGGGCTGGCCGTGGCGGTGCTGATCGACGCCTCGATCGTCCGCATGATCCTCGTACCGGCCACGATGGAGCTCCTCGGCGACGCCAACTGGTGGTTCCCGAAGTGGCTGCAGTGGCTGCCCCAGCTGCACGTCGAGGGTCACACCGAGGAAGACTTCGACGCCGAGGTCATCGACCTCGTCGAGGCCGAGAACGCCAAGGTCCTCGAACCTCGTCCGTGAGCTGACCGCCACCCGCCACCTGTCCGTCGCTGACGCGTCACGGCCGGCTGCGCCCCCTGGGCCAGTCGGCCGTGGCGCGCCCGAGCCCTCGATCCGGGCCGGCAACCGCAGCAATCCGACCTCGGGGTCAGTCGACGAGCGCGGGCCCGGCGCCGAGCCCGAAGGCATCGTGGAGCACCTGCACGGCCTCTTCGACCTGGTCCTCGCCCACCACGCACGAGATGCGGATCGCCGAGGTCGAGATCATCTCGATGTTGATGCCGTGCGTGGCGAGCGTCTCGAACACGGTGGCCGCGACGCCGGGGTGGGACTTCATGCCGGCGCCCACCACGCTGACTCGGGCGATGGTCCGGTCCGCCGTGACGCCCTGCGCCTCGAGCTCGGGGACGAGGGCCTCGCAGGTGGCGATGGCCGTGTCCGTCTCGTCCTTCGGGGCGGTGAAGGAGATGTCGGTGTGCCCGTCGAGCGACGTGTTCTGCACGATCATGTCGACGTTGATGTTGTGGTCGGCCAGTGCCCGGAACACCCGGGCCGCGATGCCGGGGTGGTCGGCGACGCCGGCGAGGGTGATCTTGGACTCATCCGCGTCGTGGGTGACCGCGGAGATGATCGCCTGTTCCATGTCGGGCTCCTCTGTGATGACCATGGTGCCCGGTTCCCACGTGAACGCGGACCGGACGTGCAGGTTCACGCCGTGGTTGCGGGCGTACTCGACCGAGCGCATGGCGGGTTTGGGGCAGCCCGTCGCGGTCATCTCGAGCAGCTCGTCGAAGCTGATGTGGTCCATCTTGCGCGCGTTGAGCACGACCCGGGGGTCGCTGGTGAACACGCCCGAGACGTCGGTGTAGAGCTCGCAGATGTCGGCGCCGAGCGCGTGGGCGATGGCGACGGCGGTGGTGTCGGAGCCTCCCCGGCCGAGGAAGGTCACATCGTTCTGCGTGGACACGCCCTGGGCGCCACCCACCACGGGGACCCGCCCCGCGGCGACGGCCGCCCGGATGCGATCGGCGCGCACCTCGATGATCTTGGCGTTGGTGTGGGTGGAGTCGGTGATGAACCCGGCCTGGCTGCCGGTGAACGAGTCGGCCTCGATGCCGAGGTCGTGCAGGGCCATCGACAGCAACGCCATGGCCTTGCGCTCGCC